>DPAC01000012.1 GCA_003517675.1 Porphyromonadaceae bacterium | reverse complement strand
GGCTGATATCAAGTGGGGCAGGAGCAAGGATAGGTTGCCTCTGGAACAGACCATCGAAGTAGTCGTGTACTCCCTGGAGAGCCATATGCCAATCTATTACAGGACATTCCCCGGCAACATTCCCGACTCCAGAAGTGTGGAGACGATACTCACCGACCTAAACCACGCCGGGTTCCCGAAGGTGATCCT
This sequence comes from Porphyromonadaceae bacterium, assembly GCA_003517675.1. GTDB lineage: Bacteria > Bacteroidota > Bacteroidia > Bacteroidales > Dysgonomonadaceae > Proteiniphilum. The sequence continues at coordinate 9,012 of DPAC01000012.1, read as the reverse complement.
GGTCACAGACAGGGGATACGAGTCGCTCGCCAACCTGGAGCGCTACATCCTGCGCAAGCAGCCGATGATCATGTCCGTCAAGGTGCACCAAAGGCTGGTCATGGAGAAGATCCTTGAATTGGGTCCCTTCGCCGGCAGGCCTGATGGGATGAGGATCGACGCTGGAACCAGGATCTACCATAAGCAATATGACATGGAGTATGATGTATCAGGTAAGGGCGGAGCCACCATCAAGGCTGACCGCCTCAAGCTCAACCTTTACTTCGATGCCGTGCGTCGAGGGGAAGAGCTTACCAGCCTGGACATCGCGATAGAATCGCAGCGGGCTGCCCTCCAGGCTATCAAGGATGCGGGGGAACCCCTGGATGATGATGTGACAATCAAGAAAAACTACAACTGGTTCAACATCGAGTACAAGGCCTCTGACCGTACCCTTGTCTCTTTCACGGTCAACGAGAAGAAGGTGGATAATGCCAGGCGTGCCTCGGGATTCTTTGCTAACATGACCCTTGGGGTTGACATGGACGCGATGCAGGCCCTTGATGCATACGGACTGCGCGATGAACAGGAGAAATACTTCCAGCAGATGAAAGGACAGATGGGATTTGACAAGCAGCGCTGTTGGTCGGAAGAAGGCAAGACCGGTCGGCTTTTCGTGCTCTTCACGGCATTGATCATCAGCTCTTACGTCAGGCATATCTGGAAGACAACCAACCTGAAAGACACCTTCAGCTCCACCCATGAGATGCTAGACGAGATGCGTTCTATCCGCTGCATCGAGCACAAGGGCAAGGCTAAGTTCATCACCCCTTTCGTGGGCTCCCAGTTGGAGATCTGCAAAGCCTTTGGCTTCGATGTGCCGCAGGGCTGCGCTCCCACGTATATGTCGAAAAAGAAGGCGGAGAAGAAACCGGGGCGACCTAAAAAACAGCACCCAATTAAGCTGGAGAGTTAATTGTACAAAATAATGAAAAACTCACGAGTCCCACACTGTCTGCCAGAATACAGCCGTTAAACTTCTCCAGCTTGTTGATGATGGCCAGGGCAGCATCCTGCTGAAAGTTATAGAGCTTGTTCCAAATCTCACTCGACTTAAAGCCGGTGGCTTCATTGGGCAATACATCTTCCGACAGATCTTCCAGGAACTCATTGAAGATATTGTAGAGGGTGATGAAATAGATATATTCAGGGGCATTCTCCCGGTAAACATTCGAGATATGTTCCACTACCTGATCAGTCACCTCCTGCATCTTCTCTTTATCTTCCCACAGCTCGTTGAACACCTCCAGATACTGTGCACTGTAAGGCGCCGTAATTCGGTTGATGAGACTGAACATCTGATTCCCTTTTTCCTTCCCCAGGTCTACCGTGGTAAAACCATTCACCGGAGCATAGGTTAACTCTTCATCCTGAAGAATATGAATAAACCCGCCCATCTGATCATGTGTGGTATTCGTCTTGAAACGCACCCGCTGACGGATCCACTCGGCACACTCGCTTGCAATTGCCTTTTGCGACAGTTCATTTCTCAGTCGCACCTCAAACTCGGACCCATAAAGACTCCGCTCCCGGTTCAGCTGCGGAATGTAGAACTCTCGTTTCTCTTTGGGAGATTTCTCTTTCAGGAAGGTAGGTGAGGTGAAAATAAATCGAAGCTCATCAATCTCCTGTAACTGCTTTTTCAGTTCCTCATAGGCGAAAATCGAGAAACTTGCAGCGGCGATTGAAAGCTTGCTACCCTTAGCTATCGTTTTTACTAACTCATCACCGAATTTATGGTTGATGTTATCGATTAATTTCATCATTCATTAGTGCCATTTATGGCACTATATATTAAAATAATTGAATCGTCTGTCTATCTGTATTTAATTCACAAAAATCATCAGACCATTCAAACTCAATATCAATCTTGCTGTTAATATTATCTTTACTCATGAAAGCACGTATTTCGATATCAATATTGTTTTGGGGTCGAATGTCAATGGGACAAGGATTGTGAGAAACATGAAAATTACTTATCTCGGGTAGGATAACGTTCACGTTCTTTGCAATTGCTTTTCCTTTGTTGTAAACTTTAATAATCCTTTTATAACTCTCTCCCTTTATGATATATGCCTCTATAATGGCTTTCTTCTCATTTTCTTTTTGCTTCTCTATTAATTCAAGTTTATATTGTTTAATCTTTTCATCTTGACTTTTAATTTTTTTATCGTGCTTGAAATATGTAAACAACCCCCATAATAATGCAAAGCAGGAGATAACTAAACCAGCAATAGCCATAATTATTTTATTTTAAAATTTTTACTCCCTTTAAAGATTTTCTTAAACGAATCATCCAACGCTTTCTGAGCATCTTTCTCTATTTCAGTCTTCATTCTCAGAATTTCTTCGTCAATATAGGGTTGGTTCAACTCAACCAACTCATCACATCCACCGGGATATTCTTTACCACATCGATTACACTTAACAGATAATTCGTTTTCAACATAATCCAAATCAGTATCACCACAGATGATACATTTCAGCAAAATATTTCTACTATAATTCTCTTTCATGATAAGTAAATGTAAGAATTCTACTTGTTATTCCTGGCATCTGATTCATATTAAGACAGATGTTCTATTTCTGCTATTACATTGCCGGAAGATGGCTGATTGTTTTCGTCAAACAACAGGAGCTGTGAAAAATCAACCGTTTCATCAGTAACCTCTTCGTCACTGACATACTTACCTTCTTCGGATAGTGATTGTTCACGCATGATTGGTTTTCCCATCGCCTTTTCAATTTTCTGCAGGATGCGTTCTTTTCTATCATTGAAGAATGCATTAAAGTCGTCCTGATACATAAATTCAGGACTGACGACATGCGACTTCAATATTTCTATAAATTCATCATCTGTAACCCCTACATTTTTCTTTATACGCTCCAGGTATTTACTGGGGGCATCTCCGCTTACAATGCGATTCGTTCTGCCTGACAAGGGCGTTTTGTTGATTATTGAGTCATAGAACTCACGTGGTATTGCATTATCTTTCTTCTCACACCAGGCTACCGGGAAGATATGATGAATATCAATAGACTCAGAGAAGTATGTACTGAAATCAATCTTCGTCCCTGTTAACCAGTCTCTGGTATTGTCATCCATCAGGATAGCATAGATTCCTTTATAGGCAGCACTATTTCGCGATCTCAGCGTATGCAGCCGCGATGGGACAAAATTGGCATCATAGATGGTTTTCGGTTCTGGCCCGTCATGTACGATCCAATCAACAACCTGAACAATGTCGAGGGCGTATCGGGTTTCGTTCGCGGAGCCATATAATTCACCAAAAACCCCACACCAAAACCAACGCATCAGTTTGCTTTTGTTACCGATATTGTCAATTTCCTTTCCCAATTGGGCAAGAATTGCCGCCATGGGTACCAGTTGTGTGGTGTAAGGGACATCCCTGGAATGAAAAATATGGTTCTCAACGAGAATCTTTGAGGCTTTGATGAAACCATCCCTAATCTGATTTCTATACTTCACATAATCTGACAATTCCAGATTAAGCATCTCTTTCCTCTTGGCACTTACAGCAGGAAAGTTATCTTTTTGACCTGCCTGCTCAAGATCAACTTTTCTCCGGTAAGTAGAAAAGAGAGTGATTGCCTGAATAAAATCAATCTCACTTGTCTTATCGAGTACTTTATAAGATTTGAACATCGATTTAATATGGTTCCAATCTTCCTTTAAATCAAATTCTTCAGAGGCAAATGAAGCGGTGAGTAATTCGAACACAGAGAGCGACACACCACCTGTATTCACTTTTTCAAAAACCTGACATACTGCTTCTTTGGGATTGTCTTTAGTCATTTCAATCACAGGAAGCATGTAATTATTAAATCCCAGAATAATTCTTCTGTGGAACTCATTCCAAAACTTAATTTTTTCTTTGTCATATTCCCAAAATTCGAAAAAGGATGGGAACCACGTATCATACTCATCTACAAGACTAACAGGGTACATTAGATTTTCAAATTCCTTCTCACGGGTTGTCAGATCCAATACTACCTTGCGTCCAATATCCTCAGTAACAATTTTATTTTCGTTGATTGAGAATATTGCTTCTTCGAGATCAGTATCCGGATCCAGTGCTTTCTGCATATCAATATAATACCACCTGTTTATCTCGTACCCCTTAGCGTTTCTTGTTTTTACAACTTTATTGGATATGATGGCCTGGTAAAGCGATGTAAGACGTTGCTGTCCATCAAGAATCAACAATTCTGGTTTTTTTCTGTTTACCTCAGGTGCACCCTCAATAGCTTTTGTTTTAAACCGGATAGATTCATTTCCGGTTTCAAGCAGCATCACCGCTCCGATGGGAAAAGACTTTGCGACACTGGCTAATATTCCTTTTATACGATTGTCATCCCATACCCATCCTCGTTGAAAGTCGGGTAATTGGATTTTCCCTTCGTGAATATCCTTCAGTATCTCATAGAGACTGGTTTTCTTGGAATCAAAGGTTTCCATAAAAGATAATGTATAAATTTAAAATAATGTCGCAATTTAAATCAATTTCCATCAAAAATAAAATTTTTACAGATTAAAAATGCTCTCTTTTACCCCATCTCTGAATCACTGTACAAAAAGAACCGGTTAACGCTTCTTCTGGTCAGCCTTTCCCGATTGTTGTTTTTGCAAATAGTTGTCCAGAAATTGCTCCAGCTCTTCGGAAGTCAGCAAAGGCTTCTTTCGTACCGTCTCCGGATATTCATCCCCGTTGGTTAAGTGCTTCTCAATCTGTTCCTGCTTGCTCTCCATCACTCCGATATATAAAAAGGACAAATATAAAGCGAACGTTTGACAACTTGTGTCATTTGTGTTTTATTTCTCTCTGACGTTAAAATTTCACCTCCATCATTTCATACGATTAAAACTAATGATTTTCAAAGGTATCGTATGGAACTTTTGCGTTAAACGAGAGCAGCGTAAATTTATTTACACTGCCGAGTGCAGCAAAAGTCTAACTTTAGTGAACTCGCTTTAATCATCAACAAGGGTGTAAACGGTTTAAATGCTCGTTTCATACCATAGAATTTCATAGCCTCATCATGTATGGCACCGTACTTCAACAATATTGCGCGAACTTTCTCGTACACCTGTTTTTCTTTTCCGGTATCAAGAAGATTAACCCACATTGCAGCTTGATCATGAATAGAAGTTAAATATCTACTTTTTTAGTGTTAAATTTGTTGGTTCTGGGTGTTGGCATCCGTTATGAATTTTCATATCAAGTTGATAGTCAATATGCGTTTGTTTTAAAACACGAATGTAGTCCCCCATTTGTTGTTGATAAAACCGTTTTCAGTGATTACTTTTGCCTTTGATGTTTTTCAAGACGAGCATAAAGCAAAAAGATGGAGTTGAGTATACCCATTACCGGTTGTGCGAGAGCTACCGGGAGGGTCGTTTCATCCGCAACCGCACGTTGCTCTCTTTGGGTGACCTGGAATCGGATCTTCCCCGTGAAAAGATTCCCTTTCTCTGTAAACGAATCAACCAGGTTTACTACGAGGGAAAAACATTTATCATTTCCTCCCTGCGCGATGACAGAGTTGAAGCCTTATGCACGAAATATGTAGGGCTTCTTCAGGAAGCACAGAAGATAGAAAAGGCTGAGAAGAAGGCTGCCGGTATAGAAGAGGTGTATATTGACAGGACAACGAACAGCAATATCCGGGAGGTTGGTGGCGAATGGCTTTGTCTTCAAGCTTGCCGGAAACTGCTCCTGCCGGAGTACCTGGAGACTTTTGGCTGGGACAAGCAGGATGCCGCCCTTGTCGTAACACAGATCATCGGTCGGGCAGTTTACCCCGCCTCGGAGTTTAAAACCAACCGGTGGCTGAAAGAGAACTCGGCCCTTTGCGAGCTGACAGGAGTTGATCATTCAGCCATCACCAAGGATAAGCTTTACCGGATGGCTCATCGGCTATATGGTGAGAAGGATGGTTTGGAGCGTCATTTTTCTAACCGCACAAACGATCTGTTTTCCCTTGATGACAAGATCATCATCTATGATTTGACAAATACCTTTTTTGAAGGCCGAATGCAGGGAAGCACCCTGGCCCGGTACGGGCGCAGCAAGGAGAAGCGTAACGATGCCAAGCAGGTAGTTCTGGCCGCGGTGGTCAACCCGGAAGGCTTCCTGAAAGAGTCACAAATCTTTCAAGGCAACATGTCTGACCCTCAAAGCCTGCGACATGTCCTTGAAAAGATGAAATCCCATCGAGGCACATCCGCTAAAAAACAGGTGGTGGTCATGGATGCCGGTATCGCCACCGAGGATAACCTGAAGATGTTGAAAACTGCATCGTTCGACTATATCTGTGTATCACGTTCCAAACTCAAAGACTATCGCCTCACGAACCTCTCTCCCGTGGAAATAAGGGATAAGTCCGATCAGCCGATTGAGATCAGTCAAGTGGAAGTCGATGGCGAAACAGATAGCTTCTACAAGGTGAAGAGCTACAGCAAGGGGCTCAAGGAAGCTTCCATGGAAAACCGTTTTACACGGGCGTTCGAATGTGGTTTAAATCAGGTGGCGGAAGCATTGACAAAAAAAGGAGGCACCAAAAAACTTGAAAGGGTGTGGGAACGCATTGGTCGACTAAAGGAAAAATACTCCTCGGTACACCGTTTGTATCAGATCCATGTGGAATCCGATGAAAAGGGAATTTATGCCACTTCCGTATCCTGGGAGAGAATCGGGACAGGGAATAAATCAAAACACGGAGAATACTTCCTGCGTACTTCCCTGTCCGTCAATGACGAGGAGACCACCTGGATAATTTATAACACCATAAGAGAGGTGGAGGCGACGTTTCGGTGTCTGAAGAGCGACCTGAGCCTGCGCCCCGTGTTTCATAAAACGGATGAAGCGACCATGGCTCATCTTCACCTTGGGCTGCTGGCCTACCAGCTGGTAAGTACGATTCGTTTTCAACTGAAACAAGCAGGGATCACCTGTGAATGGAAAGAGATCGTTCGAATAATGAACACGCAGAAAATGGTTACCACTCACCTTGTCAATACCGACGAGGAATCCGTGTCGATCCGAAAATGTTCACTTCCTGAACCCAAAGTAAGGATGATATACAAGGCACTGGGATATGATGAAAAGCCATTCATCAGGAAAAAATCTGTAGTCCCCCAAGTCATGCCTGAAAAAAATAAGTATGCAATGGTACAGGAAGTTAGTTCCGGTTAACTGCAATGTGGGTTAAAATCGGGATCAATCGAAAACCTTGGCAAATCGTAAAAGAACATGAGAGCTGTTCCCCCTTTGAAGCCAAGAGAGGGTGCAATCTCTATGTCTGTGTAGATATCTTTCAATAAAAGCTGCAACTTGGGCTAAGACATATCATCCGTCAACAATTTGTCAGGATATCAGGAATGATGTTTCTACATCATTTGAGATGATGTAAATACGCCATTGTAAATGATATATTTTGCATGATAAAAGAAACAACTTATCTTTATCACCCTAAAACAAAAATGATTTACCGGCATTGCCTTCTCCCAAAAGGAAGAAGCTTTGCTTTGAAAAACAAATAAAACCAATCATTATGGCTCACAGATTCGTCCATCTATTCTTTTTCACGCTTCTTGCAATGATCGCCACCGCCCAGGAAAATGACTGGGAGAACCCGGAAATCACACAAATCAATACGGAAAAGGTACATGCGACCTATGTTCCTTTCCGGCAGTTAAGCTGGAGCAACAACGCGCTGGAGCAGTCGCCGCAGGTGAAGATGCTCAACGGCATCTGGAAGTTCCGCTATTTCAGGAATCCGGGGCTTACTCCTTCCGGTATTCATCGGGAGCATGATGTTTCTGGTTGGGACAATATCGAAGTACCCTCCAACTGGCAGTTGCAGAACGATGGCAAGTACGATCCGCCGGTCTTCACCAACATCAAATATCCGTTCGAGCCCAATTCCCCCTTCGTACCAAAAGCTGGCATTTCTGTTCAACACCGACACCATCCGCCCCGTCATCATCTGCGAGTATGCGCACACCATGGGCAACGGCCTGGGTAACTTCCGCAGTTACTGGAACCTGTATGATCAGTTCGACCGTTTTCAGGGTGGTTTCACCTGGGACTGGGTGGACCAGGGCCTCCGCTCGAAAGATGAAAACGGTAAGGAGTACTGGAACATCATCAACCACATCGACGGGGCCAATGCCAACGACGGGATCGTGAATCCCGACCGTACCCCGCAGCCGGAGATGCATGAGCTGAAGAAGGTGTATCAGTACTTTAACGTGAAAGATATCGAAATCAACAGAGGGGTCGTGACCCTCACCAACAGTCATTACTTCACCGATGCAGGTAATGTGCTCCTGCAGTGGGAGATCACCGAAAACGGAAATGTGATTGACCGTGGTATCGTGCAGGAACTCCATATCGCACCGCGAGGCAAACAGCTGCTCACGATCGACTTCAACAAAGACCTGATCAAACCGGGCAATGAATACTTCATGAACTTCAGCTTCCGCAACAAAGCAAAAACACGCTGGGCAGATAGCCGGCTTTGAGGTGGCCAGGGAGCAGCTACCCTAAATAGTTAGAAATGTTTAGTTTATTTTGAGGTGCCTGATAGATATGCGTGCAATTAATCCAGCTATCCCAATTTAGAAAACAATTCTTTAGAAGCTCCCAGACAACATGTTGCTTATTGCAAGTAGAAAGCAAACTCATCTGATTCCCTGATATATTCGATTAGGTCTTCACTTGCGCCACCCGCTTCGGCCATATCCAGATAGTCAATAGAGCAATTTTGCCTCTTAATCCATGCTTTACTCCATGCAGTATCATGGGACACATCAGAAAGTTCTCCCATATCGAGATCTTTATACTTCGAAAAAGATAGGTCAAGACATTCCATATCAGATTTTGACAACTCATCTAAGTCCGGCAGTTCTTTTGCAGAAAGGTAATAATAAGTATCTCCTGATCCGGT
>DPAC01000071.1:2603-4459 GCA_003517675.1 Porphyromonadaceae bacterium | reverse complement strand
AGCATCAGGATGCAGACATCGGCGTTCTCGATCACCCGGATAGAGCGGATTACCGAGAAGTATTCCAGGTCCTCACTCACCTTTCCTCTCTTACGGATACCGGCCGTATCGATCAGGTAAAAATCCATTCCGAACTTGTTGTATCGCATATAAATGGAATCACGCGTGGTACCGGCAATCTCGGTCACGATGCTTCGTTCCTCACCAATCAGAGCATTGATGATGGAAGACTTGCCGGAATTGGGTCGACCCACCACCGCAAACTTGGGTAGGTCATCCAGTTCCTCATCCTCATTGTTTCCGCTAAAAAGGGTGAGGATATGGTCAAGCAGATCTCCCGTGCCAGCGCCATTGATGGCAGAGACACTAAAAGGGTCACCCAGTCCGAGTGCATAGAACTCGGCAGCCTGATGTCCCAGGTTAAAATTGTCAGACTTGTTGGCCACCACCACCACCGGTTTTCCGGAGCGACGCAGCATCTGTGCCACGCTGCTGTCCAGATCGGTCAGCCCATTCATCACATCCACCACGAAGAGGATCACATCCGCTTCTTCCAAGGCAATGCGGACCTGCTTGTTGATCTCCTCCTCCATCACATCATCTGAGTTGACCACCCACCCACCGGTATCAACCAGTGAAAACTCCTGCCCGTTCCAGTTCACCTTGCCGTACAGACGGTCACGGGTGGTGCCTGCGGTCTCTGTCACAATAGCCTGGCGGCTCTGTGTCAGTCGGTTGAAAAGGGTGGATTTCCCCACGTTGGGGCGTCCCACGATCGCTACAAGGTTTTGCATAATGTTGTTGATTTGTTGGGGAGTGATGTAAGGATGTGGTGACTCGCAAAATCCTCCCATCCTCACATCAATCCAGTTTATATCCGAATGTGCGCAGCAGGTTATCCCGGTTGCGCCAATCTTTCTCCACTTTTACATAAAGCTGAAGATAAATTTTCTTCCCGAAGAAACGTTCTATATCACGACGGGCCAAGGTTCCCAGCTTCTTGAGTGACTCCCCTTTGTGGCCGATGACGATCCCTTTCTGGGTATCACGCTCAACCAGAATGATTGCCCTGATCCGAATGATATCCTTCTCCTCGAGAAACTCCTCCACAACTACTTCAATGGCATAGGGTATCTCTTTCTGATAGAGCAAAAGTGCTTTCTCACGGATGATCTCCGCCACAAAGAAACGAGCCGGCTTGTCGGTCAGTGCATCTTTCTCGAAATAGGGAGGAGAATCGGGTAACAGCTCGAGGATTCTTTTTTGTACCTCTTCCACGCTGAAGTTGTTCAACACCGAAATGGGATAGATCTCTGCTTTGGGCAGCAGTGAATGCCAATGTAACACCAACTGCTCCAGCTTCTCCTGGTTGGTCAGATCTATTTTGTTGATCAACAGCAGCAGTGGCAGATCCAGTTGTTGCACTTTCGACAGGAATTCATCATTCTTGTCCACTTTCTCCACCACATCGGTCACGTAGAGCAACACATCGGCATCCTGCAGGGCAGAGAGCGAGAAATGAAGCATCTGCTCCTGCAGCTTGTAGTTGGGACGCAGCACACCTGGTGTATCGGAGTATACCACCTGGTACTCCGGTGTGTTCACGATGCCGATGATCCGGTGGCGGGTGGTCTGTGCCTTGGCGGTGATGATCGAGATCTTCTCCCCCACCAGCCAGTTCATCAGGGTGGATTTTCCCACGTTGGGATTTCCCACGATATTGACAAACCCGGAACGATGCTTTTTCTCTTCCATTATGATTTTTGTGCTGATGCTTTGCTGCCGTCGTAGCCCCATTTCAGGTAGACGCTACCCCATGAGAACCCTGCACCGAATGCGGTAAGGATGATGTTATC
>DPAC01000071.1:0-2380 GCA_003517675.1 Porphyromonadaceae bacterium | reverse complement strand
GCACTGGTGTTTCCATACCGTTCAATGTTGATCATCACTTTGTCGCGAGAGATACCGGTACGCTCGATAGTGGCATCGATAATCCGCAGATTGGCCTGATGCGGTACCAGCCAATCCACATCGTGGGCCGTCAGGTTGTTCCGTTTCATCACGCTTTCCGACACCTCGGCCATTCGTGAAACGGCATACTTGAAGACCACCCTGCCATCCTGGTAGACCGTATGTTCGTTCTTGTCCACTGTCTCGTGACTTGCAGGGTATTTGCTGCCACCTGCTTTCATGTGAAGAGGGTTATAGCCTATCCCGTCGGCGTGCAGTTCTGCATCGATGATGCCAAGATCCTCTTCAGTGGGTTCAATCAATACCGCACCGGCAGCATCGCCAAAGAGCGGGCAGGTGGTACGGTCGGTATAGTTGGTAATCGCCGACATTTTATCGCCCGCCACCAGGATGATTTTTTTGTACTTTCCGGTCTTGATCAGACCGTTGCAGATCTCCAGCCCATACACGAACCCGGAACAGGCCACCTCCATGTCGAAGCAAAAAGCATTCTTTATCTGGTTGTTCTCAGCCACGATTGAAGCAGTTGAGGGAAAGAAATGGTCTGGCGTGGAGGTGGCAAAGATCAGAGCATCCACCTCACCGGGCGCTGTACCGGTTTTGTCCAGTAGCTCCGCCACGGCTTTCGTACCCAGTACGGAGATACCCTGCCCTGTTCCTTTGAGGATACGTCTCTCCTTGATACCCACGCGGGTCATGATCCACTCATCGGTGGTATCGACCATCGTAGATAACTCATCATTGGTGAGAATGTAATCCGGTACGCTGGCAGCGACACCGGTGATTATGGCATTTAGTTGTCTCATCATCTTAAAAATATGGAAGTTGCCGGAATAAAAAACCCTGAAAAACGATCAGGTTGTTTCAGGGTTTCTTCATCTATCGCCTAAGGTTTCTCATGCGGTCACCTCTTTTTCAATTGCCAGTTTACCTCTGTAGTAGCCGCATTCACCACATACCGTGTGGTAGATATGCCATGCACCACAGTTGGGGCAGATAGCCATGGTGGGCAGTTTGGCATGATCATGTGCCCTTCTTTTACCTTGTCTCGCAGAAGACTGTCTTCTTTTAGGATGTGCCATTTTATTGTTTAATTTTACTGTTTATATCAATCAATTATCTTCAAAATTGAGTCCTTTCAGGGCCTCCCAGCGGGGATCACCCGACTGGGGGTCCCCCTCATCGGTGAGCTCCTCCTCTCCCAGATCCTCATCCGTCTCCTCCTCATCTTTACTGACGGCCCTATGTTTACGCAGTTTCGAGAAGACCGTCCGGTTGCACTCACCGGCTGGGTGCACATGCTTGATCGGAATGGTCAAAGCTATAAACTCATAGAGGAACCATGCGATGTTGATCTCTCCCTCCTCTTCAGGGATAATCACAATATCGTCACTCTCTTCAGCATACTCTTTCCCGAACTTCACAATCAGGCAATTACGGGAATCCACCGCCTGATCCAAATCATCGAGGCATCGTGTGCATGGCACCTGCACCACTCCTTTCAGCTCAAAATCGAACTCAAAGGTAGATGAGGTTCGCTTTACGTTCACCACCACCTTCACATTTCCTTTCCGTACTTCGTCACCATCGATGGCTTCAAAGAATTTCCGGTCAAGTTCATACGCATAGGTATGGACTCCGAAAGAAAGGTTTTTCAGGGAAATATTGTACAAACTGAACTTTGCCACGTTTTTCCTCAAAATAAAGCGGTGCAAAGATAGTAAATAATTCTTTACACAGCCTGTTTTAATGATAATTATTATCTACGGCCGGTGATCTCTCCTATGATGCGTTGCATCTCATCGTAATGCTCTTCGAGGCTCAGCAACAATTTGAACTGTGCTTTTGTGCGTATCAGGTTGTGATCGGGAGAAGCAATCTTATAATAGGTATCGCCGTCGAGGTAATCGGTTAAGAAGCGAACGGCCTGCATATAGGTCAGGAGCTTTGCCCCGTAAGCCAGGTGGTTGATCTCCACCTCTGTCAGGAAAGAGGATGCTTTTTCCAGGTAACCGCTGGAATATCCCTCAAAGACAGCCAGGTCGACTGACACTTTGTCCAGATCTTGCTCATCCTCAGCGCCTGTATTGGCGCCGGTACGAATGAAATCACCGAAGTCAGACAACACATAGCCCGGCATCACGGTATCCAGGTCCACCACACATAGCACCTCGTCATTCTGATCAAACAGGATGTTGTTCACCTTGGTATCACAATGGTTGGTCCTTTTCGGGAGAATTCCTTCCCGGTGCATTCTTTCCGCTTTGCACATCTCATCGGCACGTGCTTCGATCTCATTCACCAACCCGGCCACTTCATC
>DPAC01000162.1:11962-13445 GCA_003517675.1 Porphyromonadaceae bacterium | reverse complement strand
ACGCTGGGAGCGCAATGGGTGGTCAATCAGTTTACGCATTGGCAGGATGTGGTGGTCAACGGACAAACGAAATCGCTCATGTTAGGCGATTGGCAGTCCGTCTGGTTTATTTTTGCGGGATACGCCCTGCTGGTAACCCTTCTCTTTGCGATTCTCTTCAAATACCGTCACGAACCGGAAGGGTAAACAGATTTATCGGTTTTCTGCCGTGACGGGTCATCTTTGAATTTGTTCAGGGTACCATGATGATCGTTTTCAGGTTCCCCTGGCTGAGCAGTTCATTGGCAAACTGCTGAACATCTTGGGGTGTCATGGCATTGACCGCATCGATGTATCCGGTATGCATGTCTTCGCCGTAAAAGTAGAGCTGATCCAGAATGTGAACCCAATAGCTGTTCTCTTTCAGATTCTCGGCGTAGTTCTTGTTCAAATATTCTTTCACCTTGATGAAATCTGACTCCCGGGGTCCGTTGGCAGCGATCTCGTTCAATTGCATAAGGATGATCTCATTCAACTGCCCTTTCTTTTCCGGATCGGTGTCGAACATGATCTGGAGCAGCGTCTGTCCCTCCGGATAGCGGGAGATAGAACCGCCTGCATATACGCCGTACGTTCCCCCTTCCTCTTCGCGCACTTTCTCGGTGTATACGATATCCAGAATCTGATCGAACATGCTCATCAGGATCTGGTTCTTCATGTTCCGCTCCATGTTGCCGGTGACTGCGTTGAAGACAGATGCTTTGGGGTTCTGCATTTCACGAGTGAAAATGTTCTCCATTTTACCCGGAGTGAATGACATCGGTACCCGGGTGAATTCCCCTTTCTCGGGCTGGCCGGGCAGGGATGCAAGATATTGTTCCACCACAGGGCGTACTTTTTCTTCATCGATATTGCCCACAAAGGTAAAGACAAAACTGCCGGGATTGCTGAATTGCTGTTGGTACATCTCCATAATCCGGTCGTAATTGAGTTGCTTTAAATCAGCGGCTTTGGTTCTTGCGGTCAGCGGATTGTCGCCATACAGGGCAGCCGTGATGGAATCACTGAAGGCTACCATCGGTTCCGCTTCCTGATTCTTCAGCTGTGTCTCAGTGCGTTGCACGAACGATTGGAATGCATCGCTGTCTTTTCGGGGGGCAGTGAAGTAGAGATAAACCAATTGAAGCATGGTCTCAAAATCCTTGATCGAAGAGGAGCCGTTGAAGTCCTGCGTGGTGAGGCTGATACCCGGGCTGGCCGATGCTGTTTTTCCGGCAAGCACCTTGGGCAGGTCGGTGGCGCTGAAATTGCCTACACCTCCCACTCGCATCACAGCATTCATCATCTTGCTGTTGACCGGATCCTGCACGGCATATGGCGAATATCCGCCTGCACTGGTTCCCGTCATCCTGATCTCATCATCCTTGAAATCGGTATTCTTCAGGATTACTTTCATGCCGTTCTGTAAGGTCCAGACGGTCGCGTCCATTGCCAAATCTTTCTC
>DPAC01000162.1:0-11608 GCA_003517675.1 Porphyromonadaceae bacterium | reverse complement strand
GCCTCCACCGGTATGTTGGGTGCGACTGCCTGCATAAACTGATACTCAAACTCAATGCCGGGAAACGGTTCCCCGTCGGTGAAGGCACGCACATATTCCTGTGAATAGGCGGAGTTTCGTTGCTTATCCCGATTGTTATAGGCATCCTCATAACCTTTCAGGATATTTGTACGGGCTACTTCGTATTCCGAGGCAGTAAAACCGTACTGTTTCACCCGCTCTGTTTCCCGGACCATGGCTGCCAGGGCATCCTTGATCTTATCTTCCGCACTGCCCGCGACCACAGTCCAGGCATCTTTTGTCTTGGCTACGAAGTAGTCGCCGTCATAAGCATAAGCAGAGGTGAACGGAGCATCCGGCTTTTGGATCATTTCAGCAAAACGCTGGTTCATCATGGAGGCGGCTGCATTCAGTATATATTGCGTCAGGTAACCGGCCTGTGTGTTTTTCAGCTCCTCCGGCATCGGATCATGTTTGTTAAACATCATGATGCTGGTATTCCGTGCTTCGGTATCCGTCGCAATGGCAACGATCGGCTCTTTGTTGTCGGGAACAGGGTAATACTCGCGTGTGGGCCTTTCCGGATCGAGAGCGATGGGAGAAAACAACGCTTTTATCTTTTGTTCCATCTCGTCTACATTCACATTGCCTACCACAATGATGCCCTGCAGGTCGGGACGGTACCATTTGTGGTAATAAGCCCTGATCTCTTCCGGTTTGAAGTTGTTGATGACGTCGATGCTGCCGATGGGCATCCGTTTGGCATACTTGCTGCCGGGATACATCTTGGGAAGCAGCTGATCCCACAATCGCTGTTGCGCCCCGCCCCGTGTGCGCCACTCTTCGCGGATCACGCCGCGTTCTTTTTCAATCTCCTCTTCTTCCAAAGCGATGGCATTGGACCAGTCATGCAACACCAGAAGAGCTGAATCCATCAGGTTCTGGTTGGTGGTGGGTAGGTTGGTCATATAATAGACCGTTTCGTCGAACGAGGTGTAGGCATTGATGTTGGTGCCGAATTTAATGCCATTGTCCTGCAGATAGTTGAGCATACTTTTCCCCGGAAAATTTTTGGTGCCGTTAAAAGCCATATGTTCCAGGAAGTGGGCCAGGCCTGCCTGGTTGTCTTCCTCCTGCATGGAGCCTACTTTCTGAGCGATGTAAAAATCGGCTCTGTTCTCGGGAAGTCCGTTGTTGCGGATGTAATAGGTCAACCCATTCTCCAGCTTACCGGTTCTCACCTTCGGATCTACCGGAAGGGGAGGGTTTTGCTGTGCCATGGTCGCAACCGTTGCGACCCACAGCAGTAAGGAAAAAATTTTTCTCATGTTCTTTAATTGATAATTGTGGAATATGTTAGCGGGCAATTGATGCGCCTGAATATCATCATCAAATGCGGTCAAGCACAATTTTAATTAACTCTTCAATGGAACCTTTATAGTTGGCATTCGACTCCAGAGCTACCCGGTTGGCAATAATTGCGCAAACCGTCATCGCCTTGTGACCCATCAACTTACCCAGTCCGGCAACCGCTGAACTCTCCATCTCGTAATTGGTGATGCAATGCTCACCAAAGCGAAACGATTCAATCTTGGCATTCAGTTCGGGATCAGCCAATGGCAGGCGCACATGTCGCCCCTGAGGGCCGTAGAAACCGATGGCCGAGATGGTGACGCCGCGGATCATATCATGGCCGATTCTTTCGACCAGCTCTTCATCGGCGCTCACCACGTAGGGTGAACAGTGAAAGGGAGACCAGTGCACATGTCTCTGGAACGCCTCTTCAAACTCCTCCTCACGGATGGACTGGGAATTCGCATAATAGTGGATCAGCCCGTCGAAGCCAATCGACTTTTCCGATACCACGTAGGATCCAACGGGGCAGTGTGGTTGCATTCCTCCAGAGGTGCCTACGCGCACCATGGTGAGTTGTCTGAACTGCTCTTTTACCATCCGGGTGTTGAAGTCGATGTTGGCCAGGGCATCCAGTTCGGTGAGCACGATGTCAATGTTATCGGTTCCGATTCCGTGCGAAAGCGCGGTAATCCGCTTACCCTTGTAGCTGCCGGTAACGGTATGAAACTCACGGCTGGATATATCGCATTCAATGTTGTCGAAAAAGCGGGCAGTCATGGAGACCCTGTCGGGGTCACCCATCATCACGATCTTCTCTGCCAGCTGTTCAGGCCGGATATGTAAATGAAAGGCACTGCCATCGGAGTTGATGATCAGCTCCGATTCGGGTATGATTCTCATAATAATGTAAAATTAATGGTTCTGTCCTACTTCTCCTGTTATTTTTTGTTATTGCCTCCACTTTGCGGTCTGGCTATTGAGTCACGCATGTCAGTGTCAGCTTTGATATTCTCCATTCGGTAGTAATCCATGATACCCAGGTTACCATTGCGGAAGGCTTCGGCCATGGCAATAGGCACCTCGGCCTCAGCTTCTATTACCTTTGCACGTGCCTCCTGCGCCTTGGCTTTCATCTCTTGCTCAAGGGCGATGGCCATAGCGCGACGCTCCTCGGCACGAGCCTGGGCGATGTTCTTGTCCGCCTGTGCCTGATCCATCTGTAGCACTGCGCCGATGTTCTTGCCTATGTCGATATCAGCGATATCGATGGAGAGGATCTCAAAAGCTGTACCGGCATCGAGACCTTTCTTGAGCACCACCTTGGAGATGGAGTCGGGATTTTCCAGCACCGACTTATGAGAGACAGCCGATCCGATGGAGGAGACGATGCCCTCACCCACGCGGGCGAGGATGGTCTCTTCACCGGCCCCCCCTACCAGTTGCTTGATATTGGCGCGCACTGTCACGCGCGCCTTGGCAATCAGCTGGATCCCATCGATGGCTACGGCAGTCACCGGAGGTGTGTCGATCACCTTGGGGTTCACAGACATCTGTACTGCCTGCAACACATCTCGTCCTGCCAGGTCAATGGCGGTAGCCATCTGGAAAGTGAGATCGATATTGGCCTTGGATGCTGATACCAGTGCATGGACCACTTTATCCACATTCCCGCCGGCCAGGTAGTGTGCCTCCAGGTTGTCGCGGGTGACATCCTTGAGCCCTGCCTTGTGGGCTTCAATCATCGCATAGGTGATGGTGTGTGGCGGTACGCGGCGCAAACGCATCAGGAAGAGCTGAACCAGTGAGATACGCACCCCGGCTGAGAGGGCGTTGATCCAGAGGAAGAACGGTACATAATGGAAGAAGATCATCAGAAAAATGATGATGACGGCAATTGTAATGATTAAAGGAATTGATAAAGCCATAATGTTATTTTTAGGGTGAAAATTTCTACTATCTTTTTTTTGAAAAATGTCTCTGTTAGCGTAAGAATATCTGCAACTAAAGTTGTAGGAACTGGTTCATTTGGTGATCTGTGATTCTTTTAACCTGTATCTGGTAAGTGTCGATTCGCACCACCTCAATCTTTTCATCTTCGTCGATAAACTCACCATTGAACGATTTACCCTCCACAGTAAGGTCATTTACCATCACTTTCCCTGTGGGATTCAGCCTTGAAAGCGCTACACCAGTGTCACCGACATTGATCTTTGCCAGGTCTGAATTATCGACCTTGCTCTCAATATTGGTCTCAAGTGAGATTTTGCGCAGTGATTTTGATTTCAGCAGCCAGAAAAAAGAGGCACCCATTGCTACTGCTGATGCCGCCAGGGTGATGTTGCCGGCAGTGCTCCCAATGAAGAGGTAGGCATAGACGATCCCTCCAATCAGCATGATGGTTCCAGCGATACCGGCGATGCTGAGACCGGGCAACAGGAAGATTTCCACAAGCATAAAGAGGATGCCAAGCAGAATCAGTGCAACAACAATCAAAAGCTCGAAGGTCATATCTACTCAATTTAATCGGTTAAATTCCTGATTTCTTCATTACGGGCCTCCTTTTTCAGACGCTCAATCTGCTGGTGAAGGATCTCACTCTCTCTCTCCTGCTCCAATATCCGGGTGGTGAGGGATCTGCTTGCTTCACCCCCTGCGGCAATCCGATCCCTGTTTTCTTTTAACGCTCTCTCCAGAAGCTCAAGCTGTTTTTGCAGTTCAAGTGCCTGTGAGAATTGAGATCGTGCCCTGCTGTTGGTGAAATCTTCCAATCGGTGGTATATTTTCTCATCGTTGATGATGAATCTGAATTCCGATGCTGCGGCAGGTTCTTTTGTAGTACGCTGCCTCGCGGTAGTGAGGAGCGACGTGTAATCTACTCCTTCGCGCCAGGTGTCCGCTATGGATGCAATGCGTGCCCTGCGATAGATATATGTCTGATCATCACTCTCCACCATTGTTACCTGAGGATTGGGAAGGAAAGTGTAGATGCAGACGAAACCCTCCGGTTGAAAACGATCGGTAGCGAACCAGCCAATCCCTTTCTCTTCATCGATGGCCATCATATAGTCGTTGAAAGGAGAGTTGAAAGGCATGTTCAACTGACTGGGGGTGAGGTAGGAATCACTTCTCAGGTTGTATCGTGTTACAAAAAGATCATAACCACCCAACGACTGTTCACCGGTAGAAGCATAGTAGAGGGTGAGGCCGTCGCTCATGACAAAGGGATAGGCCTGATCACCCTCCCCGTTTATGTTATCCGGTAGTTTTTTTTCGTTACCAAAGCGATCGATGAGCTTGTCCATGGTGAAAAGGTCGTGACCTGATTGACCGCTCTCTTTCGAATAATAGACCTTATCGCCACGTTCGTTGAGGTAGAGCGTTTCATTGCCGGCCGGCAGGTCGGAGAAGAACGTGTTGATGGGTAGCAGTGAACCGGATGACTGGCTAAGGTGGTAGGCTGAGAGGAATTCATTTTTGGGGAGCACCAGACTGTCGATGACCTGTACATCTTCCGTGCGAAGAGCTCTTCGTTGCAGCTGAGCAGCCTCTTCCCTGAAACGATCAAGCTTTGCCAGCGCCTCCTTGTTGCGACGGTGTGCTTTCTGGTACTTTTCAAATGCCTGCTCTGCATCATCAAAGCGATAGAGCTTGCTATAGAGCTCTCCCAGGTAGAGTGTTGCCTCAGGGATCCTTTTCTCATCTGCATAGGTGAGATGCTTCTCTGCCTCCAGGATCCTGCCTGTTTTCAACAGGCTGACGCCGAGCCACTGATTCAATGCTGCATCAGTCGAATCTTCCGCATGAGCTTTTTGAAGGACCGGTAACGCTTCGGCATATCGACCTTCCAGGTACCAACTCCTGGCATCATCCAATGTCTGTCCTTTCAGGGCAAGGAGTGAAGTGCTGAGCAGTAGCGTGAAAATGATATGTTTATTTTTCATCAGTCATCTATTCTGATTTCAAAGATAGGAAAAATTGAGATACAACTGTTATATTCACTACTTTTCATTTGCGTATTGCTTTCGATGCACTGATGCTATTCTGATTTTATAAAGAATCTGTTATTTGTTTAAAGAGGTATTTTTCATACTTTTTGTATCTTTGTTGCCTGAAAACTTCATCATACTGAACAGACGTCTTCACGGACAGTTTCAATGCAATCAATCCTATGCACGAAAAAATTGTAATTCTCGATTTCGGCTCCCAGACCACGCAGCTGATCGGCCGCCGCATCCGGGAGCTGAATACCTATTGTGAGATTGTTCCCTACAACAAGTTTCCATTTGGCGATGAGTCGATAAAAGGAGTGATCCTCTCCGGCAGTCCCTTCTCGGTGAACGATGAGCATGCTTTCAAAACTGATCTGCAGGCCATCAGAGGCCATTACCCGGTACTGGGCATTTGTTACGGAGCACAGTTGATCGCCGCCACCTCGGGAGGTGAGGTCGGAAACCACGGGACAAGGGAATATGGGCGTGCACACCTGCGGGTGACGGAGAGCAGTGACCCACTTTTGGGCAGCATTGCGCAGGAGAGCCAGGTATGGATGTCACACGGCGACACCATCGTTCGGATCCCTGACCACTTCAGGGTAATTGCCTCCACCGAAGATGTAGCGTTGGCAGCCTATCGCATTGAGGGTGAGCAGACCTGGGGGGTACAGTTTCACCCTGAGGTGTTCCATACCGAGCAGGGAACGAAGATCCTTGACAACTTCCTCACCATTTGCGAGGTGAGCAAGGACTGGACTCCGGCATCTTTTATCGAGTCGACAGTGAAGCAGTTGCGTGAGCAGCTGGGGGACGATAAGGTGATTCTGGCTCTTTCCGGAGGTGTTGACTCCTCGGTGACTGCCGTACTGCTCCACAAGGCTATCGGTCGCAACCTCACCTGCATTTTCGTGGACCACGGGCTGTTGCGAAAGAATGAGTTTGAGACGGTGTTGGAGAACTATGAGCACCTGGGATTGAACGTGATCGGTGTGGATGCCAGACAGCATTTTTACAAGGCACTGGCAGGGGTGACCGATCCGGAGCAGAAGCGGAAAATTATCGGAAAGGGATTTATTGATACATTCGACCGGGAGGCGCACAAGCTACAAGATATCAGATGGCTGGCGCAGGGAACCATCTATCCCGACATCATTGAGTCACTCTCCATCACCGGCGCAACCATCAAGAGCCACCACAATGTGGGAGGGCTCCCGGAGAAGATGAACCTGAAGTTGTGTGAACCGCTGAAGCTGCTCTTCAAGGATGAGGTGCGCCGTATCGGCCTGGAACTGGGCATGCAGCCTCACCTGATTCATCGGCATCCTTTCCCTGGCCCGGGATTGGGTATTCGTATCCTTGGAGAAATTACTCCGGAAAAAGTGCGTATCGCGCAGGAGGCAGATGATATTTTCATTTCAAACCTGCGTAACGCCGGACTTTATGACAAGGTTTGGCAGGCAGGGGCAATTCTTTTGCCGGTACAGTCGGTGGGGGTGATGGGCGATGAGCGCACCTATGAGAATACGGTTGCACTGCGTGCGGTCACCTCGACCGATGCGATGACTGCTGATTGGGCGCACCTCCCCTATCCGTTTCTCGCCAAGGTATCGAATGAGATCATCAACCGGGTGAAAGGGGTCAACCGGGTGGTTTATGACATCTCCTCAAAACCACCTGCAACGATAGAGTGGGAGTAGTCCTCTTCCAGCCTGACCGGCCGGTTTTGCTACGCTTGACTCATCTCTTGATCCGTTGCGTGATCATCTTCGCGCAGCTCTTTTTTTTCTGGTTGTTTTAGTTCGGGATAGGCTATGCGGGAGTGATATATGGTTTGCAATTTATCCACGAATACATCTTTCACCATCTGGATATCCCTGAATGTGATGGGTGCCAACTTGAAATATCCTTCATTGACTTGTGAATCGATAATCTTATCCACCAAGGTTCGTATCGTCTCATCCGAGTAGGTGGGCAGGCTGCGGGAAGAAGCCTCAACCGCGTCGGCCATCATCATGATGGCCTGTTCGCGCGTAAAGGGGTTGGGGCCGGGATAGCGGAAATCGGCCTCATTGGCCTCCTTTCCGGGGTTGGCATTTTTCCAGGAGATGTAGAAGTACTTGGGCATGCTGGTGCCGTGATGTGTTTCAATAAAATCAATGATCTGCTGAGGGATGTAGTATTTCTGTGCGATCTTTACGCCATCTTTGACATGGTTGATGATGATGCGGGCACTCTCCTCAAAAGGGAGCCCTGCATGCGGGTTCATACCGGGTGTCTGGTTTTCGGTGAAGAAAGCGGGGTTCACCATCTTGCCAATGTCGTGATAGAGTGCTCCGGTGCGGATCAGCGAGGCGTTGGCACCCAACTTCGCAGCGGCCGCCATCCCCAGGTTCGATACCTGTAGTGAGTGCTGGAAAGTGCCGGGGGCTTTTTCAGAGAGTTCTTTCAGTAAAGGTTTGTTCATGTTGGAGAGCTCCACCAGCGATACACCGGAGATAAAGCCGAACGACTGTTCAACCAGGTAGACCAGTGAGTAGGAGAACATGATGAAGATGAAGTTGATCAGGAAGTAGATCAGCATCACCCAGTTGGCCTCTTTTATGCTTCCCTCCTGGTAGAGTGTGAGTCCCAGATAAACCAGGATATAGGTGAGCAGGATGAAGAATGAACTCCTGATGAGCTGCGACCGCTCTGACAATTCTTTCAGCATGAAGATGGAAGCCATGGCTACTGAAATCTGAACCACAATGAACTCAAACGGGAAAGGAACCATCAGCGAGCTGAGGATGATGGTGATCAGGCTGGCGAAAAGAGCAGTGCGCGAGTCGATGAATGTACGGATCAGAATGGTGACGATGGCATAGGGGATAATATAAACGCTAAAGAGATCAAATCTGGCGGTGATGGCCGTGAGCACCAAAAAAATAACGATCAGCAGCACCATGAAAGCCACATGTTTCCGGTTGCGGTATTCATTTGGGCGGAAGTAAAGCAGATAAAGATAAAAAGAAGTGAACATGAGTGAGATCAGCAGCAGTTGACCCAGGATGATCCAGCTGTTTCCGGAGGAGCCGCCACTCCGTTCTTCCGTGACACGTTTCAGGGAGGCGAGAATGTTGTAGGTGCGTGCATCCACAATTTCTCCCTGATCGATGATACGCTGCCCCTGTTGCACCATGCCATGGCTGATGTCCACCTGCTGGATAAACTCATTCTTTGCTTTTTCCGATGTCGCTGCATCGTAAATGATGTTCTCACGAATATAGTCGTTGATATTGGCAGCTTTCACCATCTCGGCATCCATCGATGCTGGCAAATCTTCAAGCACTTTCTGATAGGCGGAGCGGATGGTGTAGAATGATTCAATCTTTTTTGATACTGCCATATTTCCCTCCTTGATACGCAGTCCCCCCGTAGCAGAAGCTGCAATGCGGTCATAGTCGTCGGAACGCATGATCCCATTCTCATAGACCTCCTGCAGCTTGTTGCGGAGGTACAACTTGTAATCAGCCGGCAGTTCAGCCAGCCTCTTTTTCAGGTTCACATCGGCATCAAAATCGGCCAGCGCATTTTTCTGCACCTCTTCGTCGATTACGAAATAAGGCTCATAATATTGCAGGATGCTGTCTTGTTCAGCCTTCAGTTGTTCAGCCGTCTTGTAGATAGGGAAGTCAAAAGGAGCGGTCAACAACCCGTACTGCCAGGGTTTTCCCTCATTAAAGGAGTATTTGAAGCTGCCCTGGCGGGGAAAGATGTAAGTGATGAACATTACAGCGAGGACAAAGATCATTGGGACGAATACCCGGGTACGGATCTTGATTTTCTTCTTTTTTGATGAGTTTGCGTTCATGCCTCAGCCGATTGATAGAGTTCAATTACATAAAACAATTGAACGGATGAAAAGTTTGTTCAGTAGCTCTTTGCCTTCGATATCTGTGGTGATGTTATGCGGAATCTGATTTTTTTTAACATGTAGGATTAATTCACTACTTTTGCACTACGTTGGAATCTTGCACATACTGAGCAGGTAACCCGCTTAATTCACAAAACGATGATATGGAAGAATGGGTTTCCCCCTTTTGAGATTGATCTGGTTTATTTATGGGTAGATGGCAGTGATCCTGCATGGCTCACAAAGAAGCAGCAGGTCACGGGCATTGTCTCAGATCGATCTGAGACAAACAACAAGGGACGTTATATCAACAACGATGAACTGAGGTATTCCCTTCGCTCTGTGGAACGTTGTGTTCCATGGGTCAGGAAGATTTTCATCGTGACAGACAATCAGTCTCCTGAATGGCTGGATAGAGATCATCCGAAGATCCGGGTGGTAGACCACAGGGAGATCATGCCAGCGGAAGCGCTCCCTTGTTTCAATTCCAGTGTGATTGAGTATTTCCTCTATCGCATCCCTGATCTGGCGGACCGTTTCCTTTTTGCCAATGATGACATGTTCTTCAATCGAGCGCTCTCACCGGACTACTTCTTTACTGAGCAGGGGGTTCCCTATGTTCGGTTAAAAAAGAAATTCCTGGGAAAATGGCATTACCGGCTTAAACGTCTTGTACGCAAAAAACTGGGACAATATATCACGAAGGTACTTGAAGGAGCCTCTTTTGTGGAGCAGAAGTTTGGTGTTTTTTATGCAGGCATACCGCACCATAATGTGGATGCTTACGTAACCGCGGACTACCGTGATGCGGTTGAACAGGTTTTTAAGGAGCAGGTAAACGCTTCACTTCAGAGCCATGTGAGGCAGTACGGTGACCTGCATCGTTCCGCTTTTTCTTATTATGCATTGGCAACCGGTAAAGCGAAGCTGAAGTATGTTGGCAGAAAGGAGTCGTTGCGATTGAATATCCATAGGGGGAAATTTATGAAGCGGTTGAGAAGATACAATCCGGCACTGTTCTGCCTGAATGACAGTCAACGTGTAAGTGATGCAGATCGTGCAATGATCAAACCTTTTCTGGAAGAACTCTTTCCGGAAAAATCATCTTTTGAAAAATAGCAGATCAGTCTGTTTACAGTTCGAATGATGATTTTTCCGGCAGAATAGACTGGAAGGCCTTCTCCAGTTCCTGCATCACTTTGCTGTAGTTGCGGATGTGGGCGTTGTCGTTCAGGCAGACCAGCTTGTAACGTTGTTCGTAGATTGCCCGAATAGCCTGTTTTGATCTGAGCACCAGCGGGAACATCCTGGTATCGCTGTAGGTGTTGTAGGGGACGAAATTGGAGCGGCAGATCTGCCAGGTGCGGAACAGCTCCTGGGTGTAATCGTCCGGGCTGCGGAAGCGATTCAGCGATGCTTTCGCCAGCTCCTCGCCGGCATAGTCCCACACCTCCTCGAAAGTGGATTTGAGGTAGGGTTGTGCATTGTGTGGCGTGACGAGTGTGACAAACTTGCCGTAGGGTTTCAGCAGGCGCGTGAGCCTGCTTTTCTTCCCGTAGGAGGGGTGGAACCATTTGTCATGATCGCGTTGCATCACTTCTCGTTTGTTGAATCGCTCATTGATGATCCGGATGTTGTTCTTCAAACATTTCGACCATAGTCCCCTGCCCGAATTGTAACGGAATGCAGCGATGTCATTTGGTAGGCCGTTCGTGAAGAACCGTTCCTGCGGGAGATGGTTGACGATAAAGAAGTCGTCGTTGAAATAGACAAAATGCTCCGCCAGGTCCGGTATCCGGTGCAGGTAGATCTCGATCAGTGACGAGTTGAACACCGGTAAATAGTTCTGCGGGATGTAATCGGAGTGGTTCACCAGTGAGAGCTTGGGGTGGTCAGCGTTGAGCCATTCCGGCTTCTGACCGCAGGTGACAAAATGGATCTTGCGCACCCAGGGTGCAAATTGCTCCACCCCCCTGAACCAGTACTTCAGGAAACCGTGATCCCTGAAACGAGCTTCCGACACCTCATTTCGTCTGTTATCGATCTTGCCCGACCAGGTGGCAAAATCGGCTTTCCATTTCGGATCCTCCATATCAACCCAGGTGATCACAAAATCGATCTCCATCATACTTCCCGGTGTTAGATTAAAATCATGTTATTGAATGTTGGCTACAGCCCGATGCAATCTCCGGATGGTCTCCTCTTTGCCAATCAGTTCCGTGATCTGGAACAAATGAGGCCCTTTGCCGGCACCCACCACTGCCAGCCGGAACGCATTCATCACGTTGCCGGTATGGTAGCCGTTGCGCTGGATCCAATCCATCACCATTGACTCCTGTGTGGCAGCGGAGAAGTCATCCACCCCCTC
>DPAC01000002.1 GCA_003517675.1 Porphyromonadaceae bacterium | reverse complement strand
CCACCTAGTTGTGTGAGCATTAATGGCGGACCCTAATGGAACCAGTCCGCCGCTGGTTCTTCACACAAAATACAAAAAATGAGAATGATAAAAACGAATAATTAACAAGAAATCTGCATATGCGCTAAATAACTTTAGCTTTTACGCTACTGCGGAAATTAGTCCAACACACCATAATTGGTGAAGGAAAAACGGTAATCGAAGCAAAAGAAGATTTTCAAAATTCAGTAGTCGAAATGATTGCTTCATACACTGGAGACAACAAAGAAGTTCCAGAGGAGTTAAAAGGGATCACTTTTGAATACAAATATGACATTGCTTCTTTCTTTGATTATTACGACTTCATCAATATTTCCAGGTTTGCCGCTCGCGCGGGAATAAATCCATCTCTTTTACGTCAATACAAAAGCGGTACCACTAATTATATTAGCGAATCTCAAATGAAGAAAATTGAAGCTGCCTTACATAAAATCGGATCTGAGTTATCTGATGTACAGTTAGTGTAACGCTAACCATCACGTTCAAACATCCAAAATTCTCAATTAAACTCGGAGTAAATCCTCCGGGTTTTTTATGTGCGCTACGCATACCATACTTCTTTAGGGTGCAAGTCCCGAACGTGCCTGCCAATAGGAAGCGTTAGTCAAAGACAAGGGTGTCGCTTTAAGAAAACCGCCGTACACGTAAGTACATCGGTGGTGTGAAAGGACAGAAAATGAAACTGCTTCCGTGTATATACCAAAGGGCTGATGTTTACACTGTAATCACCTAGTAATTCCAAGTCATACAATGGATTTGTGATATCCACTTTTTCTTTGTAGGTCAAATTCTCTCTGTTTACCAAAATCAATAAGTCAATATCACTATCTATGCGAGCGTCCCCCCGCGCTTCCGAACCATAAAGAATAACTTCTGCATCGGGAGCCACGCGCTGTAAAACAGTTTTTATCTCTTGTACAATTTCGGAACGTTTCATTGCGTACATGACATTAATTGGTTGTAAAGATATTTCGTGGGATTTTCTTCATGCCGCAAAAACTTCTTCTTTTGTAAAATGTATGCGGATAATTTTTGGTGAATCATCTTCAAAATGGCAATGAACTGCATCCCGTATATTTTCTTTAATCTCGTCGTAAGTATCTCCTTCTACAAAAATGGAAAATCCCAGAGCCCTTCCTTCATAACCCCCTTCAGGTGATTCTTTCACAATAAATATGATCTCGTTCATTTTTGTTCAATTTATGATTATGTTGAAAACAAAAGTACATGAAAATTGAAGTATTTCCAAGTGCATGAAAATAAAAATTATATCCAGCGCATGTAGGCAAAATCCATCCGGTGTGGCAGGTCGGGATGCTTCGGATAGATCCGCAAACCAAACTGATGGGCACCCGGATCTTTCAGACCACAGCGCGTCTCGAAATAGAGCAGGCTCCCTTCCTGCTTCACCAGCTCAAACGGGCAGGACTCAATGAACTGCTGTTCGTTGCTCTTGGGATCAGGATCCACAACCACACACTCCACACCCAGATCGCAGGTGAGCTCCTTACGGTCGATCACCACCCTGCCGTACACTTCGTTCTTTCTTTTTGAACCATCTTTCTGCTGGTTCGGGTTGAACTCCAGCTTCACCACTTCAAGGCTGTCCCACCTGGAGGCGGTATCCTCTTTCCAGCGAACAATCTCTTTTGCCTTGGCGTAGTTGTCGGCATGAAGCAGCTTGGAGCGAGCGGTCAGCTTGTTGTAGAAACGGTCATAATAATCGTCCATCATCCGCTTGGTGGTGTAGTGTGGTGCGATCTCGGCCATCGACTTCTTGATATACTGGATCCACTCGGGAGAGTAACCCTGGCTGTTATGGGCATAATAGAGCGGGATGATCTCATTCTCGAGCATCGAGTAGATGGTGGAGGCATCCAGCTCATCCTGGAACGATTGATTGTCGTAGGTGCGCTTGTCGGTCACTGCCCAGCCGGCACCCTCGCGATAACCTTCATACCACCATCCATCCAGCACCGAGAGATTCAACACGCCGTTCATTTCAGCTTTCTCTCCCGATGTGCCGGACGCTTCCTGCGCCCGGGTGGGGGTGTTGAGCCAGATGTCCACACCCGATACCAATCGCTTCGCCAGCCGCATGTCATAGTTCTCCAGGAAAATGATCTTGCCCAGGAACTCGGGACGACGCGAGATCTCCACAATCTGCTTGATCAGCCCCTGTCCGCCGCCATCGGCGGGATGCGCCTTGCCGGCAAAGATGAATTGCACCGGATACTTCGGATTGTTCACTATCCTGGAAAGCCGTTCCAGATCGGTAAACAGCAGATGGGCGCGCTTGTAGGTGGCAAAACGGCGTGCGAACCCTATAAGCAGCGCATTGGGGTTCACCTCCTCCAGCATGTTCATGATCCGCGACGGATCGGCCTGGTTCTTGAGCCATCCCTCCTTGAATTCCACCTGGATGTAATCTACCAGCTTCTTCTTCAGATGCATCCGCAGCTCCCACAGCTCTTCGTCATTCACATCCCAGATCTTCTTCCAGCTCTCAGGATTGGACTGATCCGCATAGAAAGAGGATCCAAAATGTTTCTCGTAAAGCGCCTTCACCGACGAGGTGGCCCAACTGGGGAGATGTACCCCGTTGGTCACATAACCTACGTGTAGTTCCTCGGGGAAATAGCCTTTCCATACCGGCTGGAACATCTTCTGTGACACGCTGCCATGCAGCTTGCTCACACCGTTGCTCTCCTGTGCCGTGTTCAGCGCGAAAACACTCATGGAGAACTTCTCCTGGCTGCCGGGGTTGGCTCGCCCCATGTCCATGAACTGCTGCCAGGTGATTCCCAGCTGTTCTACGATTGGAACCATGTACTTGCCGATCAGCGCCTCATCGAAATAGTCATGGCCGGCCGGTACGGGGGTATGCACGGTATAGAGTGAGGAGGCACGTACAACTTCCAGTGCTTCCTGGAAGGTGAGCCCTTCTTCCCTGATATAGTCCAGCAGGCGCTGTACACTGATCAGGGCAGCATGACCTTCGTTCATGTGGTAAACATCTTTCTTGATACCCAGCTTGTTGAGCAGCAGGATGCCACCGATGCCGAGCATGTACTCCTGCTTCATGCGGTTCTCCCAGTCGCCCCCGTAGAGATGATGGGTGATGGAACGGTCAAATTCGCTGTTCTTTTCGAAATCGGTATCCATCAGGTAGAGGTTGACACGGCCCACGGCTACTTTCCAGATATGCGAGCAGATGATGCGATCGTGAAAGGGTACCTCCAGGATCATGGGTGTGCCATCATCGTTCATCACCTGGGTGATGGGCAGGTTCCCGAAATGCTGCGCTTCGTAGTTCGCAATCTGCTGACCATCCATTGAGAGGGATTGGGTGAAGTAACCGTAGCGGTAGAGAAAACCCACAGCGGTCATGTTTACATTGCTGTCGCTCGCCTCCTTGAGGTAGTCACCTGCCAGGATACCCAGACCACCCGAATAGATCTTCAGCACATGTGACAAGCCATACTCCATGCTGAAGTAAGCCACACTGGGTCGATTGCTGTTCATGGGAACTGCCATGTAATCACGGAATTTGCGGTAAACTCGCTCAATGCGTGCCATCATCTCACTGTCGCGGATGATCCGCTCCGCGGTGTCTGACTTCAGGTTCAGCAGTAGAACCACCGGGTTCTTGCCGCTCTCCTCCCACTCCTGTGGATCCATTGTCTCGAAAATTGCTTTCGCCTCTTCGTTCCAGACCCACCAGAGGTTGTGCGCGATCTCTTCAAGGGGACGCAGCTCGGCGGGTAGCTCGGCATGCACATGGATATCTCTCCAGACCGGAGCATTGGAATAACTCGATTTTATGATCATAGTTGGTTCTGTTTTATTTTCTACTTAATATTTATTTTTTTTTTGATAACGACCCGAATAATAGCCGAATAATACAAGCAGGATGCCGCTTGTCGAAATGGCGGCATCAGATTTTAATGGATAAATATAACACTTTATTCTGCTTTAAGTTTGCAGGGGTTGGATAATCGGACGAAGGAGTTATGCAATGCTTTGCAGTATGCCTCCTGGTAATGTGCAACAAAGTGGCCCCAGTCTGCCTTGTCCGACAGAGCGGCGGCACGCTCTTTCAACAGTTTCACCTGCTCTGCACTTTTCTGGGAGAAGTCCAGCACCAGAAGTGCAATCTCATCGGCAACCTCAGCGTGGTTGCTGTCATCCCGGTGGATCACCTCAATGCCATCATCCATCCCTTTCTGGTCACCCTGCTTTTGTGCCCATACGCCAAAGCCGGCAAGCGACGTGGTAATGGTGGGGATTGAAAAAGCGACGCTCTCGTGCGGCGTATAGCCCCATGGCTCGTAATAGGAGGGGAAGATCGAGAGATCCAGTCCGATTAATAGATCGTAGTAGGGCAGGTTGAAGATGCCGTCGTCACCATTCAGGTAGGAGGGTACGAAGATGATCTTCACCCGCTCATGCTCGCTGTTGCAGAATCCGGAATGTTGCACCTGGTTGAGGATGCTGTCATGCTCCGGTTCCATCAGCTCGTGGGTCACAAAGGGACACTCTTTTCCATTGACATTACCCCCGGGCAGTGACTCACCCCTCAGCAGTGCCTGTAAATCGGTACGGGGCCCCCTGATCCAGCCGGGTACCATGATAAAAGCGATCACATCTTTTGTCAGCCCCGGCATCTTACGCAGCCGGTTCATCGACTCCACGAACAGATCCAGACCCTTGTTCCTGTATTCATAGCGCCCACTGGTGCCTATCAACAGTGCATCGGGATCGACAGCGTGACCCAGCATCTTCTCCGCCACCTGCAGCAGTACCCCCCGGGCACGTTCACGTGCTTCACCGTATGCTTCCCCTTTTGGAATGAAATCTTTCTCGAAACCGTTGGGTGTCACCACGTCGGGTTGACGTTGCAACAGCTGCGCACACTCGCGGGCGGTGATATCGCTCACGGTGGTGAAGCAGTCCACGTTTTGAGCCGCTTTCTTCTCGATGGAGTGTTTGGACGACATGTTGAGCTGACGCGCCATCTGGTCGCCG
The DNA here is from genome assembly GCA_003517675.1 of Porphyromonadaceae bacterium. Taxonomy (GTDB): domain Bacteria; phylum Bacteroidota; class Bacteroidia; order Bacteroidales; family Dysgonomonadaceae; genus Proteiniphilum. Next base: position 7,476 of record DPAC01000002.1, on the reverse strand, counting down.
TTGTACTCTTTCAGGCGATCGTAGAGCGGTAGGTTGTTGCTGGCAATGGAGCGGCCGATGGAGGTGGCGTGGGTGGTGAAGAGGGTGGCGATCTTGGGCAGATGCTTGCGGATGTAGAGCGCGCCCGCTCCCAACATCCACTCGTTGAAGTGGGCAACCACGTTGTCAGCCTCCAGCTTGTGATAACGATAAAAACTCTCGATCACCAGGCCTGTGGCATAGGCAAACATCACCGACTCATGATAGTCGCCATAGGCATGGAGCGAATCCACTCCGAAATCAATCCACATGGAGGTGTAGATATCGTTCTGCTTCGCGAAGAAAGCATCGAACTTCACCAGGAAGACAATCGGCTCTCCCGGCACATCCCATCGTCCGGCACGTATCTCCAGGTTTTGGTTGCTCTTCGCGAAGTCGCACCACTCCGCGTAGAGGGTGCGATCTTCCCTGAACCAGGGATTCTCCCGTTCCTGCCAGAGATCGGGTCCGATAAAAAAAATGCGGTCTTTATATAGTTTTTGGAGGGAGTTGGCTCGGGTGGAGAGTACGGTATAAATACCGCCTACCTTGTTGCATACCTCCCAGCTGGTTTCGAAGATGTAGTCGGGCGTATGACGGGTATCAATCTGCATAACATCAATTTCTTGTTGGAACGAGTACAAAGGTAATAAAAAAAAGGATTACCTTTGTACTTTCGTTTGAATGGTTGAAACAATAGAGATTACGCAACTTCAACAGCGGATGGATCTCCATCCCAATATTGCAGCGGCAGGCTCGTTACTCGATAAGGTGCACTTGATATCGGTATCCGGTTTGCAGGGGTCGTCGCGTGCGCTTTTTGCCGTTTCCCTCTTTCACAGGACTCCACAAACCTATCTCTATATCCTCAACGATGCCGAAACGGCTGGTTACTTCTATCACGATCTGACACAACTGATCGGCTCTCATGAGGTGCTCTTCTTCCCCTCGGCTTACAAGCGGGCGGCCCGTTACGGGCAGCTCGATGCCGCTAACGAGGTGCTCCGCACCGAAACACTGAGTCGATTGCAGGATGATCCCGGTCCGTTGATCATTGTCAGCTACCCCGATGCACTGGCGGAGAAGACCGTCTCCCGCGATCAGCTGGCGGAGAAGACGCTGAAGCTGTCGGCAGGTGAGCAGGTCGATGCTTCCTTTGTAAGCGAGCTGCTTGACAGCTACGGGTTTCAGTACGTTGACTATGTATATGAGCCGGGACAGTATGCAGTGAGAGGGAGCATCCTCGATGTCTTCTCTTTCTCCGGCGAGCTGCCCTACCGGATCGATTTCTTTGGCGATGAGGTGGAGACCATCCGTACATTCGACCTGGAGACACAGCTCTCGAAAGAGAAGCTCAACGAGGTACGTATCGTGCCCGAGTTCAGTCGCAGTGGCGGACTGCATGCCTCTCTGTTCGACTCATTGCCTGGAAGATGCGTGATCGGGGTGGAGGATATGCGTTGGATTGCCAGCCGCGTGGAGTCGCTCAATCAGGATGAGCTGCACATCGACCCCAAAGATGTGGAGTTTGTCAAAGCTGACCTGCTGACCAGGGAGGAGTTCCTGTCGCACATCGCTCCTTTCCGTCAACTGCGGTTTGATGTGACGATGCAGGAGACACCCGATGCGACCCTGCGCTTTCAGACCTCCCTGCAGCCGCTCTACCACAAGAACTTCGACCTCCTGAGCGAGTCGCTCCATCATTTTATTGACAATGGATACAGTCTCTATATCCTGAGTGACAGCGAGAAGCAGCAGAAGCGACTCTTCCATATCTTCGAGGACCGAAACGATCCCATCCCTTTCGTGCCGGTAAACAAGACGTTACACGAGGGCTTCTCATGTGAGACGCTGAAGATATGTTGTTTCACCGACCACCAGATCTTCGACCGTTTTCATAAGTACAGCCTCAAGTCGGAAAAGGCTCGCACCGGTAAGCTCGCCCTCACATTAAAGGAGATCAACCAGCTGCAGCAAGGCGATTACGTGGTGCACATGGACCACGGCATCGGCCGTTTTGCGGGGTTGGTGCGCCTGCGCATCGGCGACAAGGTGCAGGAGGTGATCAAGCTCACCTACCTGAACAACGACGCGGTGTTCGTCTCCATTCACGCGCTGCACAAGGTTTCCAAGTACAAGGGCAAAGAGGGTGAGTCGCCCCAGCTCAATAAGCTGGGCTCCGGCGCCTGGGAGAAAGTGAAGGAGCGAACCAAGAAGAAGATCAAGGACATCGCCCGCGATCTGATTAAGCTCTATGCCCGCCGGCTGGAGGAGAAAGGATATGCCTTTTCGCGTGACTCCTACCTGCAGACCGAGCTGGAGGCTTCTTTCATGTATGAGGATACGCCCGACCAGCTCAAGGCTACGCGTGATGTGAAAGCCGATATGCAGAGTGAACAGCCCATGGATCGCCTGATCTGCGGCGATGTGGGCTTCGGCAAGACCGAGATCGCCGTGCGGGCTGCCTTCAAGGCGGCTACCGACGGCAAGCAGACCGCCGTGCTGGTGCCTACCACCGTGCTGGCTACACAGCACTACCACACCTTCCGCGACCGCCTGGCCAACTTCCCGGTGACAGTGGATTACCTGAGCCGCGCACGCAGCAGCAAGGAACAGAAAGAGATCCTGAACAACCTGAAGGAGGGCAAGATCGACATCCTGATCGGTACCCATCGCCTGGTGGGTAAGGATGTGCAGTTCCATGACCTGGGCCTGCTCATCATCGACGAGGAGCAGAAGTTCGGCGTATCGGTAAAAGAGAAGCTGAAACAACTCAAGGTGAACGTTGATACGCTCACCATGACCGCTACACCCATCCCCCGCACCCTCCAGTTCTCGCTGATGGGGTCGCGTGACCTCTCCACCATCAACACACCACCGCCTAACCGTTACCCGGTGCAGACCGAAGTGCACACCTTCGACATCGAGGTCATCCGCGATGCCATCAACTTCGAGATGAGCCGCAACGGCCAGGTCTTTATCGTGAATAACCGCATACAGAACATCTACGAACTGGAGGCACTCATCAAGCGTGAGATTCCGGATGTGCGGATCGCCGTGGGACATGGGCAGATGGATCCGAAGAAGCTGGAGAGAGTGATCGCCGATTTCATCGATCAGGAACAGGACGTGCTGATCGCCACCACCATCATCGAGTCGGGCATCGACATGCCCAACGTGAATACCATCCTCGTGATCGATGCCCAGAACTTCGGACTGAGCGACCTCCACCAGCTGCGTGGCAGGGTGGGGCGCAGCAACCGCAAGGCGTTCTGCTACCTGCTTGCGCCTCCCCTCTACACGTTGAGCGTCGATTCGCGCCGCCGGCTGCAGGCCATCGAAAACTTCTCCGAGCTGGGCAGCGGCATCCATATCGCCATGCAGGATCTGGATATCCGCGGTGCAGGTAACCTGCTGGGTGCCGAGCAGAGCGGTTTCATTGCCGACCTGGGATACGAGACCTACCGCAAGATCCTCACTGAGGCGGTACAGGAGCTGCGCAAGGAGGAGTTCTCAGACCTCTACCGCGAGGCGCAGGAGGCAAAGGCTGAAGAGCAGGGATTTGTGGAGGATGTGCTGGTGGAAAGTGATCTGGAGCTGATGTTCCCGGTGATGTATATCCCCAATGATGCTGAGCGGGTGGCTATCTACCGGGAGCTGGACAACATAGAGACCGAAACCGAGATGCTCGAATTCACCGCACGCCTCGAGGACCGCTTCGGCAAGATACCGCCACAGGGCAGGGAGCTGATCCGCATCGTGCGGTTGCGGCGACTGGCCAAAGCGCTCGGCATGGAAAAGGTGGTGCTGAAGAATGGACAGATGAGCCTCAACCTGATCAGCGATCCCGACTCACCCTATTACCGGTCTGCTGCTTTCGACAAGTTGATGCTCTTCGTGCAGCATCACTCCAGCCAGTGCCAGCTGCGGGAGAATGGCAAAAAACGTTCCGTGGTGATACGTAACATCGGTACCGTGGAAACAGCGGTGGCTGCGCTGGAGGAGATGCTTATATCACATAATCAAATGGACCGCTGAAATCTTTACCGGATCTGATCTTTACATCCACAGAATTGGTTACCAGGGAGTATGGGATCACACTCCGTGTGAGCCATGCACCCCCCCCGATGGTGGAGTCGTGACCGATGACCGTGGCCCCCCCCAGGATGGTGGCATTGGCGTAGATCACCACATTGTCCTCCACGGTGGGGTGGCGTTTCACATTGGAGAGTTTCTTCTCCACGTAGAGCGCACCCAGCGTTACTCCCTGGTAGATCTTTACATTGTCACCGATCTCGGTCGTCTCACCGATCACGATGCCGGTGCCGTGGTCCATGAAGAAATTTTTCCCGATGCGTGCCGCCGGGTGGATATCGATACCCACACGGGCATGGGCATGCTCAGAAAAGAGACGGGAGATGAGCGGGAGCCCCAGCTCATACAACGCGTGTGCGATCCGGTAGGCACAGAGTGCATAGAAGCCGGGGTAGGTGATGACCACCTCCTCCAGGCTCTTGGCCGCGGGGTCATACTGCAGGTAGCAGGCGGCATCCTTGTAGAGCCGTTCCTGCAAAGCAGGATAGCATGCGAAAAAGGCTTCTGTCTTCTCATCTGCCGCCTGCTGGTTGTGGAGCATGGTGATGTTGGCATGTAGCTTCTCGGCTGCCGTCTTGAGTCCCTCCTGCACATACATCCCCTCGGGACAGTCGCAGATGGGAAACATCAGGTTGATCAGCGTGTCGATCACCTCCTCCAGTTCGCACTTGTTGACAGGGATGTTGATGGGCTGGGGACTGAATTGCTCTATTAGTTGTCGGGTCTTGTCGGTCATAGGTGGTTTGGTTTTCTGCGATTATCAGCCTGTTCAACGGAGGTGACTGATCCGTTCAATGAGCTCAGCTCCCAGTGCCTTTTTTACTTCAATATGCTTGAGGGTGGTGATGACAAAGGGATTTTTATCGAAGGCGCCGCGTACATATTCAAAGTCGAGCGCTTTCTCCTGAATATTGCCATCGGCACCGAAGCCGGTCTTAAAGGAGAGTGAGAACTCCTTGCGGGCATCGCTATAGATCATCTCATCGAGGCTCACAACGCTCTCCTCCCATTTCTTTACGATGCGGATCACATCGGCTGCGGTGATGGTATCGGGTGTGAGCTGGTAGAAGGAGAGGATCTTGTCCCACGCCCAGGTCCATTCGTTCACGTAGTAGTTGGCGTGCAGCTCCGCGAACACCTCGTTGATCTCTTGCAGTCTTGTGATTTCACCCGATTCAATACGGTTCAACAGGTTGTCGATCTCCGTCTTGGGGGCAATCAGCCCGGAGAGATCTACCCACTCGCCCAGACCCACTGTGGAGCCGGGATCGAGCCGCTCCCGTATCTCCTCGTTGCTGTTGAAGCGTGTTCCTTCCAGCCGTTTGATGAGGGAGTTACCCAGAAACTTGTGGATGATGATCTCGTAGAGATCCAATCCTCTTTTCAGTGCCCGATTGGTGATGATACAGCTCTGAAAGGTATAGATCTCAGAGGTCTCACCGGCGGTGGCCTGTAGATTGCGGAGGATCTCTACGCCGGCGAACACCTTCTGGATGGTGTAGGGACTGAGCAGGTTGAAGTTGATGCAGTCCAGCTTGTCGGGATCCTTGCGTCTGTCCCTTTCGGGCCATTTCTTGGCATCGCGGATGGTGCCTACGCTGCGCAGATTGACTGCCGGCGCGATGTAGGTGCTGTTGTCTTTCTCCACCAGATAGGAGAAAGGCAGGTTGGATGTGTCGGCATGTTGAATGTGCCGTCCCAGGATGAGGGAGAACGCTCCAACCTTTGCAGGCCACATCACGTAGGAGTTACTGGTGGTCTTGGCGCCTCTCTCCACGATCCCCTGGTGAATGGGTCCCAGCTTGTACATGTGGTTGCTCTGGTTCGACCCCGAACCGGCATTCATGAAGGAGAACATGCCGGCGATCAGGAGTGTTGACTTGTGATGCGTCACTGTATAGGGGCCTGCAAAGAGCGCACAGGCTTCCCCGTTCTCTCCCTGGCAGTTGCTGAAGAAGAGCGAATCGGAGGCGGAGTAACCATGATCAATATGGCAGGCTTGACCCACGAAGCAGCGGGTGATGAACGATCCACCGTCGATCGTGGTCCCGGAGGAGATGATGAAGTCCTCAGCAATCACATTCCGACCAATATATACCGGGTCATGCTCGTTGCTGTTGATGCTGCCGTTTTTCAGTTTCATCGTGCCGGTGATCTTGGTGTGGGGACCGATGCGCACGTTCTTGATATATCCCACATTGACGATCTTGCAGCAGTCGCCTATGCTCCCCCGGTCGGAGGCATGCTTGTCACAATAGAAATCGATAATGGCTTTCATCTTCTCAATCAGCACCGGCCGGTGACGGTAGAGCGAGTAGATGTAGGCGAAGTGGGCTGACAACTTGTCGTTGATATGTACTTCACGGCCTCCGGTTTCATTCAGCACGCAGACCTCCACACCGTTCCCGAACTTGGTGAAGCCATCCACCATGATCACATCTACATTCTGGATGAAACAGTCGTCACCGATGCTGTAGTTGGCAATATAGTTCTGAACGTTCTCGATAACCACATCGTCGCCAACCGTGCAGTTGTGGAGCACAGCATGGTTGATGCCTGCATGTTTTTTCAATCCCCCTGCAAGGGCAAACTCTTTCTCAAAGAGCCCCAACTCAATTTGTCCTGAAAACTGGGTATGTCTGATATGGTCGGGAAGAAATCCCTCCTTTACCCTGACGGCATCCCAATTGGTGCTGCTGCACCCATTCTGTTGGAGTGCCAGGATCTCTGCTTCGGTCAATGATCGGTATGATGGCATCCTCTGTTTTTACTTGCTTTTCAACGCTTCAAAAATAAGCTTCTCCAGCTCCTCGGCCAGCTCCGGGTTGTCCCGTATGGCCAGCTTGGCTGCATCGCGCCCCTGTCCCAGCCTGGTGTCGTTATAGCTATACCAGGAGCCGCTCTTCTTGATGATGTTGAGCTCCGATCCCAGGTCTATGATCTCACCGGTGCGGGAGATCCCCTCGCCATACATGATGTCGAACTCGGCCTTGCGGAAAGGAGGAGCCAATTTGTTCTTCACCACTCTGACACGGGTGGGGCGACCGATCTGCTCCTCGCCATCCTTGAGGGGCGATCCGTTGGAACGGATATCAAGCCGCACCGAGGCGTAGAACTTCAGGGCATTCCCACCAGTGGTGGTCTCCGGGTTACCGAACATCACCCCAATCTTCTCACGCAGCTGGTTGATGAAGATGCAGGTGGTGTTGGTCTTGCTGATGGCAGAGGTGAGCTTACGCAGTGCCTGTGACATCAGCCGTGCCTGCAACCCCACATTGGAGTCGCCCATATCCCCTTCAATCTCTTTCTTGGGAGTGAGTGCTGCCACCGAGTCGATGACGATGATATCGACAGCCGAAGAGC
>DPAC01000015.1:11177-13657 GCA_003517675.1 Porphyromonadaceae bacterium | reverse complement strand
CGGGATATCCTTCATCTGTGGTGAGGCTGGTAAGTACCACATTATCCTTATCCTGACCGAAAGAGTTGGCAAGCATACCCATCTCCTTCGTTACAGGGTTGTCAGCGTTGTCTGAGACAGCTTTTCCTCCTTTTTCGCTGATCATGTGGTATCCAAACAGTGTGGTGACTGAACTCAAAATTGCAACCAGGACAATTGCAACTACGTTTTTTGTGTTATTTGTATTCATATTGTTGGGTTTTAAGTTTATTGCTGTTTCTCATTGCAGCAAATGTAACACAAAAATTATACAGAAAGAGAACCATCGGAATGGCTTTTAACACTTTTAACGGAAAGATAATCCGATTAACCCGATTTAACCGGGCTAAGGGGATCTTTATTGGGTTGCCGCTGACAAGATGACATCCTTATGCTCTGTTCAACGCCGGTATCTGTTTCTCTTGTTGGCATATCGCCGGAAACGGAAGTTGTTAAAAGGCTGGAAGAGATCGTACAGCAGCAGGTTTAGATGGTACCCCATGCCATCCAGCAACCTGCCTGCTCGGTTGAGCACCCGCAACTGAATCCCGTAGCGTATCAGAAAGAGGAGAAGAGCGATAGCGGTGAGCAGCCAGGTGCCGCTGTAGATGCCCAGAGCAATCGTGAGTGTCAGCATCAGATAAAAAGCATAGCGAGTGAAGCTCTCCAGGCTTAGCAGTAGGGGGGCCACCCCGCGATAGTATTGTTTCGTATAGAGATACTTCGATTTCAGCGAGCGCCAGGTGAAGAAGTTCTCCACGCCCTCCGTTTCGGTCACGCTCTCGGGTGAAAGCACCACACCGGTGGGTACACCACGGGCAATCCGGTTGATATAGAGATCATCCTCACCGCCATCAATGTGTAGAATGGAGGAGAATCCCTTGTGGCGGAAAAAAAGCTCTTTTCGATAGCCCATGTTGCGTCCGATACCCATAAATGGGTGGCCCAGCAGTGCCATGGAGAGAAATTTGAGGTGATGCATCAGATTGTCGAACCGAATGAACCGATGCATCTTTGTCTTCTTGTTAATCTTTATCCGGCTGAATCCCAGTAGGATCTCCTTTCCTTGCGCAAAAGCTCTGCCATACTCCCTGATCCAATGAGCTGTGCAGGGTCTGCAGTATGCCTCGGTGAAGAGGAGATGCTCATACTTTGCAGCCTTGATGCCGATTGTAAGCGCCAGCTTCTTCTCGTAGAGACTGTCTGCGTCATCGGGAACGTAGGTGTGGTAGAGGTGTGGATATTTGAGGGAGGCAGCGTTCAGCACCATGTCGGTCTCATCGGTGGATCCACTGTTGACCACAATCACCTCGTAGTCGGGATAATCCTGTTCCAGAATGAATGGCAGGTTCTCTGCCAACTCCTCCGAGCTGTTTTTTGAAGAAATGATCACCGAGATGGGAGGCAGTGTGGCATCGGTTTGTGGTGAAGCTTCCTGTTTTTTTTGATGACGGTAGGGTCTGTTGTAAATCACAAGGTAAAAGAGTATCTGTACCAGAAAGAGGAGAAACAGCAAACCCGTGAGGATCCACTTGGTAAGCGTAAACCCGGCAATGAGCTGGGAGAGGTATTCCATGTGACTGGGTTTATATATTGTCAGAGAAACGTGAGGCAGGGATCTCTCTGCAGTTGTACGTGGAGGCCATGGTCTCACCGTAGGCACCTGCCGAGCGGATCGCAATCAGATCGCCCCGTTGTGATTCGTTCAGCAAGAAATCCTGCGCAAACACATCGCTCGATTCGCAGATGGGGCCTACCACGTCGTAACGGGTATATGGCCTCTCCGAACTGATGTTTTCAATGTGATGGAATGCCTGGTAAAGTGCCGGGCGGATCAGATCCGTCATCCCGGCGTCCACGATCAGGAACTTCTTTTGAATGCCCTCTTTCAGGTAAACCACCCGTGTGATCAGGGAGCCGCAGGGGGCCACCACCGAACGTCCCAGCTCGAAATGGAGCGTTTGTTCCTCTTCCAGCTTCAGGTACTTCTCGAACAGCCGGAAGTAGGACTCAAAATCGGCTACAGGACAGTGGTTGGGATGCTGGTAGTTGATCCCCAGGCCACCTCCCACATTGATCACCGGCAGCGCGATACCCTGTGTGTGGAACCACTCCCGCAGCTCCAGTACTTTGACACATAGATCCTCAAACGAGGAGAGGTCGGTGATCTGGGAGCCGATATGAAAATGGATGCCGATCAGGTTGATGTGGCCACTCCCGGCTATCATCCGCAGGGCGGCTGGCAGGTCCTGTTCATTGATGCCGAACTTGTTCTCGTTCAGCCCGGTGGTGATGTAATGATGGGTGTGGGCATCTACGTTGGGATTGATGCGCAGTGCCACCGGAGCACGCTTACCTCTCCCGGCAGCCAGTTGGTTCAGCACCTCCAGTTCAGCCAGCGACTCCACGTTAAAGCAGAAGATGTTGTTGTCGAGTCCGATAAGGATCTCCCGGTCTGTCTT
>DPAC01000015.1:0-10877 GCA_003517675.1 Porphyromonadaceae bacterium | reverse complement strand
ATCAGTCGCAGGATCTCCGGGTTGGCATTGGCCTTGATGGCGTAGTGGACGTGATATGGCTTGCCGTCGGTCTCTTGCCTGATGATGTTGAGCGTCTCGTGCAACAGTGTCATGTCGTAATAATAGAACGGCGTTTCGAACGCTTCAAATTGCTTTGTGGGAAAGATTCCTTTGATCATCTTGATAGGGTCTGTTTGGGGGTTATTGCGCACCGGGTGGACAATACCAGGGAGGTACGCCACTCATTGGGTGACAAAAATAGCGCTTTTTCTTCGATTTTTTACATTCCGGTCAAAGAAATTGCCTCTGACAGCTTCTCTTCCATGGGCAGGGTGGCATCGATCCAATGGATGGTGAAGCCGCGTCGTTCCATTCCCCTGAACCAGGTCATCTGCCTTTTGGCAAACTGATGGATGGCAATCTCCAACTGGCGGCTCATCTCCTCACGGGAGAGAACCCCGGTCAGATGGAGAGTGACAAATTTGTACTCCAGGCCATAGTAGATCAGGTCGTTGGGTGTGATTCCCTCATCAAGCAACTGCTGCACCTCTTCGATCATCCCCTCCCGGAGACGTGCCTCCAGGCGGCGGCTGATCTTCTCCCGCCGCAGCTCGCGATCGATCTGCAGCCCGATGATGATGCTATCCATGGGCGGGTAAGCTGCCTGGCTGGGATCCTGCCGTGACCGGTAGTCGGCAATCTCTATGGCGCGGATGGCTCGTTTCTTCGTATCAATGTCGGTGCTGTTGTGAAGCGGACCGTAACTACGCAGGATCGCTGTCAGTTCGGCAAGTGATTTCTGTTCGAGGCGCTCTCTCAGCTCTCTGTTGGGAGGCACATCGGGGAGATGGTAGCCCCTCAGTACCGACTCAATGTAGAGGCCGGTACCGCCACAGAGGATGGGCTGCCTGCCGCGGCTGCGGATATCCTGACAGGCGGTATGGAAGTCCCGCTGATAATCGAACAGCGTATATTTGTCGCCCGGCTCCCGTATATCGATCAGGTGATGGGGGATGGTGTGGCTACCGAGGGTATATTCATCCAGGTCCTTGCCGGTGCCGATATCCATGCGGCGGTAGAGCTGGCGCGAGTCGCCGCTGATAATCTCACCGTTAAGAATGGCAGCCAGCTGTGCGGCAAACGATGTTTTGCCGCTGGCGGTGGGACCAAGGATGGTGATCAGTTTCTGCTGCATGGTGATTGCCGGGAGTGCTGCTTACCAGCTCCCACCGGCGCCTCCTCCGCCGAAACTGCCACCACCGCCTCCGCCGAAGCCGCCAAAGCCACCACCACCGCCGAAGCCTCCAAAGCCTCCTCTACGGCGGTTACCACCCATGATCGGTGGAAAGAAAACAGGCGGGTGGCTGCCTCCATGGTGACCTTCGCCGTCGATATGCTGGTCGCTCCCGCCAGATATAAATGCAAATAGAACCAGGATGCCGACAACCAGGATGATGATCGCCAGCAGGGGGATCCCCTCTTCCTGCTCTTCCTCCTCGGCGGAGAACTCGCCCGAGAGGCGTGCAATTATCTCATCCACCGCAGCATTGACACCTCCGAAATAATCCTCCTCCATGAAGTAGGGAATCATCACGTTGCGCACGATGCGGCCTGCATAGGCATCGTTGATACGTGCCTCCAGACCATAGCCTGTAGCAATGAACGCCTCCCCACGTCTGTTGCCTCGTTTCGGCTTGATCAGTATCACCGCGCCGTTGTTCTTGCTTTTCTGTCCCACCTGCCACTTCTCTCCCAGCCGGAAGGTGAAGTCGGAGGGAGCATACCCGCCAAGGTCATCTACCGTCACCACGTAGATCTGTGTGGAGGTGGAGTCGTGGTAAGCCCGCAGCTTCTGTTCCAGAGCGCTGTTAGCGGCATCAGTGAAAACTCCCGCAAAGTCATTCACCAGCCGGTAGGGAACCATCGGCTCCGGAATCTCCTGAGCTGCCAGTGACCAGGTGAAGAAGATAAAGAGGGGGAGGATACGCGCACTACTCTTCCAGGATAACATCATCGCTCAGTTCATTTATGTCGTTTTCCAACACCGGATATTGTGCCCTGATCAGTTCTCCCACCTTTTCTACACCACGGCAAATGCCGTCGGCGATTCTTCCCTCACGGAAGAATGAGAGCATCTCTTTCAGCACCTCAACCCAGAAATCTTCTTGGGTGGCATCATGGATGCCGCTGTCACCCCAGATCGCTGCCTTGTGGTCGGTCGGGGAGACAAAAATCAGCACACCATTGCGCTGCTCGGTTGCTTCCATCTTCAGCTGTGTGAACTTACGGAAAGCCGCTTCCAGTGGGTCTCCTTTGCATTGCCGTGCTACACATACGCGGATCTCTCCCGAGGTATTCTGTTCGGCACTGCGGATCGCTTCTCTGATCTGTTCCAGTTCTGCTTTGTTCAGCATGGCGTGCCCTCTTTTTATCTGTGGGTTCAAAACTGTACCTGAGGGGCAGATTGTGCCTCAGGTATCGCCTCGAAATAGGCTTTCGGCTCAAACTTGAACCATTTGGCATAGATTACCTGCGGAAACTTACGGATATAGGAGTTATAATCCTGTGCAATCTGGTTGAACTTATTGCGTTCTACCGAGATGCGGTTTTCCGTGCCGGCAAGCTCATCCTGTAAAGCCAGAAAGTTCTGATTGGCTTTCAGCTCCGGATAGTTTTCCTGAATCAGCAGCAGCCGCCCGAGTGCCTGGCTCAGTTGGTTTTGTGCCTGTTGGTACTCCTGCAGGCTCTCCGCCGTAAGGTTTTCAGGGCTCACAGTGGTCTGTGTTGCTTTTGCCCTGGCTTCGGTTACCTGGGTGAAGGTCTCCTGTTCGTGGGTGGCATATCCCTTTACTGTGTTCACCAGGTTGGGAATCAGGTCGGCCCGACGCTGATAGGCATTCTGCACATTGCCCCACTGGGCAGTGACCGCTTCCTGTTTTTCAACCATGTTGTTATAGCCCTGGCATCCTGTCAGTGAGATGGCACCGGCAATGACCAATAAAATGTAGAATAACTTTTTCATCTTGTGCTGTTTTAATAACTCTGTCTCTTTGCCTTTGGATTGGAAATGAATTGATGCAAAGATATGAAAATAATTGAGGCCATCCTACCTCTCCCTGCTTCACTATTTCATGATCATTCCCGAACCAGGGGGTTGTTACATCAGGAAAAGGTTTTGGAGTCCTGATTTTTCAGGTGATGCTTTTTTATATATCTTTGTAAACCTGTAGAGGGTTCTATTTGTTTTCTAACTTCCTGAGATAAAATGAAAAGAGTATTTTCCAGTCAAAATAATGCTTATGAGAGTTCACAATTTACTGTTGACAATCACACTTTCACTTCTTGCCGTTTCTGCTGTCAGAGCGGGAGAAGGAGTTGACGTTGCAGCTGTCACGCTGGAAAGTGCTGATAGTACCGATCTGTTTTATGACATCACCGACATCAGCCGGCAGATTGAGGAGCAAACAACCCGGCAGTTACAAGAGCGTTGGGCTGCAACTCTCCAGAATCCGGTCATCGGCGTGGAACTGTCGCAATCGGGCATTCATCGGGATTCGCTTCGTTTCGTCAATCCCCTTGATTCACTCTACCCTCGAAATGAAAATGGCATTCTGATGCTGCCACCGCCTTCTAACATGACTTTTTCATTGGCCGGGATGACTTTTCGTGATACCCTCTTTTACAATCCGCTATTTTTACCCATGATATTCACGGGTAAGATACTGCCTCGCGATCTCTCATTCTACTCTGTTGATGAGGAGCCTTACCGGGGTTTGTTGATCCCGAAAGAACAAACATTTGCTCCTGCACTGCAGCATGCCGATTTTGTGCGGGATGTGCGGCGCAACTATTACCGGAACTATCCCGACCGGATCCGCTATTCGGTGGCCAGTTTCGATACCATCCCGCGTGTGGAGAGTGATGATGCGATTGTCCGGGAGACCTTCAACCCTTTCAGGGAACTGATCAAAACAGAGACCACCTATTCCCTCAATGCCCCTGGAATTGAGGTGGCTACCATCGCCAGAAAGTATTGGATTCATGAGGGGGAACACTCGTTTCAGTTCGCACAGAACTACTTCTCTAATAACTGGCACAAGGGCGGTACCAGCAATCTGAATTTCAATAGTTACCAGGTGATAAAAGCCAATTACCAGAAAGATAAGATGCGATTCAACAACACGCTAGAGTGGCGGCTCTCTCTGTTCAATGCCCCCGATGATACGGTGAGGAACTATCGTATCGGTAACGATCAGATTCGTTACTACAGTGATTTTGGTTTTGACTCATTTGTGAAAAGATGGTCATACTCAATGAACCTGGAGGTCAAATCGCAGTTGTTCAATAATTTCAATTCGAACTCTGATGATCTTCGCTCCGCTTTCCTGGCTCCTTTATATGTAAATGCAGGTGTGGGTTTAAAGTATGACCTGGACAAGAAATCGAAGAGTGTGCGCTACCGCAGTGTGAGGTTGGCGCTAAGTCTGTCACCGGTATCTATCAATTACAAATATGTGGGGAATGATGCGGTGGATGTAAAACGTTACGGTATTCCGGAAGATCGCAGATCACTTCTGGACATCGGTTCCACCATCACCTCCATCTTAAAGTATAATTTCAACCGATATGTTTCATGGGATTCCCGATTCACCTATTTTACCAGCTACGAGAATGTGGTGTCGGAGTTTGAGAACAGCCTGAACATGGCACTGAGCAATGCATTCTCCACCCGGGTTTATGTCAACGTCCGTTACGATGATGGTGTGCCTGCAGATCCCGATTTCAAATATTGGCAGGTGAATCAGACGCTCAGCTTTGGCCTGAATTACAAGTGGTGATCTCAAAGGAAACAGCTCTCCTCCGGAAAAGAAAATCCATTGAGGAACGCTCTAATTCTCATTCTCTTTTTGCCTTGTAGCTGCAGCTCTGTGATCCGTATGAAACCGTCGCTGACCGCAACATCCAGGAAAGAGCTGTTGTCGGTGCGAATGGTCCCGGGCTTCAGTGTGTGACTTTCCCCAGTCACTTTCTCGGCGCTAAATAGCTTGAATCGAAGGGGTTCCGCTTCTTTCTGTGTGGGTAACTCGGTCCATGCTGCGGGGTAGGGGGAGAGACCCCGGATCAGGTTGTATACCCTTTCCTTGCTGCTGTTCCACGCTACGCGGCAGGTCTCTCTGACAATCTTGGGCGCACTCCTGAGCTCTATGTTTTCTGCCAGCAACTCCTTTTGTGATATCGCATGGGCTTTCCCCTCAACGATGGCATCGACGGTTCTGACTACCAGATTAGCGCCCATTGCCATCAGCCGGTCGTGCAGTGAGCCGGCATTCTCCTCTTCCTGAATGGTGGTCTTTTCCCGGAAGATGATCTGGCCGGTGTCAATCTCATGCGTGAGAAAGAAAGTGGTGACACCGGTCTCTTTCTCCCCGTTGATCAAGGCCCAGTTGATCGGTGCGGCACCACGGTATTGCGGCAGGAGTGAGGCATGCAGGTTAAAGGTCCCCAGCGGTGGCATGTTCCACACCACCTCAGGCAGCATCCGAAAGGCGACCACGATCTGCAGGTCGGCCTTCAATGCTTTCAGTTGCGCCAGGAAAGCCGGATCCTTGAGGTTGACCGGCTGCAGGATGTGCAATCCCCTGCTCATGGCATACTGCTTTACTGCCGATGATTGTAACTTGTACCCTCTGCCTGCCGCCTTGTCGGGCATGGTGATCACCCCCACCACGTTATAGCTGTTTTCAACCAGGGCATTGAGCGACTCCACCGCAAATTCGGGAGTGCCCATGAAGACGATTCGCAACGATTCTTTCGTGATAGGTTTCATACGATATTTTATTCATCGGTGTCAGAATAATTTTGGAGCAGTACCTCGCGGTATGCGTTGAAGACAGATGATTGCGAGAGGATACCCATGTAGACCCCCTTGCTGTCAACCACCGGCAGATTCCAAGCTTTGGTGTTTTCGAAACAGGCCATCACCTCCTCCATGGTAGAGGAGATCTCTACCTTCGCGGGTGCTCCAACCATGAACTTCTCCACCGTGAAGCGGTCGTACAGTTCCGGCCGGAACATGATGTTCCGGATGTCATTGATCAGAACCATCCCCCGCAGCTTGCCTTCATCGTCAACAACCGGGAAGATGTTGCGTGTTGAGTTGGAGATCACTTTCACCATCTCCCCGAGGGTATAGTTCGGCTTCACTGTAGGGATATCTCTTTCCAGCAGATCCTCCACCTTCAGGAAAGTGAGCACCGCCTTGTCCTTGTGATGGGTGATCAGCTCACCTCGCTTTGCCAGACGGATGGCGTAGATGCTGTGTTTTTCGAACATCAGAATGGTCAGGTAGGAGACCAGTGAGATAATCATCAGAGGGAGAAAAAGGACGTAACCACCGGTAAGCTCGGCTATCAGGAAGGTACTGGTGAGCGGTGCATGCATCACACCAGCCATCACACCAGCCATCCCCATCAGTGCGAAATTCTCTTGTGGCAGGTAGGTGGTGTAGTCCAGTTGGTTGAGCGTGTAAGCGTAGACAAACCCGGCGATGCATCCCAGAAAGAGGGTGGGGGCAAAGACGCCGCCGGTACCGCCGCCGCCGTTGGTGGCAGTGGTTGCGAACACCTTGAAGAGGATCACCATCAGGAGGAATGCCACGATTGCCCACCTGCTTTCCAGGTTGTAGAAGAAGCTTTCGTTGGTTAGATTGTGAAACCCGTCGCCGGTCGCCAGCAGGGTGTTGATGGTGTTGTAGCCCTCCCCGTAAAGTGGGGGGAAGAAGAAGATCAGCACGCTCAGTATTCCTCCACCCAACAGGAATCGTTTCCATTGTGCCAGCCTGTGAAAGATCTCCTCCAGCCAACTCATGACACGTATCACGTAGAGGGCGAGAAACCCGCAGAGGATGCCCAGCACAATCACATAGGGGATGCGGTTCAGCAGGAATGGTTCCATCTGAGAGTAAGCGAACATGGCATCCATGCCGTTTAGGAGGTAAGAGACGGTGGTGGCTGTGACAGCGGTCACCAGCAGTGGCAGGATGGATGACATGGTGAGGTCGAGCATCAGCACCTCGATGACGAAGAGGATGCCGGCAATGGGTGCTTTGAAGATGCCGGCTATGGCACCAGCGGCACCGCAACCCACCAGGATCATCAGGCTGTGCTGTTCCAGCCTGAAGAGGCGTCCCAGGTTGGAGCCGATGGCTGAGCCGGTGAGCACGATGGGGGCCTCAGCACCCACCGATCCGCCGAATCCGATGGTGATGGAGCTGGCTATCAGTGAGGTGTAGATGTTGTGTGGTTTGATGCGGCTCTTGCGTTGCGAGATGGCATACAGTATCTTGGTCACCCCGTGACTGATATCATCCTTCACCACATACTTCACGTAAAGGCCGGCAATCAGGATACCCACGATGGGTAAGAGCAGATAGGAGAAGTTGAGGTTCTCACGGCTGAAGTTCTCGGTGAGGAACACCTGGAGGAAGTGGATGGAGCTTTTCAGCAGCCAGGCTGCCACTGCCGTGATGCTCCCCACCAGGAAGCTGACAAACAACAGGAAGTGACGCTCCTTGATGTGGGAGTCGCGCCACAGCAGCAACTGATTGAAGATTGTCCTGATTTGCATCGGCAATGACTATACTATTCTGAGTCCGGATGCAAAGTTAAACAAATTCTTCACTTTCGGATAATCTGAATGGTGCCGTTTCGTGCCAGTCGGATAATGGAGGAGGTTTTGGTATCGGTTTGCTCCTTTTGTCGGTATTTGACCACATAGTCCACCCCATCAATGATTTCTCTGCTGATCTGTGAGAAACGGGCGGGTGCAGGTTGACCACTGATGTTGGCCGATGTGGAGACGATCGGCTTGCGGAACTGCCTGCATAGCTCGCGGGAGAAGAGCTCACCGGTGATGCGGATGCCGATGGTCCCATCAGCAGCGATCAGTGCTGCTGCCAGGTTGCGTGCTCCCTCATAGATGATGGTGAGCGGTTTGTCGGACAACTCTATCAGATTCCAGGCGATCTCCGGCACATCGGTCACATAGTACTGCAACTTGACCGGATTGTCGAGCAGCACCAGCATCGACTTGCTGTCGTCACGCTGTTTGAGCTTGTAGATTTTTTTTACGGCCTCCTCATTGGTGGCATCACAGCCAATGCCCCAGATGGTATCGGTGGGATAAAGGATAATTCCGCCGTTTCTCATCACCTCACACGCTTTTCTGATATCTTCCTGCATGCTTAACTTTCTACAATAAAAAAAATGACAACAATATTTTAATCGTGGTTGATCAGTTGCATCACGCTCACATCGGTAAAAGTGTCGTCCTCCCGGATCCAATCTTTCAACACTCCCGCCACCTCGAACCCTGCTTTTTCGAACAAAGCTTCACTGGCAAGGTTGTGAATCGGGACAAAGGCATAGAGCTGCCTGAGATGGAGAAAACGAAACGCATACTCCTCCAGGAGTTGCAATGCCTGAAGCCCGTAACCCTGTTGTCGTTCAGATGCTTCCACCAGGATGCCTACGGCGGCTCTGAAGTGAAAAGGGTCAAAATCGTAGAGATCGGCTGCACCGATGGTTTTTTCCTGTTCCTTGCGTGTGATCATCAGACGCAACTGACGGTCACTGTATATATCCTGATTCGATTCAGCCAGGTATTGCCGCAGGGTATATCGCGAGAAAGGAACGGTTGCATTGCCCAGGGGCCATTGCAGGGTGTCGTTCTCCCAGCGGTAGAGCAACTCCAGGTCCTCCGGCTCGGTCGCCCGCAGGCGAATATTGCTATTTTCCAATAATGGGATCATTGTGATCTGGATCATTCTGTTTTTTTCTCCTCGTCTTCCTCTTTTTCCGGCTCTACCAGGAGGCTCTCAATCTCCGGGATGGAGGGACGGCAAAAAAGGAAAATGATGAACAGCACCAGGCTAAACCAGAAGAAGTTCAGGTTTCGTGAGATGCCGAACAGCAAGATATGGGTAAGGGTCACCGCAGTGAGGATATAAAGCCGTATGAAGTATAGCTGTCGGTAACGTCTGCTGGCATCCTCCCACATCAGGGGGCGGGGACTCTTTTTCAGGCGCGTTGCAAACCATTTAAGGGTAGAGGGAATGGCGATCAGCGTAAGCATGATGAGGTAGCGCTCAAGGGTGATACTAACCGGCTGGCTATCCTGCCAGAAAGGTAAAAGATGAAACAGGAGCAGCAGGAGCAGCAACCCCAGGAGTGAAATGCTGACAAAGTAGTGACGGTACAGATGGCGGATGGCAGTCTCCATTTTGACTCTCTGGCTCATTTGGACATGAGTTTATAGGATTCGTCGAATGGGGTTCGGTTCAGGATGGAACGACCCAGCGTCACCTCGTCGGCATACTCAATCTCGTCACCGATTGAGACGCCCCGTGCAATGATGCTCACCCTCACCGGGTATCTCTGCAGTCTCCGGTAGATGTAAAAATTGGTGGTGTCACCCTCCATGGTGGCACTCAATGCCAGAATCACCTCTCGTATCTCACCTGCTTTTACCCGCTCTTCGAGGCTGTTGATCTCCAGATCGGAGGGACCGATGCCATCGATGGGTGAGATGATACCTCCCAGCACATGGTACAAACCCCTGAATTGTACTGTTTTTTCAATGGCCATCACCTCCTTCACATTCTCAACCACGCAGATCAACGAGCTATCACGGCTGCTGTCGGCACAGATGCTGCAGAGCGGACGATCAGAGATGTTATGACAGACCGAACAGTAGGTGATCTCTCTTCGCATTTTGAGAAGAGCCTCTGCAAAATGGTCCACCTTTTCCTCTTCCTGCCGGAGAAGGTATAGTGCCAGGCGGAGCGCTGTCTTTCGTCCGATACCGGGCAACCGGGCTAATTCGTTCACTGCATTTTCCAGCAGTGTCGATGGATAAGAGCTGTTCATATCGGGTCAATGGTTGTTTCAGCGCAAAGATACGATGATTCAATTTATCGCACAAATAACTTTTTCTCAGCGCAAATTAAAAACCAGAGGCGTATTTTTAATCCTATTTCCTTCTTCGTTTGATATAAGTTTGTAATTTTGTGTTTCCATTTTCAGGAGATTATTTTTTATATAGCGCAATCAAACTATGAAGGTACTTTTAGCGACAAGTAAGCCATTTGCCAGACAGGCAGTGGGGGAGATAGCGCAGATCATTGAATCTGCCGGTCATCGGCTCGAAAAGCTTGAGAACTATACCGATAAATCCCAATTACTTGAAGCCGTGAGAGACGCGAACGCCCTGATCATCCGGAGCGATATCGTTGACCGTGAAGTGATGGAGGCCGCTCCCCATCTGAAAGTTGTGGTGCGTGCCGGTTCCGGTTACGACAATGTGGACCTGGAGTGCGCCACCAGCCGTGATATCTGTGTGATGAACACCCCGGGACAGAACGCCAATGCAGTAGCGGAGCTGGTCTTCGGGATGATGATCTACATGCTGCGGAACCAGTTTGACGGAACCGTAGGGCGTGAAATCTCGAACAAACGACTTGGACTCTATGCCTTCGGCAACGTGGCGAAGATGGTTGCTAAAATTGCCCGTGGGTTCAGTATGACCGTCAACGCCTATTCTCCCACGCTCACCCATGATGATCTTCGGAAAGAGGGAGAGTATGGCGTGATCTCCGTTTACAGCAACAGTGAATTGTTCGAGAACAGCGATTTTGTTTCCCTGCACATGCCACTGCTGGAGGAGACACGCCACTGTGTGAACTATGACCTGCTCTCGCGGATGCCCCGTGACGGGGTATTGATCAATACCGCTCGCAAGGAACTGGTGGTGGAGGAGGATCTGCTGCAGATCATGGAGGAGCGCCCCCGTTTTCAGTACATCACCGATGTGAAGCCGGA
>DPAC01000046.1:1392-2852 GCA_003517675.1 Porphyromonadaceae bacterium | reverse complement strand
TCACAGATGGTAAAAGGTTCACTGGAGAGATTCACCAGAATCACCCCTATCTCCCCACGATAATCGGCATCAATGGTGCCGGGAGTGTTGAGCAGGGTGATTCCATGACGAAGCGCCAGACCGCCGCGGGGACGAAGCTGAGCTTCATACCCCTCGGGCAATTGCAGATAGAGACCGGTGGGCACCAAAACCCGCTCCAGTGGGTTCAGCACGATCGGCTCATCAATATTGGCCCGCAAATCCATCCCTGCGGCGAGCGCGGTGGCATGTGCGGGCAAAGGGTGCTTCGACTGGTTCACGATCCTGATTTTCATTGGCGGGCACATTTTGAATTGATTGTGCGAATTTATACAATTCTGCTGAGATTATGGGTCTGTTTGATGAAATTTAAGGAATATGGCACGTCACTTCTTTCATCTTTTGGCAGAAAAGAGATGAAAGAATGAGAAAAAAACTATCTTTGTAATATGAGCAGTCAGGATGATCTTTTGGCAAAATTGAGAGAGACCCTCGATGAACAGGGTATAGACTCTTTTCATATCCTGGAAGAGTTGGTACCCATTGAAGAGCAGATGGCCTATTTCCGTTATTTCGATCAGCTTCGAAAAGAAAACAATCCTTTCGTGCTGGACGAAGAGATCACTATACTTTTCTCTCCCGACATACCGGCAGAACGGAAAAAAAGAAGTCTGACTCTACTGGCATCGATCCCCGATGTGAGAGCATACCGTTCCATAGAGACCTATCACAGCAGTCCCCCCGAACCGGAACTGGCCCACTGGTCCGCCATGGCGCTGGTGAGTAGCCGCATCGTGCTGAGCTCCGAGCTGTCGGGACAACAACAGGTCTATATCTCTTCAGGACTGGGGGGGCTGGATAAGAAGCTGCGTTTCTTTTCACTCTTCACCACCCGTAACAAGCAGGCACTCAATCCCCTGCAAAAGGAGATCGTGGAACGTGAGTTCACATTTCAACTGCAGCAGGCTGAAGTGGTGATCGAGAAGTTTGAGATCAGGAGCAACTATTTCACCATCCTCATGCTCTTATCATTGGACAAAGATGTGCATGCAAACCTGACTGCTGCTGTGCAGGAATGCAACCAGTACGGCAATTTTCTGGATCCCCGCTTTCTCTTTACGAATGTAAAAGTCCTGAGTGAAAACGAAATTGTACAACTCCTCGAGAAAAAGTAACCGGTCTGCTCCATCCATTATCTCCGGTAGCATGATGCAATCCGCCTGTAAAAAATATTTATTTGCGGCTTTCCTCTCCGTTGCGCTCGTTGTGCTCTCCCTGCCTGGCCTTGCACAGGATATTCCCTTCATTCCCCCGGTCTTTAACTACTCTACCGGCATCTATAAGGCGGGCAACCAGAACTGGGCCATTGCCCAGGGAGGCAACGGCGTAATCTATGTTGGCAACAACAACGGGCTGCTGAGTTTTGAGGGGGTAAACTGGAA
>DPAC01000046.1:0-1093 GCA_003517675.1 Porphyromonadaceae bacterium | reverse complement strand
GAAGAGTTTGGCTATTTTGAACCCGACGAGACAAATCAGCTTATTTACCATTCGATCAAAAATCTGGCAAAAGATTATCCGTTCCATAACGATGAGGTGTGGACGATTCACCCTTTCAACGGCAAACTCTATTTCCAGTCGTTTTCGGGTGTTTTCGTCTATGACGGGAAAGAGGTTACCACACTGAAACCCTCTCCTGCAGTCTTGTATTTCTTTCCTGTCGGCGAAAAAATGTTTGCCCAACTGATCAACGATGATTTCTGCCGTTTCGACGGGGAGCAGTTTCATCCTGTGATCACCAGGGATCAGCTGAATGATGACAATGTGGTGGCCCTGTTACCTTTCGATGATGATTACCTGCTGGTCACCTCAAAGAACGGTCTCTTCCGGTTTTCGGAAAATGTGCAGACGATGATCCCCTGGACGATATCCACTGCACCGGAATTACAGGAAGCGATCATCAACCGGGCCATGCTTTCGGGCCATGCACAATATGTCTTCGGAACGCTGAACAGCGGCCTGTTTGCCATCGGTAAGGATGGAAACATGCTGTGGCACATCAACCGCTCCAACGGTTTGAACAACAATACCGTTCTCGCGCTATACAACGACAGAGAGGACAATATATGGGCAGCCCTCGACAATGGTATCTCCCATATCCATACCCGCTCACACTTTACCCTTTTTGAGCCCGCCGACATGCAAATCGGGCTGGTGGAAGACATCCTCTATCATCAAAACAACCTTTATTTGGCCACCAACCTGGGAATATACCGTTATTCGGAAGGGGAGAAAAATTTCTTTCGATTGCCCGGGTTCGATATTCAGTCGTGGTTCATCAAAAGTTTCGGGAAGCAGGTTTTTGTGGGGCATAATTTAGGAACTTCCGAGCTTAAAAATGGCAGGGAGGTGCCTATCCCCGAAGCCATTTCCGGAGGGATGGATATCAAGCAGGCCACCATCAACGGCAAAAACATTCTGCTGGAATCATCCTACACTTCATTGTATGTATATACACAGGCCCCGTCGGGGGACTGGGTTTTCAGCCACCGTGTTGAAGGATTCTCCGACCTCATCAAAAACCTCGAGATAG
>DPAC01000047.1 GCA_003517675.1 Porphyromonadaceae bacterium | reverse complement strand
AACCGGACTGCCATCGCTGTTCTTTACGTTGGATTCGATTAACCGGGCGACCGACTTGGCCAGATTCATTGTTTTCTCTTCCAGACTTTCCCTCACACCGCCCTGACGACCGTCGATGGTGGGGCGGATACCGATTTTTGGATACTGATTCATGATTTTATGGGTCATTTAATTTATTTTGATGAATTTATTTTCGGGTAAATATATTTTCCGGTATAACTGGTTTATCATTTGAATTATTGTGTCTCCTTCAGAAAGTTTCTTTCTTTGCGTGTAAGCACAAATACCGATTGAAATTCAATGCATGATTGAGGACTTTTTTCTATAGAGTGCGTTTTCGAAGTATCATCATTATTAGAATTCTGAACTGTGCTTATTTTCAAGTGAATATAAAAATTCAAATACCTGATCAAATTGGTCGAATCTGATTAAAATGAACCTCTCTTTTTGATGACCGTTGGCAGGTAGGTCTGCACAGCCTTATTATTCAATACAAAATCGGCGGCGATCCTTCCCATTTCCTGCCAATCGATCCCGATGCTGGAGATGCCGGTTTCAATTACCTCGAAAAAAGGATTCTCATTGTAGGCCAATAGACCGTAGTCTCTCCCCGGTTTTAAATCCTCTGTGCGTCCTTGTTTGATAATCTTTACCACATCTTCCTGTTTAATCACCAGGTAAAAAAAGTCTTCATGGATGACTCCTTTATCCTGAATTTCATCCAAAATGCCGAATTCAAACCGGTTGTCAAGACAAAAGTTACTGAACGCTATCTTGCTGCTCTGCGGATGTTTATGAAGTTTGTTGAATACGAACACCAGCTTTTTGTATTTATTCAGTTCACTTTTGATGGAGGCTAATGCATCATACAATCCATTGTCAAAATCCTGGCAGACATAAGAGTATCCATCTTTGTCAAATTTCCCGAAATCGAGCAACAGCAGTTTCTTTTTGTCGATTTTCGTTAATGCATCGGAGAACTTTTCATTGTCGTAATTCATCACCAGGTATTTGTTATACCTGCCGATAGATTCATAGACGATGTTGTTGAACAGGTGTTCATTGTACTGATGAAACCACAGATCGATTTTGTAGGATTTGGGCAATCGGGATGCGAGAGTCGTATGCAAGACCTCCTTGAAGGGCGAATACTCGTCTAACAATAACAGGATATTTCGGGTGCGGGAAGCCACATAATAGTTTTTTCCGTGAATGGCATCAATCACGCCGCGTGCACGCAGGTCGGAAAGGGCTTTAAACACAGTATCTCTCGATACCGAAAATTGCCGGCTTAAATGGTTGATGGAGGGTATTTTTTCCCCCACCTTTAATTCGTTTGCTGCAATGGCATCCTGGATGTGTTCAGCCAACTGCTGTACTTTTGTGCTCTTCCCGTCAAATTTGAAATCCATCATGTGCAGGTTTCACTTTTCAGATATGGTGTACTGTTCTGTACTGTGCTGATTATGACAACAAAGTTATCCGGTTAATGTTACATAAAAAAATGTTTTTATATGTTTTACAACATACCTTTGTAAAAGGTTATAAAAATCCTCACTTGAAAAGAATTTTTTATGTAAGTTTGTCAGAATGAACTATAATTTTTTTTGTAATTTATGCGTATAATAAACGAACCGCTATCGATAAAGTCCTTGACGATCAAAAACCGTATCGGGATGTCCCCTATGTGTATGTATTCCTCAGTGGATGGGTTTGCCACCGAATGGCATCTTGTTCATTATGGTACACGTGCGGTAGGCGGCGCGGGACTCATCATTCAGGAAGCTACAGCTGTTGTACCGGAAGGAAGAATATCACCTTACGACATGGGACTATGGAAAGATGAACAGATTGCTCCCCTGAAAAAAATTACAGATTTCATCCGTTCTCAAGGTGCTGTTCCAGCTATTCAGCTTGCACATGCCGGACGCAAGGCCTCAACTGATTATCCCGGAGGTAAACAGTTAACTGTTGAAAACGGCGGTTGGCAAACGGTGGCACCTTCTCCCATTCCTTTCTCACCGGATGAAATCCCTCCCAAACAACTGACGGTATCGGAAATCCAGATGCTGACAATGAAATTTAAAGATGCTGCACAGCGGGCATTGGAAGCCGGATTTCAGGTAATAGAAATACATGGGGCCCATGGCTATTTGATACACGAATTTCTTTCGCCATTGAGTAATCATCGTACCGACGAATATGGAGGCAGTTTTGAAAATCGTATTCGCTTTTTATTACAAATAGTAGAATCTGTCAAAACAGTATGGCCTGAAAATTTGCCCTTATTTGTACGCCTTTCCATCACGGAATGGGCTGAAGGTGGCTGGGATGTTGCAGAGGCTGTAAAGCTTTCCGCCATCTTAAAAAATAGGGGAGTAGATCTTATCGACTGTTCCACAGGGGGTAATATTATCACACAAAATATCGTTCTAAAGCCTCTATATCAGGTTTCTTTCGCGGAAGCCGTCCGCAAAACAGGCATTCTGACATCTGCCGTGGGTTTAATCACTACCAAAGAAGAGATTGAAACTATTCTGGAGAATAAACAGGCAGACATGGTATTTCTTGGTCGCGAATTATTGCGCAATCCCTATTTTGTATTGAATGAAACTGATGTTGAATGGCCTGGACAATATATGAGGGGCAAGCGAAGAAAATGAAATAAAAAAGAGAAAGAGGTACCTCTTTCTCTTTTCAGGATACATTTTATAAACTATTGCCGAAGTCTTCCTTGAACTTCGCAATCAGTTTCTGTGGCCAGTCGCTTACCGGTTCCAGGCCTCCCATGAAGAAGCGGAGCACCGGCGGTTCATAGACAAAACGAAGACCGCCAATCAGCCTGCGGTTGTCGTAGAGCCAGCTCATGCGGTCCTCCACATACTTGATCTGTGACAGGGTAAAGACACGTCGCGGCACCGCCAGGCGCAGCAGCTCCATGTCGGCATAGGTCTCATTGCCATATTCATCCCGCTGGTTGGAGATGGAACCGCGCTCCATACCCCGGATTCCAGAGATCAGGTAGAGGGCTGCCGCCAGCGCTCCGGCGGGGTACTCGTTCTGTGGAATATGGTCGCATACCTGCATCGCATCCACGTGGGCACCCAGCACACCTGCCGGCTTGATCATCGGAACACCATGTGCATCCAGCGCGTTCACCAGGTAGGCAATGAAGCTGGGGCTTTGGCTGATCATTGTCTCGTCGAGCGTCTCATAGAGTCCGACCGCCATCGCTTCAATTTCACGTACCGAGATGCCGCCGTAAGTGAGAAACCCTTCAAACAGAGGAACCAGTGCTTCGAGTTCACGGTATATATCGAGGCTATCTGTACAGATGCCTCCACCCCGCGAAGAGCTCAATTTGCGGGCAGAGAAGTAAACAATATCGGCCAGGCCGGTCATGATTTGCATCACCTCGCCCATGCTGCTGTTTTTGAATTCTTCTTCACGCTGGATCACCAGATAAGCGTTCTCGCCCAGTAAGCTTGCATCGAGCACGAGGCGGAGGTTGTATTTATCGGCAATAGCCCTCACATCCCTCAGGTTTTGTACCGAGAACGGCTGACCTCCGATAAGGTTGGTTGAGGCTTCCATGCGAATGAACGGAATATTTTTGGCCCCGTGAAGCTTGATAATCTCCTCCAGTTTTTCAATGTTCATGTTTCCCTTGAAAGGGTGGGAGGAATTGATTACATATGCTTCGTCGTACAGCAATTCTGCGATTTTCCCGCCATACTGGGTGATGTGCGCCATGGCGGTGGTGAAATGATAATTCATGGGTACGAGATTGCCTTTGCGCACATAGGCATTCGATAAGATATTCTCAGCTGCACGCCCTTGGTGCACCGGCAGGTAATACTTTTTACCCAGCACATCCTCCACCGCTTTCTGGAGGCGGTAGAAGCTCTGGGAGCCCGCATAGGCATCATCCGCCTGCATCATCGCAGCCAACTGGTTGTCGCTCATGGCGTTGGTGCCGCTGTCAGTGAGCATGTCTAAGAACACATCTTTCGTGTTCAGTCGAAAAGTGTTGAAGCCTCCCTCATACAATGCTTCCAGTCTTCTCTCTATGGGTACCAGGTGCAGCTTTTGTACCACCCTTACCTTGTGCAGTTCCAGGGGGATGTTCTCCCCGTGATAAAATTTGATCTCGTTCATGATTGGTTTGATAACTGTTGTCTGTTTGTATTATAATTGGTGTGTTTATCTTTTATTTTGATGTTGTTTCACGTATTGAACCGATAAATAGAAAATTAAAGCTGCAAATGTAGGGAAATTTATTATAACGACCAATATTTCAGTTCTTGCGTTTTGTTGTTCATACTTTATTCAAATTATTCATTGATTGTGAAAGCTGTTTATAGAAAAAACACTATATTTGCGCAGCACAAAATCTATAATCATCATAGACTCACTTTTTAAATAAAACAAATCATGGAGAAACCCTATGTAATAGGAATTGATGTGGGCGGAACGAACACAGTCGTCGGCATTGTTGACAAAAGAGGACAAATTTTGATCAGTGGCAGTATCAAAACAGGCAAACATTCAGAGGTAGAGGATTATCTGGATGAACTGACCGATTTGATCGAAGAGCTGATCAGCCAGTCCACTACAAAAGATCAGATCAAGGGCATCGGTGCCGGAACACCCAACGGTAATTATTATTCCGGTACCATTGAGTTTGCGCCCAACTTGAAATGGAAAGGGGTGATTCCTTTTGCCCAGATGCTGGAAGACCGGATTGGTATTCCGGTGGCACTTACCAACGATGCCAACGCTGCAGCCATTGGAGAGATGACCTATGGTGCAGCCCGTGGAATGAAGGATTTCATTGTGATCACGCTCGGTACAGGGGTAGGGAGCGGTATCGTGGTCAACGGGCAACTTGTCTATGGGCATGACGGCTTTGCCGGTGAGCTGGGGCATGTGATCATGCGGCGTCACAACGGTCGTTTATGCGGTTGTGGCAGAGCCGGATGTCTGGAAGCATATGCATCGGCTACGGGTGTGGCTCGTACAGCTCGTGAGTATCTGGAGCTTCGGCCTGATGCCCAGACCCGGTTACGCAACATCTCAATCGATGATATTACATCAAAAGACGTATTTGAAGCAGCCATGGCCGGCGATGAGATGGCGAAAGAGATCTTTCGTTTCACTGGTGAGATGCTGGGTGAGGCGTTTGCCGATTTTGTTGCTTTCTCTAGTCCCGAGGCAATCATTCTCTTTGGGGGACTCTCCAAGGCGGGAGACTTGATAATGAATCCGATACGGGAGAGCATGGAGAAAAACCTGCTCAACATCTTCAAAAATAAGGTTCAATTGAAGTTCTCCGAATTAAAGGAGAGCGATGCCGCAGTACTGGGAGCCAGTGCGCTGGGCTGGGAAGTAAAATAAAAAGAAAACCGATTGCTGAAACTGGCAATCTTGCAGGGAATGTCACTGACGGTGTCATTCCCTTTTTTGGCAAAACAAATGGAGCAATGAACGAAAATGATCAATAGATTTTATACCTTTGTGCTCCTTTAAAAATTAACGTGTCAAAAAGAGAGTTGATGTCACAGAAAATTCAAACAGCCCTCATATCCGTCTATCACAAAGATGGTTTGGAGGAGATTCTTCAGGAGCTAAACAATCTACGGGTCAAATTTATCTCTACCGGTGGTACCCGCGAATTCATTGAATCACTGGGGTACGAATGCGAAGGGGTGGAAGAGGTGAGTGGTTATCCTTCCATCCTGGGCGGACGGGTCAAGACCCTTCACCCCAAAATATTTGGAGGGATCCTTTACCGACGCGAAAATGAAGCCGATAGGAAACAGGTTAAAGCATATGATATTCCCTCAATCGATCTGGTCATTGTAGATCTCTATCCGTTTGAAGAGACAGTGGTTGCAGGTGGCAGCGAGGAAGAGATCATTGAGAAGATTGACATTGGTGGGATCTCATTGATCCGTGGCGCAGCCAAGAACCATAAGAATGTGTTGATTGTTGCTTCAAAGAAGCAGTATCAGAGACTGTTAGAGCTTTTAAGAGATAAAAAGGGCGAAAGTGATGAGGAGGACCGTCGCTGGTTTGCAAAAGAGGCTTTTAAAGTTTCTTCGGGCTATGACGCTGCTATCTTCCGTTACTTTGACGGCGACAATAGCAGCGCCCTCCGGATAAGTTGCGATGAAAGCAAGCAGCTACGGTATGGTGAGAACCCCCATCAGAAAGGATTCTTTTATGGTCACTTCGATCAGATCTTTGAACAACTGCACGGCAAAGAGATCTCCTATAACAACCTCCTTGATATTGATGCCGCTATCTCTCTCATTGCCGATTTCGATGAGACAGCACTTGCCATCCTCAAACACAACAACGCCTGTGGCATGGCCTGTCGTCCCACTGTCAAAGAGGCATGGGAGGCAGCCCTGGCCGCCGACCCGGTTTCTGCGTTTGGTGGAATTGTGGTGACCAACCGGACGGTCGATAGGGCAGCTGCTGAAGCCATTCACCCCATTTTCTTTGAGGTATTGATTGCTCCGGCGTATGAGAAAGAGGCACTGGATATTTTGTTTCAAAAGAAAAATCGCATAATTTTGGTACTCAAATCGCTGGAACAAGCGTTGCAACCCATGCAATACCGATCTGTACTGAACGGCATGTTGGTTCAGGATAGAAACATGAGCATTCAGAGCGCTGGTGACCTGCAGGTTGTGACTCACAAGGCACCCACCTCTGCTGAGACGGAAGATCTGCTTTTTGCAAACAAGCTGGTCAAACATACCAAATCAAATGCGATTGTTCTGGCAAAGAACAAACAGTTGATTGCCAGTGGTATGGGACAAACATCGAGGGTGGATGCACTCAATCAGGCCATTCAAAAAGCCGGACATTTTCAGTTCGACCTCCATGGTGCAGTGATGGCCAGCGATGCATTCTTTCCCTTTGCCGATTCTGTGGAGATTGCCCACAAGGCGGGAATTACTGCCGTGATACAACCGGGAGGATCGATTCGGGATGCCGAGTCGGTCGAAACCTGTAACCGGAACGGTGTCGCCATGGTAACCACGGGGATAAGACATTTCAAACATTAGACATTCAAAACCAATAGCTGAAAGCTGATCAAAGCGAAGCGGAATGAAGACTCCGGTTTATCGGAGTCTCCCGCAAGGCGGAAATGCTGAATGCTGAAAACTACAAATAACATGGGTTTATTTTCATTTACGCAGGAGCTGGCGATGGACCTCGGCACCGCCAATTCAGTGATTGTGAACAATGCCGGGAAGATCCTCCTGGATGAGCCTTCCATCGTGGCACTGGATCGCAAGACCGACAAGATGATCGCTCTTGGCGAGAAAGCAAGACAGATGCACGGGAAGACCCACGAGAATATTCGCACGGTGAGGCCCCTGAGAGATGGGGTGATTGCCGATTTCAACGCCGCAGAACAGATGATCAGGGGGATGATCAAAATGGCCAACAAAAACAAGGGTGGACTCTTCTCTCCCTCTCTGCGTGTGGTGATCTGTATTCCCTCCGGCAGCACGGAAGTGGAGATTCGAGCGGTGCGTGACTCGGCGGAGCATGCCGGTGGCCGTGATGTTTACATGATCTTTGAACCGATGGCTGCTGCGCTGGGGATCGGACTTGACGTTGAGGCTCCTGAAGGAAATATGATCGTCGACATAGGCGGGGGAACCACAGAGATCGCCGTGATCTCACTGGGAGGCATTGTCTCCAACAAATCGATCAAGATTGCAGGCGATGACTTTACCGAGGATATTCAGGATTACATGGGTCGTCAGCATAACATCAAGGTGGGTGATCGCACCGCTGAACAGATCAAGATCAATGTGGGTTCGGTATTGACCGAACTGGATAATCCGCCTGAAGATTTTGTTGTGCATGGTCCCAACAGGATGACCTCACTTCCCATGGATGTACCGGTCTCCTACCAGGAGATTGCACACTGCATGGAGAAATCGGTATCAAAGGTCGATTCAGCTGTCTTGAGCGCCCTGGAACAGACCCCTCCAGAGCTCTATGCCGACATTGTTCGCAACGGTATCTACCTCACGGGTGGCGGATCCCTGCTAAGAGGTCTCGACAAGCGTTTGACAGAGAAGATAGGCATCCCTTTCCGGGTGGTTGATGATCCGCTCCACATGGTAGCAAAGGGTACCAGCATTGCGTTGAGGAACATTGATAAGTTCTCCTTTCTGATGCGATAGAATTCTCACTGGCAGGCACTGCCTGATCGGGTTATTTTGAAGTAGGATTGCATGCGTAATCTGTTCAATTTTATCATACGAAACAGTCATTGGCTGGTTGCAATTCTCCTGGTTGCATTCAGTTTCTATCTTGTTTTTGCGCATAACTCCTATCAGCGAAGCGTTTATCTCTCTTCAGCCAATCAAATATCAGGATGGTTCTATACCGTTTCTGGTAATGTCTCCTCTTTTTTCTCTCTCAGAAAAAACAACCGGGAGCTGATGGAGCGAAATGCTCAATTGGAACAGGAGTTGCAAGTATGGAGAGAAAAAGCTGATTCGCTTTTGTGTGGTGATTCCCTTTCGATAGAAGCATTTGTGGCCGACTCAACCGGTGAGCCGCACTTTACCTTTATCCCTGCGGAGGTGGTCAATCTGAGCTTCTCAGGTGTGAACAACTACATCACCATCAACAAAGGGAGTAAGCAGGGGATCAAACCCGATATGGGGGTCATATCCCACCAGGGTGTGGTGGGTGTGGTGTCGAATGTTTCCTCCAATTTCGCAGTGGTGATCCCTGTTATCAATCCCAAGTTCCGGTTGAGTGTCCGCCTCAAACATTCGGAGAACAATGGTTCTCTTTACTGGGGCGGTAGAACCATCAGTGAAGCGGAAGTGCGGGAATTACCCCGTCATGAGGTCTACAGCGTGGGAGATACCGTAATCACCAGCTTCTCACGTATCTTCCCCAAGAACCTTGTCATTGGGCGTGTGAATGGCTTGGGTAAATCGTCAGATGACAATTTTATCACAGTCAATCTTGAGCTGGCAACCGATTTTTACACTCTGCAGGATGTATTGGTCATCAACGACCGGTTTTATGAGGAACAGGTAGCCCTGGAAGAATTAATGGAGCAATGAAAATCAGTTACCTACACGAATTTTTTCTGTTTCTGCTGTTGATCCTGATACAGGTTTTGTTGTTGAGCCGGATCAACCTCTTTGGTCTGGCTACCCCAGTACTGTATGGTTATTTCCTTCTAAAGCTGCCTATAGGCCGAAACCTCTTTTATGTAATCATCTCCGCTTTTCTTATGGGATTGATCATCGACATCTTTCTGAACACGCCCGGCATGAATGCTGCAGCCATCACGCTGGTAGCGATGTTTAGAAAACCAATGATGTCTCTCTTTTTTGAGAAAGAGGAGTTTGAGGGTTTTGTTCCTGGGATGAACAGTGCACCCGGACCCTTTGTGCGATTTACCATTTTTACGATCTTCCTGCATCTCACGCTCCTCTTTTTCATTGAATCTTTCACGCTATTCAACCTGGTCAACACGCTCCTGCGAATCATCATATCTGCGGTGAGTTCAATCATACTCATCATTGCCTTTGACATGCTAATCTATAGGAGGAAAAGTGGTGAACAGTCCTGGTAATCTTGCCAACAGAAGAAAAGTGATCGCTTCTGCAGTTGTGATCATTGCACTGATCTATCTGGTGCAGCTCTTTCGCCTGCAGTTGCTGAGTCCGGAGTACCGTGAGTATGCCGACAGCAACGCCTTTCTCCGCAGAACACTTTACCCGGCCAGGGGAGCCATTTACGATCGGAATGACAACCTGCTGGTATACAATCGGCCTACCTATGATGTGATGATGGTGGTTCGGGAAATGGAACAGTTCGATACCACAGACTTTTGCCGTACGCTCAACATTGACCTTGAACAGTTCAAACGCCTCGATGCCGATATGAAAGACCGGCGCAAGAATCCGGGTTACTCTTCCTATACCCCCCAGTTGTTTCTTTCTCAGCTGAGTGTGGAGGAGTATGCCCTGTTGCAGGAGAAGCTCTATAAGTTTCCCGGAATTTACATCCAGAGCCGAACCGAGCGACAGTACAACTATTCCGGCATGGGGTTAGTCCTTGGCTACGTAGCAGAGGTAGACAAGAACAAGATGGCTGCCGATCCCTACTATGTGCGGGGTGATTATGTAGGGAAATCAGGCATTGAGCTCTCACACGAAGAGGATCTTCGTGGGGAGAAAGGGGTGGAGGTGTTGCTGCGCGATGCCCATGGCAGGGTGCAAGGTCGTTATGAGGAGGGACGGCACGATGAGGCACCGGTATCTGGTAAGGATCTGAAAATCAGCATCGATATTGATCTTCAGTTATATGGTGAACAGTTGATGCATAACAAGGTGGGTAGCATCGTCATGATTGAACCCAAGACAGGTGAGATTTTATGCATGGTCTCGGCACCTACTTATGACCCATCCCTCCTCACCGGCAAAACGTTTGGCACCAACTATCGATCGCTGGAAAACAACCCCTATAAACCGTTGATCAACCGGGCCATCGCCGGCACTTACCCTCCGGGGTCGACCTTTAAACCTACACAGGGATTGATTTTTCTGCAGGAGGGGATCATCACCCCGGAGACTCGCTACTCCTGTTTTGGTGGTTATCCTCCCCTTGGAGGGCGTCCCGCCTGTCACGGGCATGCGTCACCACTGGCCATCCAATATGCATTGGCTACCTCCTGCAATTCATTCTTCTCTTACGGTTTAAGTGGGATGCTCAGTAACAGGAGCAAATATTCCGGTACGGGAGAAGCGTTCGATGTCTGGAAGGATCATATGGTAAGGATGGGTTTCGGCTATCCGTTGGGGGTGGATCTCCCTTCCGAGAAAAGGGGCTTTATCCCCAACAGCAAGTTTTATTCGAATGTGTTCAAAACCGACCGGTGGAATGCGCACAACATCATCTCCATTGCCATCGGTCAGGGAGAGATACTGGCAACGCCCCTGCAGATAGCGAACATGGGAGCACTCATTGCCAACAGGGGCTATTACTACACACCGCATGTGGTGAAGGAGATCAAAGGGGGAGCACTGGATGAAAAATACACCACCCGTCATGAATCGGGTATCAACAGGGAGCATGTCGAGCTCACCGTTGCCGGCATGGCTGATGCTGTGACCTTTGGCACCTGTCGGGGCATCAACCTGGAACCATTCATGGAGGTGTGTGGCAAAACCGGTACGGCTGAGAACCCACATGGTGATGACCATTCACTCTTCATGGGCTTTGCTCCCAAGGATGATCCTCAGGTTGCCATCGCGGTGGTGGTGGAAAACGGTCGCTTTGGGGCAACCAATGCAGTACCCATTGCACGGCTCATGTTGCAGCAATATTTCAGGGGAGAAATACCGGAGAGCGACCGTTGGCTCGAGAACTCAGTGATCAACCGGGAGATACTACCCTATGTCTATACGCGCAACCTTCCAGTCAGGCAGAATGAACCAGTGAAACCACAAGAGGAACAATGATCTATCAAGGGAGCAGGGAAAGGGTGGAAAAAGGTAAAATCGACTGGATGACAGTTGGCTTCTACCTCCTCTTTGTGGTGTTGGGTTGGCTCAATATCTATGCTGCGAGCTTCGACCTGGAGAATGCTACCGGATTGTTCGACATCTCCGGGAGAGCAGGCATGCAGCTGGTCTGGATTGGTTCCTCGTTGCTGCTTGCTTTAGCCCTGATTAAGATTGATGTGCGTTTTTACGAGACCTATGCCTTTCTTTTCTACCTGGCAGGTATTGCCTTGCTGCTCATCACGCTGGTGATGGCGAAAGAGATCAACGGATCGCGCTCATGGCTGATCATCGGTCCTTTACGTCTGCAACCTGCCGAGTTCATGAAGTTTCTCATCGCCCTCATGCTGGCCAAGGTGTTCAACACCTATGGATTCCGTCTCATGGAGCGACGCAACCTCATCCTGGTGTCTGCGATCATACTGCTTCCGGTGATATTGGTGATTGCCCAGAGTGAAACAGGAACAGCACTGGTCTATCTCAGTCTTATTCTCGTGCTCTACCGTGAAGGGTTGCCCGGTAGTGTTCTTTTCGCTGGAATTGCAGCCATCATCTATTTCGTACTGGGGATCAAATTCTCCGAAAAAATGGTTGGTGTCATCTCGTTGGGGGAGTTTATGACTATTCTGTTGATTATCATCTTCAGTGCATGGATGATCCGCAATTACCTCAAGAGAAGCAAACCTTTCCGGACAATGCTCCTCATTGCAGCAGCCATTTTTCTTGTTGCATACATCTTATCGTTTATGGGGGTGACCATCAATTGGGGAGTTACAGCTCTGGCTGCGCTCACTGCTTCAGCGCTCTATCTGATCTATCTCTTTTTCCGTTACCGGCAGAAGAACTACCTGTTGATCCTCCTTTTTATGGTTGGCTCATTTCTTTTTCTTGAATCAGTAGAATATGTGTTCTATGATCTGTTACAACCTCATCAGCAGATGCGCATCAAGGTCACCCTTGGCATGGAACAGGATCTGAGTGGTGCCGGCTACCATGTGGGGCAGTCCAAGATCGCCATCGGTTCGGGAGGGTTAACCGGTAAGGGGTTTCTGAACGGCACCCAAACTAAGCTTAAATATGTGCCGGAGCAGGATACCGATTTCATCTTCTGCACCATCGGTGAAGAGCATGGTTTTATAGGATCGGCCATCATTCTTTTGTTGTACCTGGTTTTCATTTTGCGGTTGTTGCATCTCGCGGAACGGCAGACCACCATTTTCGGGAGGGTGTACGGATATGCGGTGATGAGCATCTTCTTCTTTCACCTGGTCATCAACGTGGGGATGGTGATCGGCATCATGCCGGTAATCGGCATTCCCCTTCCTTTCTTCAGCTACGGCGGCTCTTCGCTTTGGGGATTCACCATCCTGCTTTTCATTTTGCTGCGGATCGACAAGTCGCGCAGCTACCTATGAAAAAAGTCTCCCAATCTGTATCATCGCTTCCGGAAAAAGGTTATTTTTGTCAAAAAGAGAGCCTGATGACAAAGAAAACTGCTCTGGTAACCGGCGCCTCCAAGGGTATTGGACGAGAGCTGGCATGCATACCTCCTTTGGCGAAGGGTCGAAGATGAATACCTCTCAACTGGTGAAAAATGTAGAGATCGCTGATGCGCGCGCTGTAGCCCTTCGGTCATTCTTGGAGCCATAAACAAGGTGGCTCCCTTTGCAATACGTTTCATGGTATCTGACGGCCTACTGAAAGTGGTGGATCTGGTTGACTGAGTAACAATAGGTTTACAATAAACCGATCAGGATGAGCAAACTGGTTGACATATGGTTGTTGAGCTTATGTCTGCACACACTTAACGCGCAGCATCTGCAAATGCCTGCGGACAGCATCCGTCTGTTGTTTTACCAGACGAGAAAAGCTACCTATGACCATCGCCTGCTGTGGAACAAGGATATCTACGGCCCCATCATGCTGGTTGATCCGGACAGCCGTGAGATCTTTGCCAATATGCCTGACAGCGAGGGGGTTCTGAAACCCTCTGAAGGGATTTACAGGGGCATCCTTCCTGAAAAGATTCCTTTGGCCAATACAGATGTGGAGTGGGGTGGTCTTCATTGGGCAATGGCCCGACTGCCGCTGCCACCTGATCCTTACGACCGCCTGGAGCTGATAACCCATGAGCTGTTTCACTGTGCGCAACCATCCCTTGGGTTTCATTTCCGTCACCAAGAGAACAATCATCTCGATCGGAGGGAGGGACGCATCTATCTGCGGCTGGAGCTTGAAGCTTTGCGTCAGGCGTTGCTGGCCGGCAGATACAACCGGTCGTTGGAACATCTACAAAACGCACTGCTCTTCCGCAGATATCGTCACCAGCTCTACCGGGGTTCTGAGGTAGCCGAGAACTACCTCGAGCTACTGGAGGGATTGGCCACCTATACCGGACAGATGATGAGTGGCCGTGACAAATGGCAATGGCGGGATTATCTTCTCACTCGCCTGCAAGTTTATGATAGATCGCCCTCCTTTGTGCGTACCTTTGCCTATGAGACCACCCCTGTCTATGGCTTTTTTCTCTATCAGAGAGAAAATGAGTGGAATAAACGTGTGACCGCCGAGAGCGACCTGACAGCTTTATTCGCTGAAGCATTCGGCATGGATCAACGCATCATCCTTCAGAGTCTCGTAAAACAGGTGGCAGTGGAGTACGGCGGCAGGAGAATTGCCGATGAGGAACTCAGACGGGAGCTCTCCAACAACACCCGTCTGGATATCTACCGTGAGAAATTTCTGGAAGAACCCCACCTTGAGATCCGGCTGGAGGAGATGGAGCTCTCTTACGACCTGAATGGGGTGATCCCTCTGGATGAAGATGAGGGAACGGTCTATCTCTCTATTCAGATCAGTGACCGTTGGGGTTTGCTCAATGTAGAGGAGGGGGGAGCCCTGATGCGTTCCGACTGGCGCTGGATCATAGTGACCCCTCCACTGGAGATCGATGGTAACAGAGTGACCGGCGAGGGATGGACACTTCTGCTGAACGAGGGTTACGTTGTGGAGGAAACAGCCGGCGGGATCTATCATATCTTCCGTAAACAATGAGGGTTTTTTTATTATTTTTGCAGTACAATTCAGATGCAAAATGATGAAGAAACTGATTCGCTTTTTGGGAAAGCTGATGATTTGGTTTGTGCTGCTCTCAGTGCTGGGAGTGCTTCTTTTCAGGTTCCTGCCCGTCCCCGGCACCCCCCTGATGGTAATTCGTTCCGTTCAGTCGCTCAGTGAGGGAGAGCGGCCGGTCATTAACTACCAGTGGGTTCCTTACGAACAGATATCGGATCACCTGAAACGGGCTGTGATCGCATCTGAAGACCAGCGATTTTACAGTCATCACGGGTTCGACAGGATTGAAATCGAAAAAGCCATCAGGGAGAACAAGAGTAGGAAAAAAGCGCGTGGCGCCAGTACCATTTCACAGCAGACAGCTAAGAATCTCTTTCTCTGGCCTCGCTCCTCCTGGCTCAGAAAAGGTTTAGAAGCCTGGTTTACACTTTTAATTGAACTGTTGTGGCCAAAAGAGCGAATTCTGGAGGTTTACCTCAATATCATGGAGACCGGTAAGGGGCTTTACGGTGCCGAAGCGGTGGCACGAACCCATTTCAACAGCACCGCAGCAAAGCTTACCCCCCAGCAGTCGGCACTGATAGCGGCAACACTCCCCAACCCATTGGTATACAGCTCACTTCAGCCCAATTCCTACATCAAAAGAAGGCAGGCCTGGATTCTTCGGCAGATGCCTGCCATTCATCTTGTCGAGGGTGGTGAAGTGAGGTGATTCACCTGTGAGCTGACCGATTTGCTTCAATCTTTTTGGCGATGAGAAAGAATTTCGCTATTTTTACGGTTCGATTTCGGGAGGGGGTAGATATGCACGAAGCAGAAAAGAGAGCTGCTGAAACTCCCGTTCGATACCCACAGGCATTTTTACCGGGAACATCAGAGAAACTGCAAGTACGCTCTTCTATCGAAGTTCCCTAAAAAAGAATCGGGTGATACAACTCAATCACAATAGCATCATGGCCGATGTGCTGGCAGAACACTGCGAGTTGATTCCTGTGCTCAACCGCTTCGGAATCCGAATCGGTGTGGGTGATCATACACTGCTTGAATTGTGTGAAGCCGATGAGTTGAATGTTGACTTCATCCTTACGGTGCTCAACGTCTACCTCGACGACTCCTACCTGCCCGACACCTCACTCGCCCTGTTTGATGCAGGATTGATTGCCGACTACTTTCAACGGACAGTGGAGAACTATATTGAAGTGCTGGTTCCCAACATCGAGAAGCACCTCAATGCTTTCATCGCGCTGAGCGGCAGCGAGAGCAGTGAGCTGAGTATGTTGCGTCAGCTCTTCCTTCGCTTCAGAGAGCGGATGACCAGCTACCTGCAACAGATGGCCGAGGATGAAAATGATGATCTTCCCGATGACCTGTTGCATGATTTGAAAAGTATTCTGATCAAACATTTATCGAGGGAATACAACCAGAACCTCGCTTATGCTACAATTTTCTCCGTGCACTCCCTCGAAAAGGATCTGGCGGCTCATAACCGCCTACGCAACAAGGTGCTTCGTCCCAAGCTGAATGAACTCGATCATACCGCTATCCAGGAATTACAGCAGTCAATTTCTGATGAGCACAACCACCGACAGAATGCCTCCAGCGACCGTGCACTTACCAACCGTGAAACGGAGATCCTGAGGTTGATCGTACAGGGACACACCAACAAGGAGATTGCCGACGAACTGAATATCAGCCACAATACGGTACTTACGCATCGTAAAAATATTATTGCCAAAACAGGTATCAAAACTGTTCCCGGCCTTACTTTCTATTGTATCCGCAACGGTTTGATATCGATGTAGCATTTTTTACCCATGGCCTGTATGTCAAAAAATAGTTTCCTTCGTGCCAATCTCACCAATTACGGTGAAGTAGTGGAACATCAATATGATCTGGCGATCCTCCCCTGGGGAGCGATTGAGCCCCACAATTATCATCTCCCTTATCTGACGGATTGTATCCTTTCCTACGAAATTGCCTGCGATTGTGCCGATAAGGCCTACGACCGGGGGGTAACCTGTATGGTGCTTCCACCGGTCTTTCTCGGATCGCAAAATCTGGGACAGTGGAACAAGCCCTTTTGTGTGCATGCCCGAAGCGAGACTCAGAAAGCAATCCTTACCGATGTTGTGACTTCTCTTCACGGACAAGGCTTCCGTAAGCTGGTTCTTATCAACGGACATGGGGGGAACACTTTCAAGCCCTATGTTCGTGATTTGGCGATGGCTTTACCCGATTTTCGCTTGGTGGTGGCCGACTGGTGGGCGATTGTTGCCACGGATGACTATTTCGCGGAGAAGCCCGATGAACACGCCGGCGAACAGGAGACCTCGGTGATGTTGCACTACCACCCTGAACTGGTTGCCATGGAGCGGGCAGGAGACGGCACCGTTTCACCATCGCAGATAGAGGCAGTAGACCAAAAAATAGGATGGATGCCCCGTAACTGGGACGAAATTTCATCGGATACCGGTATCGGTAACCCAAAAAAATCGACTTCCGAAAAGGGGGCACGCTACGTGCAGGCCGTCATCGAAAAAATTACAAAACTCCTGATCGATTTGAAAGAGCTACCATAAGCAATTTGCTGCTGAGTGAGAGCAAATAAGTCGGTGAATGCTTTTAAAAGCGCTTAAATTATCTTATTTTTGTCTGCTTTCTTTTCAGTCGGCATATAGCTCTTTAAATACGTAAAACGAAGCAGAAGAAAAGCATCAAAATAATAATAGTAGTAAAATATGAGTAAACAGAGAGAAAAACTCTTCACCGATTTTCCACCGGTTACCACACAGGAGTGGATGGATGTCATCACCAAGGATTTGAAAGGTGCCGACTTCCAGAAGAGACTGGTATGGAGAACCAATGAAGGGTTTCAGGTGAATCCTTTTTATCGTGCGGAGGATGTGGAAGGAAAGCCGGCACTGGAGAACCTGCCGGGACAGTTCCCCTACGTGCGGGGCACGAAGAAGGAGAATGTGTGGTATGTACGTCAGGATATCGACGTAAAAGATTTTGCCGCAGCAAACAAAAAGGCTTTGATGTTGCTGAACAAAGGAGTGACCTCACTGGGCTTTCGCTTGCCGAAGAATGCGCTTTCGATAGAAAATCTGGGGATTCTCCTGCAGGGGATAGCACCCGACAAAGTGGAACTGAATTTCCGTACATGCATCTCGCGTACCGCTGAACTGGCGCGACTGGTGGTCGATTATGTACGGGGGCAGAATCTGAACGTGATGGAATGCTTTGGCTCCATTGAATTTGATCCCTTCAGAAAGATTCTGAAAAAAGGGATGGATGAACCCGATTGGGTAGCAAAGGCAGTGGAAATCGTACAAATCACGGCTCCTCTTCCCCGGTACCGTGCCATCTCTGTGACCGGCGGAAGAATGAACGATGCCGGGGCATACAGCTATCAGGAACTGGGCTACAGCTTGTCATACGGCAATCAGGTGTTGTCTGAGCTGATTGAGAACGGCATTGCTCCAGCTTTGGCTGCAAAAAAGATAAAGTTCGAGTTTGGCGTGGGATCCAATTATTTCATGGAGATTGCCAAATTCCGTGCTGCCCGCTGGTTGTGGGCCGAGATCGTGAATGCTTACAAGCCACCCTGCCCGAACGACTGTGACAACA
Source organism: Porphyromonadaceae bacterium (assembly GCA_003517675.1). Classification (GTDB taxonomy): domain Bacteria; phylum Bacteroidota; class Bacteroidia; order Bacteroidales; family Dysgonomonadaceae; genus Proteiniphilum. Next base: position 6,032 of record DPAC01000047.1, on the reverse strand, counting down.
AGGCTGCTGATGGTACCTGCCGTTGCGCAGCAAAAATGAACATACATGCTACGACTTCCCGATTTAACCAAACGTTGTACGACCCGTATGTGAATCTTTTGCGTACGCAAACCGAAGCCATGTCGGCCACCCTCGGTGCGGTGGACTCACTCACGGTACGTCCTTTCGATGAAGCGTTTGAAACACCCACTGCCTTTGCTGAACGCATCGCCGTGAACCAGCAGCTGCTGCTCAAGGAGGAGTCGCACTTTGACAAGGTGACCGATCCTTCTTCCGGCTCATATTACATTGAGACGCTCACCGCATCGTTGGCTGAGCAGGCCTGGAAGTTGTTCCTCGAAACAGAGGAGACCGGTTTCTATGAATCACTCAAGGCCGGCAGTGTGCAGGATGCAATCAATGCCTCTGCCGACAGCCGCTTTGGTGCTGCTGCCAGCCGCAGAGAGATCCTGCTGGGCACCAACCAGTATCCCAATTCCCGGGAAACGATGGCTGAAAAGATCGAAGAGAGGGAGAAGCATGGTTGCGGATGTAACCATGATCAGGAGGCGACACCGCTGAAGAAGCTCAACACACGCCGCCTGGCCGATCCTTTCAATGAGTTGCGCCTCGCTACCGAGCGGAGCGGGAAAACACCGAAGGTGTTCATGCTTACCATCGGCAACCTGGCGATGCGTTTGGCCCGTTCGCAGTTCTCCGGCAATTTTTTTGCCTGTGCCGGTTATGAGCTGATCGACAACCTCGGTTTCAAGACCGTAGCTGAAGGAGTGCTGGCAGCGCGCGAAAAGAAAGCCGATGTGGTGGTGCTCTGCTCGAGCGATGAGGAATATAGGACCTATGCACCGGAGGCGTTTGACCTACTGAAGGATGGGTCTGAACTATTCGTGGTAGCGGGTGCACCCGCTTGTATGGATGATCTGAAGGCCCATGGCATCGAACACTTCATCCATGTGCGCAGCAACGTGCTGGAGACATTGCAGATGTTTAATGAGATACTGTTATAAATCCGATCCGGTTCTTTGAATCGGATAGCGACAAAAAAAATGGACAATGGAGGGAGAGGGAAAACTGATAAACTGGATCAAGGTGGCTCATCCCTGGGCTATCCCGGCATCGCTATCGCCGGCGCTGATTGGGTACTCCTATGTGTTTTATCTATATAAAACAGGGGAGATAGCCGGTGTGAACTGGACTTTAGGTCTGCTGGCAGTGCTGGGCGCCCTCATCTTCCACCTTGCCGGCAACCTGATCAGTGAGTACCACGATTATGTGAGCGGTGTGGATGTCCAGGAGAAGATCGGTCCCGAGCGGCTGATCGTCAAGGGACTCTTCAAGCCCAAAACGGTTCTTTACTACGGATATCTGGTGCTGCTGGCGGGTATCCTCCTGGGAATCTACCTGCTGCTGCATACCGGACTTCCTCTTCTGGCGTTAGGTGTCATCGGAGCCATCGGTGCAGGTCTTTACTATCGCTTCAAGTATGTGGCACTGGGTGATTTGATCATCTTCATCACCTTTGGTATGTCGATTGCCCTGGGGGTGGCTTACGTGATGACCGAACAGCTCATTTGGCCGACTCTTCTGGCGGTAACACCCACGGGGCTGCTGGTGGTGGCGATCCTGCATGCCAACAACACCCGCGACATGCTTCAGGACAAGGCTGCAGGTATTCGCACGCAGGCCATGCGCCTGGGGTTGGAAGGCTCACAGGTGGTTTATCAAACCATCCTGCTGCTGGCCTATATGCTGGTAGCCATGGCGGTATGGTTGAAGGTGATGGCTCCACTGTCGTTCCTGGCGCTATTGAGCTTCCCCCTGGCAATGAAAAATATCAAGCTGATGAAGAAAGCAACGCTTGAGGATCTGGGTATCATTCGCTTTCTCGATGGCGACACCGCCAAATTGGTACTGCTTTTCAGCCTGTTGCTTGCTGCCGCCAATTTTATCGCTCCCTTTCTTTAAAAGAATCAAAAAAAAAACAACACAGAATATGAAACCAAATTTCAAAGAGATAAACATTCAAACCGACGGATTCAGCACTGTTGATGCGAAAGAGTGGGCCGAAAAGAATGAGATCAAGGCCGACTGGTTGACACCCGAGCAGATTCCCGTGAAACCGGTCTATACGAAAGAGGACCTCGAAGGCATGGAACATCTGAACTATGCTGCAGGAATACCACCCTTTCTACGTGGGCCTTATTCTACCATGTATGTGATGCGTCCCTGGACCATCCGTCAGTATGCCGGATTCTCCACGGCCGAGGAGTCCAATGCCTTTTACCGCCGCAACCTGGCAGCGGGACAGAAAGGGCTCTCTGTGGCTTTCGACCTGCCCACGCACCGTGGCTACGATGCCGATAACGAACGTGTTGTAGGCGATGTGGGTAAAGCGGGCGTTTCCATTTGTTCTGTGGAAGATATGAAGATTCTATTCGATGGGATCCCCCTGAACGAGATGTCTGTATCCATGACCATGAATGGTGCCGTATTGCCTATCCTGGCATTTTATATTGTAGCTGCACAGGAGCAGGGAGCCCGGCTGGAGGAGATGTCAGGAACCATCCAGAACGATATCCTGAAGGAGTTCATGGTGCGCAACACCTACATCTATCCACCTGAATTCTCGATGAGGATCATTGCCGATATCTTTGAGTTTACCTCGCAGAAGATGCCCAAGTTCAACTCCATCTCCATCTCTGGCTACCACATGCAGGAGGCAGGTGCTACGGCCGACATTGAGCTGGCCTACACGCTGGCCGACGGGATTGAGTATCTGCGTACCGGCATCAACGCCGGCATCGATGTGGATGCCTTTGCACCCCGCCTCTCCTTCTTCTGGGCCATTGGCATGAACCACTTTATGGAGATCGCCAAGATGCGTGCCGCACGCCTGCTCTGGGCTAAGATTGTGAAGAGCTTCGGTGCGAAGAATCCCAAGTCGATGGCATTGCGTACGCACTCACAAACATCGGGCTGGTCGCTTACCGAACAGGATCCCTTCAACAACGTCGGACGTACCTGCATCGAGGCCATGGCTGCTGCACTGGGGCATACCCAGTCGCTCCACACCAACGCACTGGATGAGGCGATTGCGTTGCCGACCGATTTCTCGGCGCGTATTGCCCGCAACACCCAGATCTATCTGCAGGAAGAGACTCAGATCACCAAACAGGTAGATCCGTGGGGCGGCTCCTATTACGTGGAATCGCTCACACAGGAGCTGGTGGATAAGGCGTGGGAGCATATCCAGGAGATTGAGAAGCTGGGCGGCATGGCCAAGGCAATTGAGACCGGTCTCCCCAAGATGCGCATCGAGGAGGCAGCTGCCCGCACACAGGCACGCATCGACTCGGGTGTACAGACCATCATCGGGGTGAACAAATACCGCCTCGACAAAGAGGATCCCATCGATATTCTGGATATCGACAATACCGAAGTGCGCAAACAACAGGTGGAGCGCCTGAAAAAGCTCAGGGCCACTCGCGATAACGACGCGGTACAAAAAGCGCTGGATGCCATTACTCGGTGTGTGGAGACCCGAGAAGGAAACCTTCTTGAGTTATCAGTAGAAGCAGCACGCGTTCGCGCCACGCTGGGTGAGATCTCCGATGCCTGCGAGAAGGTGGTAGGACGTTATAATGCAGTAATTAAAACGATCTCAGGTGTGTATTCATCAGAATCAAAAGCAGATGCCACGCTCGAAGAAGCGCGTGCACTGACCGACCAGTTCGCTCGCAAAGAAGGGCGCAGACCCCGGATCATGGTGGCCAAGATGGGTCAGGACGGACATGACCGCGGCGCGAAGGTAGTCGCCACGGGCTATGCCGACTGCGGGTTCGACGTGGACATGGGACCACTGTTCCAGACTCCGGCCGAAGCAGCGCGACAAGCGGTGGAGAACGATGTGCATGTGCTGGGCGTCTCTTCCCTGGCAGCCGGTCATAAGACGCTTGTACCACAGGTGATCGAAGAATTGAAACGCTTGGGCCGCCCCGATATCATAGTGATCGCCGGCGGGGTAATTCCCGCACAGGATTATGATTTCCTCTACAAGGCAGGTGTGGCCGCTATCTTCGGTCCCGGTACACGTGTGACCAAATCGGCCTGCGATATTATGCATATTCTGATGGACGAATAATGGCATTTTTTATTCTTTCATTTCAATGCATTCATCATTCCGAATATTGCGAAGGAGTCTTCCGGTACACCAAAAAACAATGCCGGACGGCTCATTTCGGAATATGTGGAAAACAATTAAAGTAACTGATAAACTAGATGATTATGGTAACGGAAAAGAGTACAAAAGCTGAAATCCTGAAAGCTTACGAAGCTCTGTTGAAAAAGGTGCAGGAAGAGAAGAGCAATATCCCGAAGCAGGTTCAGGAAGAGAAGAAAAAGAAGGAGATCGTGGATAAGGTAACGGAAGTCAGTCACGACGGTATTACACAAGGAATTGCACACCTGAAATCGTCGTTGGCCACTTCTTTGGACGAGTTGGAGGCTCAGTTAAGCAGTGAGTTTAAGAAACTGGAAGAAATACGGGCTGCTATTGCCGTGGAGAAGCAATATCTCGAAGACCTCTATTCCCTGTCGGCCAACACCGATTCGTTGGCTGCCATGTTGCTGGTGCAGAAAGAGAAGAAAGAGGACTTTGAAACATCCATGAAAGAGAAAGAGGAAGCCTTCAATCGGGAGATGAACGAGAAAAAAGCGTTGTGGGAAGAGGCGAAAGCCAGACAAAAGGCGGAAGAGAAAGAATATCTGGATGACTTAACAAAACGACGCAAGAGAGAGGAGGATGAATACCAATATAACCTTAAAATTACGCGTCAGAAAGAAAAGGATGACTATGAGGCCAAAAAGGCTCAACTCGAGAAAGAACTGATTGACAGGAAAAATGCTTTTGAACAGGAGATATCGCAACGCGAGCAGGCAGTGAAGATGGCAGAGGCTGAACTGAACGATTTAAGAAAACAGGCAGCCGGTTTTCCCGGTGAATTGGAAAAAGCGCTGAAAGCCAAAGAACAGGAGGTTACAAATGTTTTGAAAAACAAATACGAATTTGAAATCAAACTCTCGGGCAAACAGAATGAAGCGGAAATTCGCCTTCGCGATCAAATGATCGAGTCGCTGCAACAAAAAATACAGGAGATGCAGACACAATTGAAAGAATATGGCGATAAGGCAAACCGTGCGGAAGAAGGGGTAAAAGATATTGCCATGAAAGCCATAGAAAGCGCTGCCAAAATGAAACCATTTGCTGAACGACCGGAACCCGTATCCAGCAAAGAATGATGTGCATAATCAGCATGAGGCCAGACGGTGTGTATGATTTGAATCACAGAAAAACGTTGTGACCGGTTGGCACTTTTAATTCGTAGCTACTCAGGTACCCCCTGTCATAGACAGAGAGTCCTGACTACTCGTCAATAACTATGCTATACTCGAAACTACGCTTGAGAAAGGGTTGCAATAACCCGAAGGACCTCAAAGGGGTTCTGTCCGTTCTTGACCGCCGTTTGGATGACGGAGGCAACGGTGGCATAGTTCCCGGCTCCTTCCCCGGTAAAGTGCTTGTTGATGACATGGTGGCTTCTGCTGCTGTCAAAGGCGAGGAAGGTGGCTACGGTATTCTGGAAAGCCCAGAGCCAGTTGTTTTTCCCGTTCACGTTGATCCCGGTCTCGTCCGCACCGGCAACCGTTCCTCCTGCAGCTTTCTGACGGATCATCTCGTAGGGCGTTTTGGAGAATTTCCGCATGGCATTCAGCATGTTCGATACGGAGCCTTCACTGATGTGGAGTCCGAAGATGGTCTCGTACAGATGGGTGAGTCGCTTGAACGGAACATTTTGGTAAGTGCTGAGGTAGGATGTCATCGCCATGATGTTGGGGCCGAAGGATACGGGAGCGTTCACCTCTTCCGGGAACTGTCCCTTGCTGCAATGCCCGCAGGAGCACTTGACCTGCATCGTCATGTGGTTCACAACCGTGGCCGCAATCGGAAGCGGGATGTCCACCACCTGGCGTGTGGC
>DPAC01000006.1:24439-27179 GCA_003517675.1 Porphyromonadaceae bacterium | reverse complement strand
CACAAAGATTTTGTGGAAAAAGTTTGGAATATCTGTTTTTTTCCGTAAGTTTAAGGCTTCAAATCAATCTAAAACGGATTTTCGACTAAAAATAAAAAGCCATGGCAAGAACAATTACCTTTAATGAGCTTAGAGAACTGAAAGACAAACTTCCTGATGGCAGTATCCACCAAATAGCCGCAGAGCTGAAGATGAAACCCGAGACTGTGCGCAACTATTTTGGCGGATACAATTACAAAGAAGGCAAGAGCGTGGGGATACATATCGAGCCGGGACCGAATGGTGGTATTGTCGTACTGGATGATACCACCATTTTTGACAAGGCTCTTAAGATTCTGGGGTTGGAAGATTACCCCCAACCGGATCACCTACCCAAAGTAACAGAAGAGGAGTAGAGACAAGAGAAAACCCAATGACCGTTTGATTGAAAAACAGGTGATTGGTTTTTTTGATAGATTTCACCAGACACCGGTGGCTGTGGGCTGCAGGTGTCTCAAAGGGAAGCAGTATGGAAAAAGATAACAAACACCACGAAGAGAAAATGGTCACGGTTGCCATTCATACTTATGAGAAAGCACATATTCTGAAGACAATTCTGGAATCGGAAGGGATACCGGCTGTGATCCATGGCATCAGGATGATCGAGCCGGTGATACCGGGGAATGTGCGGGTAAGAATCAATGAGCGTGATTTGCCGCGTGCCCTGAAAATCATTGAAGAGCTCGATTTCACTGAACAGGGTGTAAAAGAGGTGAACAGGGAGAACAAAAAGGAGATTCTGGTGCCAGTCGATTTCTCTGATTATTCCCTCACTGCTTGTACATTTGCGTTTCAACTGGCTCGTGACCTCGAATGTGAGGTGAAGCTGATGCACGTATTCTTTACTCCCTTTTATCCCGCAACGGTGCCCTTTGGCGACTCATTCACCATCCAGCCGCCCGACAGAAGCATCTATCAGGATGTGAAGAGTAAGACCGAGAAGGAGATGTCGCAACTGGTCTCAAAGATCAGGGAACAGATATCCAAGGGCGTCCTGCCCGACGTTCCGTTTCAGACATTACTGGTAGAGGGACTTCCGGAGGAGGAGATCATCGCCTATTCAAAGAAGATGAGACCCACGGCCATCGTCATGGGTACCAGGGGGCGCAACGCCAAGGAACTGGATCTGATCGGCAGCGTTACCGCTGAGGTGATGGATGGATGCCGCACGCCGGTGTTTGCCATCCCCGAAGGCACTCATGTGCATGGCGTGGCAGAGATGAAGCGCATCGTCTTCCTCACCAACTTCCAGGAGCGTGAGTTCCAGGCATTCGACGTCATGATGCAGTTCCTGAAGCCCTACCAGGTAAAAGTCTACCTGGCACACATCGCCAAAAAGGAGGATGTTTGGAACGAGATTAAACTCTCCGGCATCCAGAAAAAATTTGCGGAACTATACCCCCACCTGGAGACAGCGTACCGGTTGATTGATCAGAGCCTTGGACTGGAAGAGTCGCTGGAGAAGTTCGTGAAAGAACATCAGATCGACATGATCGCCCTCTCCAGCTCCCGCAGGAATATCTTCGCCCGGATGTTCAACCCCGGCATTGCCCGCCGCATGTTGTTCCATTCCGATACACCGTTGCTGGTGATCAAGGGGATGTAAACAACACCCTTGTGCATATCGGAAAAAAGGGCCTCTTTTGTCAGAGACCCTTTTTTCTTAGGGGTGCGGGATTCACTGTTTACTGAATACCCAGTTTGCTTTTTACCAACGGCGTAATGTCGACAGCCGTGGGGCTCACATAGACAATGGGCGATTGCATGGTGGATACGTCAAAGACAAAGGTGTAGCCCTTTTCATCGCCTACCGCCTTGATTGCATCGGCTATCTTCCTGTTTACCGGCTCCAGCAACTGCTGCTGCAGTTGCTGCATCTCCTGCTGGCTGTTCTGCAGATAGATCTGATACCGTTCCTGGATCTGTGCCAGTTGTCTTTGCTGGTCCTTCAGCACGGTTTCAGAGGTAGCTTTGTTCTTGTCGAACTCCTCTGCTTTCTTGTTGAACTCGTCCACCAGTGCCTGTCCATTCTTAGAGATCTCCTCCTGTTTGGTGTTCAGCTGGTCCTCAATTTTGGAGATCTCTGGCATGGCGGAGAAGATCTCCTGTGCGTTCAGATACGCAATTTTTACTTCCTGTGCCACTGCCGCCAGAGGGGCCAGAGCAATCATACAGATCAATAATTTTTTCAACATAATTCTATTTTTCTATTTTAATTAATGAATGCTGTTTTTGAAAAGCTTACAAAGATAAGCTTTTATTTTTAATAGCCTAACCGGGAGAGTACCAGATCACTGATGTCGATAGAGGGAGAGGCAAAAATCACCGATGTGGCGGAGGCACGATCCAAAACCAGGGCGTAGCCCTCTTCGGTTGATATCGCCTTGATCGCTTCGTAAATGTTGTCCTGAATAGGCTTGATCAGTTTCTCCTGTTGTTCAAACAGAGCTCCCTGCTGTCCGAAGTACTGGTTACGTAACTCCTGAATGGCATTCTCTTTCGCTACGATCTCATTTTCCCGTTTGGTCTTTTCGCTGCCTGCCAGGAAAGCCAGATCGGCCTGGTATTTTTTGTACATGGCATTTACGGTTTCCACCTCTTTATCCACTTCAGCTTGCCACTCTTCCGTCATCGCTTCCAATTGCCTGGTGGCACTTTCGTAGGCGGGAATACGTTTGAGGATGTACTCCATGTCGATCAG
>DPAC01000006.1:19198-24210 GCA_003517675.1 Porphyromonadaceae bacterium | reverse complement strand
TTCTGATAATAAAGACCATTTGTAAGGGATAACGTTTAGAGCAGCTTGCGTAAAAATTGTTAAAGAAGCTGTGAAGAACAACCCGCCCCCTCAGGAGGTAGGCTGTTGTATCCTCAAATGAGCTCTCCGCCTTCATCAGAACTCCTGCCCGATGATAAAGTGAAACTGACTGCCGCCTCTCTGCCTGCTTCCGGTTCCGAAAACAGTATCAAACCCGTAAGCCCAGTCGATCCCCATCAGCCCGATCATTGGCAGGAAGATGCGGGCACCTACACCAGCCGACCGCTTCAGGTCGAAAGGGTTGAGATCCTTTACTTCATACCAGGCATTACCTGCCTCCAGGAAAGCTACACCGTAGATGGTGGAGTTGGGCTCCAGGATGAACGGGTAGCGCAGCTCCACTCCCAGGCGGGTGTAGGCTCTTGCCTGCTGTGCTATTGAGTTGTTCTCGTACCCTCTCAGGGCAATGTTTTCAGTGGCGAAAGAGGCTGAATAGCCACTCATGCCATCCCCACCCACGTCGAAAGTCTCAAAGGGGGTCTGCTTGTTTTTGTTATAGTGCCCCAGTATTCCGAACTCGACCCTTGTGGCCATTACCGGTGTTCTGGTGACCGTCAGGGGAGTCAGCGGCGTGAAGGTACGGATCTTCAATTTCCACTTGTGATACTCGTTCCAACGATATTTCTCGGGATCGTTGTATGCCATGGTACCATAGTCCTTCCCATCCCACAACGAGAAAGGAGGGGTTGCACTCACGCTCAGCGTGAATTGCGACCCGGTACGGGTGTAGATCGGGTTGTCGGTAGATATACGGGAGAGTGTGAGTCCAAGTGTAATGCTGTTGCTGACACCCGTCTGGAAAGGGAACTGGTTCCAGGACCAGTTCTCCAGGTCATAGCGCTGGAACCCCAGCTCGCCCATAAACTGGAAGTAGTCGTCTGGCCATTCCAATCGCTTGCCATACCCCAGTGACATGCCGAACATACTGAATACCTGGTTGGGGTCTGAGGCATATTGGGCCATGTCCTCATATCCATAGCCACCATAGCCACCATAGCCACCATAGCCTCCGTAGCTACCGTAACCGTACATATAGGGGTTGTAGTAGCTGTTCTGCGAGTAGTAATCACTGTTGAGCCCGGTGTACCTTGAATAGTAGGCACTCACGGAGAGGTTGTTGGGCCTTTTTCCGCCGAACCATGGTTCCATGAACTGAAACTGGTACGATTGGTAGTAACGGCCGTTGGTCTGTGCACTCAGCACCAGTGTCTGTCCCTCACCCTGCGGGATGATACCCCTGTGCATGGAGGGGTTGAGCAGATTCTGCAGGGAGAAGTTGTTCAGTTTCAGGCTCAGCTTGCCAACCAGTCCGGTGACACCCCATCCGGCAGAGAACTCAATCTGGTCATTGCCCTTTGAGGTGAGTGGGTAAGTGATATCCACCGTGCCATCTTCCGGGTTAGGGTTGATGCCGCCTGAGATGTCGGCAGAGAGTGCTTCCGGATCGAAATGCCCCGTTTGGGCGATCTCACGTACCGATCGAAGCAGGTCCTCTTTACTAAAGACCGCTCCCGGCTTGGTACGTAGTTCCCGACGGATCACATCTTCATAGAGACGGTCGTTGCCCTGGATGATCACCCGCTTGATGGTCGCTTTGGGTCCTTCCACCACGCGCAGCTCCAGGTCAACCGAGTCATTCTCGATGTTGATCTCTACCGGATCGATGTTGGAGAAGAGATAGCCGTTGTTCTGGTAGAGGTTCACCGCGGCATCCTCATCCGTAATCAGACGTTCCTGCAACTTCTTCTGGTTGTACACGTCACCTGGTGCCATATTGAGCAGCAGTCCCAGCTGTGCGGAGGAATATTGCGTGTTACCCACCCAATTGATGGAGCGGATATGGTACTGGGGCCCCTCATAAAGCGCTATCTCAATGTTGACCGTTTTCTCATCATGCTTGTAAACCGTGTCACGGATGACCTCCGCGTCGCGGTAACCCATTTCGTGGTACTTCCCGATCAGATTTTTCTTGTCCTCCTCGTACAGTTCCTCCACAAACTTCTTCGTACGGAACAGATTGCGCAGCTTCCCTTTCTCATTGGTTTTCTTCATCGCCGATTTCAGCTGTCGGTCGCTGAGAGCTTCATTTCCTTCGATCAGGATGCTGTTGACCTTCAGTTTCTCTTTCTTGTCGACATTGATCTCCAGTACCACCTGGTTCTGTTGTGTGGAGTCGGGACGTTGGAAGATGCGCACCTCGGCATCACCGAATCCTTTTTCGGCGTAGAAGCTCTTGATGATGGTTTCTGCCCGGGCAATCTGTGGTGGAGTGATCTGGTTCCCTTTTACAAAACCAATCTTCTTCTCAATGTCTTCCTGCTCACTCTTCTTCATGCCGAAATAGCGAATGTCAGCAACCCGGGGACGGTCGGTGAGACGGATCTCCAGCCATACACTATCTCCCTCAATCTTTGTCTGCAGGATCTTCACGTCTGAGAAGAGTCCCTGTCGCCAGAAACGCTTCAGCGCAGCTGTGATCTCTTCGCCGGGGATCTGTATCTCCTGTCCCTTTTTAAGGCCTGAGAAGCCTACCAACACAAACTTCTGATCCTCATACATGGTTCCCTCCACACCGGTAATTTCAATATCAGCAATGGTGTATTTGCGGGGGGGTGCTGTATAGTTCACATTCAGTTCCGCAGGAAGAGTGGATTGAATGGTGTCATTCTGTTGCGCCTGTAATGTTGCCTGCGAAAGTGTGATGGCGAGTAAAAGTATTGGGAATGTTCTCTTCAACATTGTGGTGATGTTATTCTTTTTTTGCTGACTCTCAAGGTTCAGGGTTGTTTCATTGTTGCTCCGGATCAATCTGTTCGCTGATCTTGCCATACCTTCTCTCCCTTTTCTGGTAATCGATGATCGCTTTGAAGAGCTCCTCATCGTTGAAATCAGGCCAGTAGGTATCGGTGAAATAGAACTCGGCGTATGCACATTGCCACAATAGAAAATTGCTGATGCGTTGTTCACCGCCGGTGCGGATGAGCAGATCAGGATCGGGCAGACCACAGGTGGTGAGGTAGTTGCCAAGCGTCTCCTCATTGATCTCTTCCTCCCGTAGTGTACCTGCCTGCACATTGCGACAGATCTTTTTTGCTGCTTCTGTCAGCTCCCATCTCGAAGAATAGCTGAGTGCGATTACCAGGGTGAGTCCTTTGCCCCCTGCGGTCTCCTCGATGCACTCCTGCAGGATCCTTCTTACATTGTCTGGCAAACGCTCCAGGTCGCCTATGGCGGCAATGCGCACACCATTTTTTTTTAGCGCTGCAGTCTCCCTTGTCAGGGCAAAGACAATCAGATCCATCAGCCCTTTCACCTCCTCTGTGGGGCGATGCCAGTTCTCGGTAGAGAAAGCATATAGCGTAAGGTATCTTACCGATGCTGAGGAGGCAGCTTCCACCACTCTCCTGATAGCCTCCACGCCCTCCTTATGACCTGCACTTCTATCCAGGCCCCTGGCTTTTGCCCAGCGTCCGTTTCCATCCATGATGACGGCAATATGAGCAGGAAGGTGGTTCGGATCTATTTTTTCAATCAACGACATCGTATCTAATTGGTTGTTTTTAATTGTTGCCACAACAGGGCTCCCGGCGTAACCCGAAATCCCATGTGAGGTAAATCATCGTGATGGAATACCAGTCCTGATTCTTCAGGAGAGAGCCTTCTATGCCGTAGGGGTGCTCCATATCAGGCTCCATCCCCTCCTGTGTCACATCAAGGTCATCGCTGAACAGCTTTCTCATCGAAAATTCAATACCGATATTCATCCTGTTTTTTATTTTGTATTTCAACCCAACTCCAAATGGGATGCTCACATTCAGAAATGACCGTTCACCCGAAGCTGAGGTGATGCCAACACCTGCCAGCAGGTAGGGTGTAAAGCGACTGGTCTGGAGGTACGCATACCGGTCGCTATAGGGCACGAAATTGAACTCCATCTGAGCAGCCGCCTCTGTGAAGCTTCTCCTGAAAGCATGGCTTGCCCCGTAAGGGAAAGCATTGCCGCTACTGGCACTGTTTCCGGAGAGGGATCCAGCCAGGATGTTGGCTTTCACAGCCCAATGGAGGTTGATGTTGTAACGCATCAACAAGCCTCCCGCTATGCCCGGATGGAGATAGAAGCGGTTCCTGTTGAGATCACCCATGTAAAACGAAGTGCCGGCAGCGCCTCCCATCTCATACCGGTACTCCTGTGCATGGAGTGACATTGACAGGAAGCAGCAGAGCATGGTGATCCATAAGGAGCGCATCTTACATACCGGTAAACTTGTTGAGACGACCCCTCCAGGCATCCGTTATCTGAGCTTGCTCAGAAGATATTCCGCCGAATATCCATATATAGTTTTCTGAATCGGTAAATACCGACGCATTGCTTCGAACCCTAAACTCCTGAGGAAATGATTGGTTCTCGCCAGTCTGTTTCCACTCCAGTCCGAAGTTATCGGAGATGTAGAGACGGTTCCCCTCTGATGTGAGCACCATCAGATAGGGTTTGCTGTCATAATAGAAGAGCCTGCTTCCCTGCAGGTTCAATGACGCTGGCACTGATGCATGAATCAAACTGATCTGCTCGTTATCTTTCTGCAGGATCCATATCTCGTTGGAGATTGCGTGGTCGGCCGTGGTGCCACCTGTTAGCAGGAGGTACTTGATGGAGTAGGATGCTGGATCCTCTACCGGCGTAGCTGAAAAACCGCTGAGCGGGAACATTGCGGGAAGATCATTCATCATCACCACCTCCGTGAAATCGGATGTCTCTGCAAAACGGATCCTGTTATCCTGCTCCACAGCCAGCAGCAGCCTGCCCCCATCTGCCGCAGGAAGGGTGCCATAGATGGCCAGAACAGTATGCGTGGAAGAGACAACATTCCAGTTGATCCCGTTGGATGAATGATAGAGTGTGTGTGCCGCTGGATCCAATGCGTAGATGCCCTCACCTGCCACGGTAAGGGTGG
>DPAC01000006.1:9816-18891 GCA_003517675.1 Porphyromonadaceae bacterium | reverse complement strand
GGGAGATAATCACTATCCAGCATTTGCCAGTTGATGATATAGGGATCCTCCTGGTAGATGTGCAGTTCAAAGCGGTATTCTTTCCTCGTGATCCCATCGGGAGCGGTGGTGGTGATCCCGGTGAGCCGGTTTATTGCCACTGAGTCTGATCCCTGCCAGAGGTAGATGCTGTCTGAATCGAGGGTCAACATCACCTGTGTGAAAGGGTTGTAGCTGTTGACACTCCTGAGGGTCAGCATCACGCTGTCGACCTTGAAAAGGTATGGCAAAGGCTCTTTGTTGAAGATCCTCCCATTGATCTGGTCGATGGTAAACTGGGTGGCAGTCAACAATCCTGCGGTATCCGACGCGGATGCCAGTGTGATCGCGTATATCTGTGCATCGGGTGAATATTCCACATTGTCAGTCGATGAATTCAGGCATGAGGAGAGGAGCAACAAGGTTCCGACAAGCACCGATGCCAAAGGGAAATATTTAGATATCATTTGTTTCAAAAATATTGTACACCAGGTTTAAGTATGTGCAAAAGTAGAAAGATTTTTTGCTATAACCATATTAAAATGAATATTTAAAGAAAATTTCGAGTTCTTTTGCTCTTTAAATGTAACTGCAGTGAACCTGCATATTTTTCTACATGGATGATTTCACCTTGTATCTCAGGGGCTTTTACCCCATCACCGAGCAGTAATTCCGAGCGCTCCACATAGGCTTCATCCCACAAACCGGTCTCAATGAAACTTCTCAGCAAACGGGCACCTCCCTCCACCAGTAAAGAGTGGATATTCTCCTCGAAGAGATGGCTCATCATCTGGCTGATGGTGTCACGGTTAAAGTCAATGATGATCTGTTTCACCCGTGCCGAGGGAGGAAAGGGTTTACGTGCCCAAGCGTTGAAGATGATGGTGGGTGCTGTTCCGTTGAAGAGTGCCGCATCGGATGGTATTCTGTTCTCCCGGTCAATGACCACCCGTGTGGGGTGTGGCCCAAACCATTTTCTGGAGGTGAGTTGTGGATCATCGAGCAGTGCGGTGTTGGTTCCCACAAGGATGCCTGCCACCTCTGTCCGGAACTTGTGTACAATGCTTTGTGTCAGTGGGTTGGAGATCATTGCCGGAGCTCTTTCATCCAGCGATGTACGCTTATGGTCCATGAAGCCATCACGGCTCTCTGCCCATTTGAGGATCACATAAGGCCTTTTATGGAGCTGGTTGACAAAAAAAGCTCTGTTGAGCTTTCGTGCTTCTTTCTCCAGCATGCCTTCTATGACCTCCACACCCGCCGCCCGCATCATGGCAATACCTTTGCCCGAGACCATGGGGTTGGGATCGGTGACAGCTACCACCACCCTGGGTATCTTTCGCGAGACAATCAGGGCTGCACAGGGAGGAGTCTTCCCATGATGGGCGCAAGGCTCCAGAGAGACATAGAGTGTGGCGTCGCTGAGGAGGGAGCTCTCTTTGACCGCGGCAATGGCATTCACCTCTGCATGCGGTTCTCCATAGCGGCGGTGATACCCCTCGCCAATGATCCTGTCGTGGTGTACGATCACTGCCCCCACCATCGGGTTGGGCCCTGTGGAGCCCTCTCCCTTACGGGCTAACTGGAGCGCACGCTCCATATAGATGGTTTTTATGCTCATTTTGTTTATCTTTGTTCTGTGATGAGCCACCCTTGTTTGTGTATCTGTGGTTTATTGCGCTAAAATGAGTGACCCGTTATGCAGCAGATCCTACGGTATATCCGGCAAGAGCTGGGTGAACACTACCCGCTTTCCGAGGCCAACATGCTTGCACATATCATCCTGGAAGAGGTGACCGGTTTCACATTTGCAGGCATAACCTCTGGCAAAATTAGCAATTTATCCGATTCACAGGATCGTAAACTGCAACAGATTCTCACCCGGCTGAAAAAGGGAGAGCCTTATCACTATGTGCTTGGGAAAACCATTTTTTATGGTTTCGAGTTCTTGGTGGGTGAGGAGGTGCTGATTCCCCGCCCTGAAACAGAGGAGTTGGTGGAGTGGATCATCACCGACAACGGAGATATGCCATCTGCCATCCTGGATATTGGTACCGGTAGTGGATGTATTGCCGTTACGCTGGCACTGAAAATTGCGCAAGCACGGGTAAACGCCTTGGATATCTCTGCTGCAGCACTGCGGCTGGCCGAAGCAAATGCCCGTAAGAACCGGGCAGTGGTACAGTTTACACAACAAGACATCCTGAAGCCATTCCCGGTAACGGCACAATATGATGTGATCGTAAGCAATCCTCCCTATATCACCGAGTCGGAGAGAGAGACGATGGATCGCACCGTGACTGCTTATGAGCCCGGGGAAGCACTCTTTGTGCCGGACAGCAACCCGCTTCTTTTTTACGAGCGGATCGCCACCCTTGCGGGTGAGATGCTCAGAGAGAGAGGGCGACTCTTCTTTGAGATCCACCGAAGCAGAGGGGAGGAGGTATGTGCGATGCTCCGGGGAAAAGGATTCCGGGAGGTGGAACTGAGAAAAGATCTCTCTGGGAACGATCGGATGGTCAGGGCGGTAATGTAGTAGCAGCGATGGAACGAGAGAAGAAAACAGTCACCCCGGAGCAGGCATATGCCCGTATGACGCGCATCTGCGCCAGGAAAGAGTATGCTCCGTTCGAGATCCGGCAGAAGCTGCAACGCCTGCAGCTCCCTGCCGATGTCATTGAAACGCTCATTTCCCGGTTGATTAAAGAGCGCTACATCGACGAAAGACGCTTTACTGAGAGCTATATTCGTGACAAACTGCAATTCAACAAGTGGGGAAGGCGGAAAATTGAGCTGCATCTCGCCATGAAGAAGATACCACCTGCTGTGATCAGCGATGCTTTCGCGCAATTCTCCGAAAGCCAATTAAATGAATCGTTGCAGACGCTGCTCGAAAAAAAAAGGAGGAGTATTACCGGGCGCTCTGACTATGAACGAAACGGGAAGCTGATCCGATATGCCCTGGGGAAAGGATTCCCCATGGAGGCGATCATCCGTTGTCTGGAAAAGATGGATATCAAATCTTACCCCCATGACCCGCAATGATCTGTTAAGCGAGTTTTCCACGCTCTTTTTCCCGAAAGTGTGTGCAGTGTGCGGTGAGGAGCTGCTCTCCTCTGAGGATGCCATCTGTCTTCGCTGCATGTATAAACTGCCCCGCACCAATAACTTTCGTGAGAAAGAACATGCAGCAGAGAAACTGATGGCGGGTCGCATCCCTTTTGAGCGGATAGCAACTTTCTGCGTGTATGCCAAGGGTGGACTGTTGCCGCCGTTGATCCACCAGCTCAAGTATCAACAGCGACAGGAGATAGGGCTCCTGTTGGGGCGGTTGTTTGGGGAGGATCTCCGGGGGAGCGACTTCCTCGCGCCAGTAGAGCTGATCGTGCCGGTGCCGCTGCACCCCCGTAAGGAGAGAGAGCGGGGATACAACCAGTCACAACTGATTGCCGAGGGACTCTCACAGGCAACGTCACTCCCTCTCTCGGTGGGCAATCTGATCCGTGTGGTTTATAACCCCACACAGACACGCCGTACCCGTACCCAGCGATGGGAGAATGTGCGTGATATCTTCCGGGTCATACACCCGGAGATGTTTCAGGATAAACATCTGCTGCTGGTGGATGATGTGATCACTACCGGTTCCACCCTGGAGGCCTGCGGGATTGCACTGGCCCGCTGCCGGGGGGTGAAGATCAGTATGGCCACCCTTGGGGAAGTCTACTGATCCGTTTTTTTTACGCAAATGAATCGCACTTACGGATGAAAAGACGTACTTTTGTGATTCATCTCAATAAACCTGCAACATTATGCAAGACGTACAAAAACTGACCGCTGAGAAACTGCTGCAAATAAAGGCAATCAAGTTACAGCCCTCCAATCCATTCACTTGGGCCTCGGGCTGGAAATCACCCATATATTGCGACAACCGGAAGCTGATGTCCTATCCTGCCATGCGCAACTTCATCAAGGTGGAGTTCGCACGACTGATCCTGGAGAAATATCCTCAGGTGGATGCCATTGCGGGAGTTGCAACCGGAGCCATCGCTCCCGGTGCACTGGTAGCCGATCTGCTCGGACTCCCGTTTGTCTATATCCGTTCCACGCCAAAGGATCATGGGTTGGAAAACCTGATTGAGGGTGATTTGAAACCCAAGCAGAAAGTGGTGGTCATCGAAGACCTGGTCTCCACCGGTGGCAGTAGCCTCAAGGCGGTGGAGGCAATCCGTCGTGACGGATCGGATGTGCTGGGTATGGTTGCCATCTTCACCTATGGATTTCACCAGGCATTACAAAGCATGAAAGATGCCAGGGTGGAGTTGACTACGTTGTGCAACTACGATGCCATCCTTGATGAGGCACTGGCAACCGATTATATTGATGAGTCGGACCTTCAAACGCTGCAGGATTGGCGCAAAGATCCTGAAAACTGGGGTCACACAATCCAAAAAAGCAGGCGATGACTGAATTTGTAAGCGAGGTTAAAACCATTCTGCACAGTGATGCAGATGTTTACCGTGTCCTCTCGGATCCCCGGAACCTGCAGAAAGTGAAAGGAGAGCTGCCGGAAGATCAGATCCGTGATCTGACATTTGATGAAGATAGCATTTCATTTCGGGTGGACCCAATTGGTGCGGTACGCTTCCTGGTGATCGAGCGGGAGCCGGACAAGCTGGTGAAGCTGCAGTCGGAAAAACTGCCCTTTGATGTCTTCCTCTGGATACAGCTGGTAGCAAAAGGGGAGAAGGATACCCGGTTGCGCCTGACACTGCGTGCAGAACTGAACTCCTTCATCCGCGGAATGGTAGAGAAACCAATGAGAGAGATGCTGGAGAAGATGTCAGAGGCATTGACGCGTCTCCCTTACGACCGGTTATAGCCATGAGCAGAATGTTTCTGTTGACAGAGGAGACACAATGCTTAGCTAAAAAGCAGCCGGCCGGACGCTTCACAGTGTCCGGCCAGCCTTTGGAAAATCAAAAAGTCATATAAGAAATAGAACTATTGGTTTAGTGGTTTTTTGTTCTTTTAATAGTATTCATTTGATGAGATTACCGGTATCGGCATCTCGGTGCGTGTGTTGACCGATGCCTGGCCATATCTGTACACCAGATCATATGTGATCTCCCCTGTCCAGTCCTTTACCTTGACGGTGAGTTTTACCGAATCGGCTGCACTGCTTTGCAGAGGTTTCAGGTTGAAACAGACAAATCCTTCGTAGAGCTTTGTCCCGGTGCTCTGGTAGGAGTTGTGACGAAATTCCAGATCGATGGCATCTTCCGATGATTCTGTTGCGAGGGTGTTCTTTACCAGGTTGATGGCATGTGGCCTCACCCCGCCATAGTTGAACATAAATGATACGTTCAGAAAATCACCTCCCACCCAAACAGCGTTTGCTTTTACCGGGTCGTTGCCGATACTGTCGGCATTTTCAGCATTCAGTATGATGATATCCTTTGTGAGGATATTCCAGATATCGTTCACCTTGATAGAGTGATCATAGCCATTTCTGGCATCTGAGAGGATGGTGTAGTTCAGAAAAACCCTCTGGTTGTATGTGGGGGAGTAGCGTATTGCACTGGCGGCAGGCCATAACCTTTTGCCGTTATCGAGTTGCAGTGAATAGGCATTTTCTCCTTCGGGTATCACGGTAGCTATGTCGATGCCGAAGCTTCCAAGTGAATGTGAATGATCGTCGCATGACCCCATGCCCAGTATGATTCCTGCCGACACCAAAACAAATATCAAAACCGTTCTATTCATATACGATCACTTGATGTTTACTATCTGATAGATGCAAAGAGCCTACAAAACGCTGCATCGGCGGTAAAAAAAAAGGAGCTAATTAACAAACTTTAATGATATCAGGTTTTGATCCCCTTTCGCTCCTTGTCGCCACCCGGAGGTGCATTACCCTTTTGGATAGAGTTTGCAGATCAGATCCTGGCGATTCATTTTTTTCAGGGACCGGATGATCTGTTGCCGGTTGCGGCGGTCGTGCCAGAAAAAGAATTGTCGTTGTGCATTTTTCTCTTCCATTGTTCTGGCAGTATAGACTGGCTGAAGGGTATAGGGGTGATAGCCGGTGTAGTAGATCTCAGTGGCCAGGGTCATGGGCGATGGGGTGAAATCCTGCACCTGTTCAAGCTTGAGATGGATTTTTTTGGTAATTGCTGCCAGCTCGGCCATATCCTCTTCGCTGCATCCCGGATGGGAAGAGATGAAATAGGGGATCAGCTGCTGGTTGAGACCCTCTTTGCGGTTCAGCTCATCAAAGATCTCCTTGAAGCGGTAGAAAAGATCGAAAGAGGGCTTCCGCATAAGCGAAAGTGTTTTTTCAGAGGTGTGCTCAGGTGCCACTTTCAATCGCCCGGATACATGCCGGGTGATCACCTCCTGCAGGTAATTTTTCCTGGATGTGTCGGCTGCCTCGTCATGAGTCTCCTGGAGCAGCATGTCGTAGCGGATGCCACTGCCGATAAATGATTTCTTGACTCCCGGGATGGCATCCACAGAGCGATAGATATCGAGCAGCGGGGAGTGATTGGTGTCCAGGTTGATGCATATTTCCGGGAAGATGCAGGAGGGTCGTTTACATCTCTCGCAGATGGTGATCTCTTTTCCCTGCATGCGATACATGTTTGCAGAGGGGCCTCCCAGGTCACTGATATAACCTTTGAATCCGGGCATCCGGGTAATCTTTTGCACCTCTTCCAGAATTGATCTTTTCGATCGGGAGGCGATGAACTTGCCCTGATGTGCGGAGATGGTGCAGAAAGCACACCCCCCGAAGCAGCCGCGGTGCAGGGTCACCGAGAATTTGATCATCTCGTAGGCAGGGATCAGTTTTTCCCGGTACTTGGGGTGGGGCAGACGGGTATAAGGAAGGTCGTAAGAGGCGTCGATCTCCGGCTCACTCATCGGCGAAAAGGGAGGGTTCACCACAAGGGTGCTGTTGTCAATTTGTTGCAGGATACGGGCGGCATGGAGCCGGTTCGATTGTTCCTCAACTATTTTGAAGTTACTGGCCTGTTTTCGTTTGTCAACGAGACATTCCTCGTGGGGGTAGAGGGTGATCTCCTCCCGGAAAGGGTTAGGGGGAACTGCATCCTGATGGCGAAGAAAAGCGGTCTGCGGGATGTAGTCGATTTCATCGAACTTCTTTCCTTTTTTCAGCTCCTCAATCAGTTGTGTCAACGGCTGCTCCCCCATCCCGTAGATCAGCATCTCCGCACCGGCCTCGGCCAGGATCGATTTGTGCAGCATATCATCCCAGTAGTCGTAATGGGTCACCCGTCTCAGGGAAGCCTCCACGCCTCCCAACAGCAGGGGTACATCAGGGAACAGTTGCTTCAGGATACGGCTGTAGACCGTCACCGCACGCTCCGGCCGCATGTCGGAGCGGCCGTCGGGGGTGTAGGCGTCGTTGGAACGGAGTCGCTTGTTGGCGGTGTAGCGGTTGATCATCGAGTCCATCACGCCGGATGTCACGGCGAAAAAAAGACGTGGCCTGCCCAGCTTTTTGAAATCGCGCAGGTCATCGCGCCAGTTGGGTTGTGGCACGATGGCCACCCGCAGCCCTTTACTCTCCAGTAGCCGTCCGATTACGGCAGTGCCGAAAGAGGGGTGATCCACATAGGCATCTCCCGAGAAGAGGATCACGTCGGCCTCCTCCCACCCTCGCAGGGTCATCTCCTTTTTCGTGGTGGGCAGCCAGTCTGTCAGCTGCAGCTCTCTCTTCTCTTTCATTTGTGATGGTGATTCTCCTTTTTTTTACCGGCGATCACTCGTGCCCTCACCACCGCCAGGTGGAGGTTGCTCAGATGCCGCCCTGTTCCACCAGCACGCAGACCCGTTCGGTTACGCGGTCCTCGCCATAGGGGTTGTAACGGGTCTTAAGGCTGTTGCCGAAAAGGCCGGCAAATACATTGTAGGTCCATGCCTTGAAGCTACCCATGAAAGCGTCGATGATGTGGTAAGAGGAGGAGTTGGTTTCCCGGTCCACCAACTTCATCAACAGCTGTCCCTGCGAGCGGGTCAGTTTCTTCATCTTTGGCGTATACTCATCCATCAGGTATTTCTCCATCTGGTTGAGGTGTTTCTGCCGGGCTTTGTCATCAGGGAGGGTCTCCATGTATTCATACGTCTCGATGATGATGCCGGCAATCTGCTTGGCGTAAGGAAGGGTCTTCTTCACATCACGGATCAGCTTGCTGTAAGCGACCTGCTCCTTGTTGCTACGGAAATGGATCGGAGCGTACTTGATAAAGTCGGTCAGCCACATACAGGCCACGGTGTCTCCTTCGATGATCACCGCCGGGTAGACATTCGGCATCAGGAAGATGGTGGATACGGGGCCACCCTCCTCCGGATTGATGTTCGCGGCATAATAACCCTGGCTCATCCCATTGAGGGGTATCAGCAGAGCAAACAGACCAATGAGTATGTGATATCTGGCTTTCATTTCATCGCAAAGATATATGCATTGTTTTATATCTGGCGGTCAAATCACGTTAAGTGTCGTTAATTAAAATCCCAGTTTTTAGATTGTTAAGCAAATTGTTTTAAAAAAATAGGGAGAAGAAAGCGGCAAATAATCAAAAAAAAAGGGTGATTTCTGGCTCCTGTTTCCGCTGAAATTGTCTATATTTGAGAACACCAAAAGAAGAGGCTATGGCATATTATCATCTGGGCGAAATTGTTCATCGGCAGGCCCTCAAATACAGGCACAAAACGGCGTTAAAATATCAGGATCCCGATGGGAAATGGGTGGGAATGTTTTGGGAGTCCTTTTCGGCAAACATCACGAAAACGGCACAGGCCATGGCAGAGATGGGAGTCAAGCCGGGAGATAACCTGGGCATCTACTCTCAGAACATGGAGAAGTACCTGATCACCGATTTTGCTGCTTATGCCAACCGGGCGGTGATGGTACCCATGTATGCCACAGCCTCGCCGGCGCAGGTGAGTTATATTGTGCAGGATGCAGCTATCCGCATCCTGTTTGTGGGGGAGCAATTTCAATACAACAATGCCTGGAAGGTGCAACAGGAGAAC
>DPAC01000006.1:2119-9573 GCA_003517675.1 Porphyromonadaceae bacterium | reverse complement strand
GACAATTCTGAAACCATTGCACTGGTCAACGCCCGACTCAAGCAGCTCAGGGAGCAGGATCTGGCCACAATCATCTACACCTCCGGCACCACGGGTGAACCCAAGGGGGTGATGCTCACTCATGCCAACTACCTCAAGGCGATGGTGATCCATGACCAGCGTATCACCGGCATGTCGGAGAGAGATCTCTCGATGTGCTTCCTGCCGCTCACGCATATTTTTGAGAAAGCCTGGACCTACTACTGCCTGCACAAGGGGATAGCGGTGGCCATCAACCGCGACCCCAACGAAATACAAAAGAACCTGAGGGTGGTGCGACCCACCCTGATGAGCAATGTTCCCCGTTTCTGGGAGAAGGTATACGATGGGGTGCAAGAGACCATCAACAATGCATCCGGGGTTGTGAAATGGCTCTTCCACGATGCAGTTGCCACCGGGCACCGTCACAACCTGGAGTATCGCAACGAAGGGAAGCGACCGCCACTGGGCAACCGTCTGAAATTCTTTTTTTACCGCTATACCATCTTTTATCTGATCAAGCGAGTGGTGGGTATCGACCGCGGCAATTTCTTCCCGGTGGCAGGTGCCCCCCTCTCCGACAACATCAACCGCTTCATGCAGTCGATCGATGTGCTCCTGATCTATGGCTATGGCCTCACCGAGACCACCGCCACGGTGAGCTGTTTCCCGGCAAAAGGATTCCGGATCGGCACGGTGGGGAAGGTGATGCCCGATGTTGAGGTGAAGATCGGTGAGAAGAGCGAGATACTGGTGAAGGGAGAGACAGTGATGAAGGGCTACTACAACAAGCCGGAGGCCACTGCGGAGGTCTTCACCGAGGATGGTTTCTTCAGGACCGGCGATGCAGGCCTGCTGACCGGTGACAATGAGATCATCCTCACCGAGCGAATCAAGGATCTCTACAAGACCTCCAACGGCAAGTACATCGCCCCGCAGATGATCGAAACACGGGTTAGCGAGGACAAGTATATTGATCAGGTGGCGGTGATCGGCGACGAGCGCAAATTTGTGAGCGCGCTGGTGGTGCCCAACTATGAAGCACTGAAGAGTTATGCGATTGAACGGCAGATCCCTTTCTCATCGGTAGAAGAGCTGGTTCGCAATAAGGAGATCATCGATTTTGTCTTCGCACAGATCGAGCTGCAGCAATCGCAGTTCACCTCCTATGAGAAGATCAAACGGATCACACTGCTTCCTCAGCCATTCAGCATGGAACATGGTGAGCTGACCAATACCCTCAAACTGCGGCGCAAGGTGATCCTGGAGCGGTATCACGATCTCATTGAGCAGATGTATGCCTGTTAGCAGCCAATCTTCTCCTAATCGTTTTCCAACCATGTTGTTCCTGAACCAAAAGGGTCCGGCTGAATGGTTCAACATCAGAACTTATTTGCTATCTTTGCACCGTTTTTAAAATGGCATGAAATGGATTACAATTTCGGTGAAATAGAAAAACGGTGGCAGCAGTACTGGGCTGACCGGCAGATCTACAGGGTGACGGAAGATGCTTCCAAACCGAAGTACTACGTGCTCGATATGTTCCCTTATCCTTCGGGTGCCGGACTGCATGTTGGTCATCCTCTGGGATACATTGCATCCGATATCTTTTCCCGATTCAAACGACTGCAGGGCTATAATGTGCTCCACCCCATGGGTTACGATGCCTATGGCCTTCCTGCCGAACAGTATGCCATTCAGACGGGACAGCATCCCGCCGTCACCACCGGGCAGAACATAGCCCGCTACCGGAAACAACTGGATAAGATCGGCTTCTCTTACGACTGGAGCCGGGAGCTCCGTACCTGCGACCCCGCCTATTACAAGTGGACCCAATGGGCTTTCATCCGCATGTTTCATTCCTACTACTGCAACCAGGCTCAACAGGCACGTCCTATTGCCGAACTGGTGGAGCTGTTTTCACAACAGGGAACCGCGGGTCTCGACCTGGCCTGCAGCATACCGATGAGCTTTTCTGCGGCGGAGTGGAATGGCATGAGTGAAAAAGAACAACAAGAGATCCTGATGAACTATCGCATTGCTTACCTGGGTGATACCATGGTCAACTGGTGCCCGCAGCTGGGTACCGTGCTGGCCAACGACGAGGTGAGCGAGGGTCTCTCCATCCGCGGGGGATATCCTGTGGAACAGAAGAAGATGCGGCAGTGGTGCTTGCGGGTCTCGGCCTATGCACCCCGCCTGCTGGAGGGGCTTGAGAAGGTTGAATGGAGCGACTCGCTCAAGGAGACACAACGCAACTGGATTGGTCGCAGTGAGGGTGCCGTGATACATTTCAGGACCACCGGTGATATTACTTTCGACATCTTCACCACCCGTGCCGACACCATCTTCGGCGTCACCTTCATGGTGCTGGCCCCCGAGAGTGAGCTGGTGGAACAGCTCACCACCCCTGAACAGCGCCCTGCTGTAAAGCAATATATCGGTCAAACCGGGAAAAAGACCGAGCGGGAGCGGATTGCAGACCGATCGGTGAGTGGTGTCTTTTCAGGTGCCTACGCCATCCATCCTTTCACGGGTGAACACCTTCCCATATGGATCTCCGATTATGTGCTGGCCGGCTACGGCACTGGTGCCATCATGGCGGTACCGGCACATGACAGCCGCGACTATGCCTTTGCCAGACATTTCAACCTTCCCATTGTGCCGCTCATAGCGGGGTGTGATGTCTCTGAGGAGAGCTTTGACGCCAGGGAGGGCGTGATGATCAATTCCTGCTTCCTCGACGGGCTGACCGTCAAGGAGGCGATCCCTGCCGCCATCAACGCGCTGGAGCAGAGGGGACTCGGTTATCGCAGGATCAACTACCGCCTGCGCGATGCCATCTTCTCACGTCAGCGGTACTGGGGTGAGCCATTTCCGATCTATTACAAGGATGGGATGCCCTACACGTTGCCGGAAGAGGAACTGCCGCTGGAGCTGCCGGAGGTGGATAAGTTCCTGCCTACCGAGACGGGTGAGCCACCTCTGGGACGTGCAAAGAACTGGCACACCAGGGAGGGTTATCCCCTTGAGCTGAACACCATGCCTGGCTTTGCCGGTTCATCGGCCTATTACCTCCGCTACATGGATCCGCACAATGATGAAGCGCTGGTATCGAAAGAGGCGAACAGTTACTGGCGCAACGTGGATCTCTATATCGGTGGTACCGAACATGCTACCGGCCATCTTGTCTACAGCCGCTTCTGGAACAAGTTTCTCTTCGATATCGGAGTGGTCTGTGAGGATGAACCTTTCCAAAAACTGGTCAACCAGGGGATGATCCAGGGACGCAGCAACTTCGTCTATCGCATCAAGGGCAGCAACCGTTTCGTATCATTTAACCTGAAGGATCAGTATGAGGTGACCCCCATCCATGTGGATGTGAACATGGTGCACAACGATATTCTTGACATTGAGGCATTTCGTAACTGGAACCCTGAGTACCGGACTGCCGAATTCATTCTGGAGGAAGGGAAGTATATCTGTGGGTGGGCTGTAGAGAAGATGTCGAAATCAATGTTCAACGTGGTGAACCCCGACGATATTGTCAGCCGCTATGGTGCCGACACCCTTCGCCTGTATGAGATGTTTCTCGGGCCGCTGGAGCAGTCCAAGCCGTGGGATACCAACGGCATTGACGGCGTGCACCGCTTCCTGCGCAAGGTGTGGAACCTCTTTTATCAGAATGAAATCCTTGCCGTTGAAGATGAGAAGCCCTCACTGGAAGCGCTCAAGGTGCTACACAGGCTGATCAAAAAGTTGACCTCCGACATTGAGCAGGTCTCCTTTAACACCTCCGTCTCTGCCTTCATGATCTGTGTCAATGAGCTGACAGCGATGAGATGCCGCAACCGCAGCATACTGAGCGATTTGGTGGTCTGCCTGGCCCCCTTCGCTCCCCATATCGCGGAGGAGCTGTGGCATGCCCTGGGCAACGAGACATCGGTCTGTGATGCTACGTGGCCTGCCTGGAATGAGGAGTACCTGAAAGAGGATGCTTTTCCTTATGCCATCTCTTTTAACGGCAAGTCACGCTTCGTGATTGAGTTCGCGGCCGATGCCACACGCCAAGAGATTGAACAGGCGGTGCTGGCCCATCCCAACGCTCAGAAGTGGCTGGGAGGTAAAAAAGCGAAAAAGGTGATCATTGTTCCCGGAAAAATTGTCAATGTGGTGCTCTGATCATACCTTATTAATTTCATCTTTTTATGGCCAAAGAGGTTCGCTATCTCAAATCGTTCTACTGGAAGGATTACCTGATAATCACGTTGGGGCTGGTGCTTTTCGCGGTGGGCTTCACCGGTTTTATCATGCCCAACCAGATCGTGGTGGGTGGACTGGGCGGCGTGGGGCTGCTCTTCAAGTATGCATTCGGACTGCCGGTCTTCGTCACCTTTCTCCTGGGCAACAGCATCATGATGGTTCTGGCCTGGTTCATCCTGGGCAAGGGCTACGTCTTCAGGGCACTCTACGGCGTGGTGGGGGTGACCCTGCTGATGGGTGTGGCCGAGAACCTTATCACCGAGGCGATCGTACATACCGATCCACTGATTACCAGTATCATCGGTGCCGTTTGCAGCGGCACAGGACTGGGACTGGTCTATACCCGCAATGCCAGCACCGGGGGCACTGATATCCTGGGTGCCATCATCACCAAGTATCGCTACATCAGCATGGGGCGCGGTCTGCTCTACATCGACCTGATCATCGTGAGCAGCTCCTACCTGCTTTTTCAGAGCTTAGAGAAAATTATTTACGGTCTGATCGTGGTCTCGGTGATGTATTATACGGTGGACCTGGTGATCAACGGTGCCCGTCAGTCGGTGCAATTCATCATCTTCTCCTCCCGCTACAACGAGATTGCCTCTCACGTCAATTCAGAACTGAACCGCGGATGTACCGTGCTGGAGGGCACCGGCTGGTATTCACAGCAGCCGCAGAAAGTGCTCATCATACTGGCCCGTAAGACAGAATCGACCTCCATTTTCCGATTGGTGAAACGGATCGATGAGAATGCTTTCATCTCACAAAGCAATGTGGTTGGCGTTTACGGCAAAGGGTTCGATCAGATGAAGTGAGCCGGACCCTTTGCTGCCTTATCTACCAGGTAGAGAATCGATTGATAGGTGATGCCGCTTAGCTCAATGAGATGTAGATCTCCTTTTCTACCTCTTCCATTACCACTTTGCCTTCTCTGGCCAGCCATCCGAGGGCAGCATAGAGATCCTTGTCTGTCAGCTTAGCTGCTTTTTTTACCTCCTTTACATTCTGACGACCCTTTTCATCAAGGATGGTCCATACTTTACCTGCGTTGATCCCAATTTTTTCAATCATGTTGTTGCTGTTTATTTGAATAACTAAAGTATTGAAAGTGGCAAAGGTAATGTTAATTTTGCAAAAATACAATTTTTCG
Source organism: Porphyromonadaceae bacterium (assembly GCA_003517675.1). Lineage (GTDB taxonomy): Bacteria > Bacteroidota > Bacteroidia > Bacteroidales > Dysgonomonadaceae > Proteiniphilum. The sequence continues at coordinate 4,142 of DPAC01000006.1, read as the reverse complement.
ATGTGATACGATGTCATAATCGGTTGAGAACAATCTTTTTATTGTGCTGCCAACCGCATGAGATCGTCGAAGATTGTTGTTGACTGTCGGATGAGCGACTGTTCCCCGTTGTTATAGATCACATAATCGGATAATTTCATTTTCTCCTCTTCCGGCATCTGATGTTTCATTCTCTTCCGCACGGCCTCCTCGGTGGTGTGATCGCGTTCTATGACCCTTGCCAGGCGAATTGATTCCGGAGCATAGACGGTGATCACCCTGTCGAGATATTGAACAAACCCGGCCTCGAAGAGAAGAGCTGCCTCAATCATCACCAGCGGTCGATCGTGATGACGACTGCACCACTCCAGAAAAGATCGGGCAAGAACAGGATGCACGATGGCGTTGACCGCTGCCACCTTTTTCTTGTTGCCAAAGATCAGGGAGGCCAGCAGGGGGCGGTTGAGCTTACCTCCGGCATAAAGCTCTTTGCCGAAAAGGGCAGTTAGCTCTCTACGGATGAGCGGCGAGGTGTCATTGAGCTGCCTGGCTTCCTTGTCGGCATCAAAGACCGGTACTCCCTGCAGGCGGAACAGCTGGCTGACAACTGATTTGCCGCTCCCAATGCCACCGGTGATACCTGCAGTGATCATTGATCAGACCTGGTTTCAAAGAGAAACTCTACAGATGAGGGGGAGATGCGTATGTTCTGAGCAGCTGCCGGGCTTTTGCTCAGTTTCAGTTCCACCCTGCCATCTTCGTTCTGGTAGAAAGTACGGTAATTCAACTCAATCTCAAAATCCTCGGGGGTAATCTTGCGGTATTCATCGAGGGTAACCGAGAAAGAGACGTTGGCACGCGAAGGGAAAAACTTTACATCCAGCTTGCCAGGCAACCCTGTGGCTGTGATGGGCACCTCAAAGGTACGCTCCGTATATTCCTTTATTGGAATGAAGATCTCTACCTGATCGGGTACGAACTTGACCCCCTCAACCTGTTTTATGGAGACAGGCAGTTGTGAGGTGGCCTTCAGGTTCCTGAAGACCGTGTACTCGGTTGTTGCATGCTCCAGCTTACTGAGCGACTCCTGGGAGCCATAGGCGGTTACCTGTTCCGGCAGGAATGTGACACTGTCGGCAACCAGGTTAGCCCTGCTGGTGGTGATCTCCCCGTCGAAAACAACCTTTAACTCTTTTCTTTGCAGTTTCGAGGTGGAGAGGTTGATGATCATCGGGTAATAACCCCTGATGTTGGTACTTGAAAAGAAACGTGAGCGGATTAGCTGGCGGTACTGGTCACCCTGCAGGCTGCTGATGCCCCCTTCGGTCAGCTCCCCCACGTTGATTTCGAGCGAGTCTTTCTTGCTGATGTCGAGTCGGAAGATGGCAGCTCCGTTGTCGGTGATGCTCACCTCTACATAATCGGGCAGGGGATAGTCAAAGACCACATCTTCAGGGATGTTGGTGTACTTCAGAGGAATACGGTAGGTCCCCTCTACATTCTCCTTTTGGAAGAAGAGCATCAGCCAGAAGATGAAAGCCAGCAGTAGAAAAAATAAAAAAAAGAGCGTATTTTTCCACGGGAAGGTGAAAAAAAAGTCTTTTACTTTAGGTTTCCATTTTTCAATGATGGCTTTTACCTCCATGACCCGAATATTATTAGGGTGCCGTTACATCTGCTGTAGAGGCAAAGACCGAGGCTTTATCAAATTTAATTTTCACCCCATCGGCAACCTCTATCAGGAACCAGTTCTCACCTACCTCCTTGATCCGGCCGTGGATGCCGCCGGAGGTGACCACCTTGTCTCCCACCTTCATTGCTTCACGGCTCCTCTGTAACTCTTTCTGTTTCTTCTGCTGTGGGCGGATCATGAAAAAGTAAAATACGGCGATGATAGCCACCATCATGAAGAGGGTGCTACCCATGCCAGACATGCCGCCTCCCTGTGCTGCTTGTAATAGAATATTCATACAAATAATTTTTTAGAGTGTGTAAATTAATTTTTAAAGATACGATTTTCTTGTTTGATCTCCTGCACAATTGC
>DPAC01000006.1:794-1778 GCA_003517675.1 Porphyromonadaceae bacterium | reverse complement strand
GCAAATTCGCGGTCTTCTTCATCCTTGAACATGGGCAGCAGTGGCTGCTCTTCACCCATCTCCTCTGAGAACTTCTTGATGGTTTTCAAAACAAAGCTCTGAACAATCTCAACATCATCATTCCAGTAGATGCACTCATCTTCCAGTATCTCATCGAGCTCTTCATTGAGGTAGATGAACTGCTTGAAGCACTTCCTCCAGAACTCGCGATCCTCCTCATAGCTGGGAGAGGGAATCTCTGAATAGCTCTTATAGATATCGGAGTCGAGGATGGTGTCGAGCAGGTTCTTCAAAAATGAGGTGTCAGCATCCCAGATCATCGGCCTTTCGGCCAGGTAATGCCGCATTTGCCTGTTACGGATCAGCTGTTGCATGAACCTGTTTTTGATCAGATGGGTGTTGGGGTTGAGATCTTCCCAGGAGGGGAGATGTCTGTTCTTCTTGGCCTCCACCCTGCTTTCGTATGCTTTGGTCAGTTCCACCATCAGTGAGAGCAGATAGAAGTAAAGATCATATGATTTTTGCAGGCCGAAAAGAAGCTCTTTTTCTGCGCTACGCAAATCTTTATTCGTATTCTGGTACCATGAATAGACGATCTGTACAATCCGGATACGAATTAAATTCCTGTTTATCATCGTTTAAATGAACTTATTTAGTTAAGCTGAGTGAGCTTTAGCCCTATTCACCCTTGTTCATGCCGCGGCGAAAAGTGCCTCACCTCAGTGAACCTACATTCGAACTGCAAAAGTAGTTATTTTTTTGCTATTTACCTGCAGGAAATTGGAAAAGAAGAAGGTTTGTTGTGAGATAATTGGCTGTTGAGCTGCAGATAGCGATGGATCGCCTGAAAAAGAGCCGGTGAATAATTGCACAATAAAAAGAAAATCACTATCTTTGCGCCGCTTTTTTGAGGGCTCCCAAGTGTGATGGGAAATAAAGAAAGCAGCTTTATTTTGAGTAACACACAAAACAACAATTAGAAAA
>DPAC01000006.1:0-443 GCA_003517675.1 Porphyromonadaceae bacterium | reverse complement strand
TGATGGGTATCGTGAAGGAGATCCAGTTTCACCCGGTGAAAGACAACATCCTCCATATTGATTTCCTCCATGTATTTGAAGATAAACCGGTGGTGATTCAGATCCCGGTACGTCTGGAAGGACTTGCAGCCGGTGTGAGAGCCGGTGGTAAGCTCTCGCTCGACATTCGTAAGCTGAAAGTGAAAGCGCTGCCTGCTAACCTGCCGGAAGAGCTGGTGGTGAATGTGGAGAATCTGGAACTTGGTAAATCGATTCAGGTGGGAGATCTTGCATTTGACAACCTGGAGATATTGAACGCGAAGAACGCAGTGGTATGCCGCGTACAGCTGACACGTGCTGCCAGAGGTGCTGCTGCCAAGGCTCAGTAACCTAACAGGCTATGTGATGAAATATTTGATTGCGGGATTGGGCAACATCGGACCTGATTATGAGCAAACCCGCCA
>DPAC01000033.1 GCA_003517675.1 Porphyromonadaceae bacterium | reverse complement strand
ATGGCCCGAATCTGCTTCGGGGACAGGGGGGAGGAGGCAGATCCGTTTCCCGGACACCACCATCACCAGTCCCGGCAATTAGATGCTTGGCCGCACTCTATTCGGAAGTTGTAAAGGTAATATTATTTTTTGTTGTTTCGATTATTTTACGGGTTAAAAGATCATCAACCCGTTCATGGAGCATACCAGCCAATTCGATTCTTATTCGTACCTTTGCAGTTCAAAACCAACCAACAATGGAGATAGCTGCTTTGGTTTCAGGTGGGGTGGACAGCTCGGTAGTGGTGCACCGCCTGAAAGAGATGGGCCACGATCCGGTCATCTACTACATAAAGATTGGGATGGAGGACAAGGATGGATACATCGATTGTCCTTCCGAGGAGGACATTGAGATTGTCTCCTTCATCGCGAAGAAGTATGGCTGCAGGATGGAGATCGTCTCCCTGCATGAGGAGTACTGGGACAGCGTGGTGCGTTACACCATCGATTCCGTAAAGCGGGGACTGACCCCCAACCCCGATATGATGTGCAACAAGCTGATCAAGTTCGGTGTCTTTGAGCAGAAATGGGGCCACCAGTTCGACCGGATTGCCACAGGCCATTATGCCACTACCACCGAGAAGGAAGGTCTTACCTGGCTCTCCACGGCGAAGGACAAGGTGAAAGACCAGACCTATTTCCTGGGGCAGATCAGCTATGTGCAGGTCTCCAGGCTGATGTTCCCGATTGGCGACCTGCTTAAATCGGAGGTGCGCGCCATCGCCACGGAGCAGCAGCTGCCTTCGGCACAGCGCAAGGACAGTCAGGGGATCTGTTTCCTGGGAAAAGTGAACTACAATGAGTTCATCGAGCGCTACCTGGGAAGGAAAGAGGGGTTGATTGTTGAGCTGGAGACCGGCAATATCCTTGGGAAGCACCAGGGGTACTGGTTCCACACCATCGGCCAGCGGAAAGGGCTGGGACTGAGCGGCGGACCCTGGTTCGTGATCAGGAAAGATGTGAATCGCAACATCGTTTACGTCTCAAAAGGGTATGACACCCGTCACCAATACGGTGATGTGATCAACCTGCAGGGTTTTGACTTCATCACCAGGGACATCTGGGGTGATTTCACCGGTGAGAAAGAGATCACTTTCAAGATACGCCATACGCCCGAGTTCACCAGGGGCAGGATCAGCCGCATCGGCGATCTCTATCGCATCGAGTCGGAGGTACCGGTACAGGGCATCGCCGCCGGCCAGTTTGGCGTGGTCTATGACCGCGACTGCCGTCTCTGCCTGGGTAGTGGCATGATCATTTAGATGATGCATCTTTTCATTGATTTCGTTATCTTTGCGAAGAATGATAAAACGGTCACATATGGTTAAAAGATTGGTTTTGCTGATCTCACTGATCTGTTCAATATCAACACTGCATGCCCAATTTGAAGGCACATGGGGTGTGGGAGTCCATGCAGGATATGCATCGGCTGCGGAACGTCCCGGTGCGGGGGTACATCTCCACTATTACCTGACCAATAACCTGCGCTTTGTGCCCTCTTACACCCGTTTCCTTGAAAGGAAGGGTGAGGGTCTCTGGATGGCAGAGACCGATCTGCACTACATCCTGCCCCTCAGCTATGCCGCGTCGCTCTACCCGCTGGCAGGCGTCCACTACTCCAACTGGCACCATGATCCGACGGCTGCCGGTGCGATAGCAATGGAGGAGCATACCAACCACCGGCTGGGAGCAAGCCTGGGATTAGGCTTCCAGCATGACATCAGTTACCGTGTCAGGGCCAATCTCGAACTGAAATATCAGTTTATCAATGATTATTCCCAGCTGCTTTTAACCGCCGGTTTCGGCTTCTGGTTCTAAGATGATGAGAACCCTCCATGAGCAGGCCGGCCTCGGCGGCTCCGGCAACAGCGACCATCATCCCTTTACTTCAAATTCAATTTTTCAATTATGAAAGACTTCATTACCAACGAAATAAAAAGTGAAACCGCCCTGCTGGTGGGACTCGTCACCCCGGAGCAGAATGAGGAGAAGGCAAAGGAATACCTCGATGAGCTGGCATTCCTGGCCGAGACGGCCGGACTGGTACCGGGTAAGCGCTTTCTGCAACATCTGGAGATGCCCAACCCTGTCACTTTCGTTGGCAAGGGGAAGCTGCAGGAGATAGAGGAATATGTGAAAGATGAGGAGAATGAGGTGGGGGTGGTGATCTTCGACGATGAGCTCTCCGCCAAACAGATCCGCAACATCGAGAAAGAGCTGAATATCCGCATCATGGACCGCACCAGCCTGATCCTCGACATCTTCGCCATGCGGGCACAGACCGCACACGCCAAGGCACAGGTGGAGCTGGCGCAATATCAGTACCTCCTGCCACGCCTCACCCGCATGTGGACCCACCTGGAGAGGCAGCGCGGTGGTGGAGGCACCATCATGCGCGGTCCGGGGGAGACGCAGCTGGAGACCGACCGGCGCATCATCCTCGATAAGATTGCACACCTCAAGCAGGAGCTGAAAGATATCGACAGGCAGAAAGCGGTGCAACGCAAGAACAGGGGTAAGCTGGTACGCGTGGCGCTGGTTGGCTATACCAACGTGGGTAAATCGACGCTGATGACGCTGCTCAGCAAAAGCGATGTCTTCGCCGAGAACAAGCTCTTCGCCACGCTCGACACCACGGTGCGCAAGGTGACCATCGAGAATCTCCCTTTCCTGCTGACCGACACGGTGGGTTTCATCCGCAAGCTGCCCACTCATCTGATTGAGTCATTCAAGTCCACACTCGACGAGGTGCGTGAAGCCGACATCCTCCTGCACGTGGTGGACATCTCCCATCCCGCGTTTGAGGAACAGATAGAGGTGGTTGAGAAGACCCTTCATGAGATCGATGACACCGAGAAACCGGTAATCCTGGTATTCAACAAGATCGATGCGTTCTCGCATGTGGTGAAAGAGGAGGATGACCTCACGCCGAAAAAACGAGAACACTACTCACTGGAGGAGCTGAAGCAAACCTGGATAAACAGGATCAGGGATAACTGCATCTTCATCTCGGCAAAGGAGAAAGAGAACATCGATGCACTCAAGCAGCTCATTTATGAAAAGGTGAAAGAGATTCACATCACCCGTTTCCCCTACAACGATTTTCTATATCAAACCTATGAAGAGGAGTAACGGGTCTGCTTCACCTTTCAGAAGGGTATCGACTTTGCGTTAGTGAGCGATCTCTCTCTTCTTGCAGAGCGCGTCATTAAGGGCAATCACCGCATCTTCATAATGCTCGCGCCGAATCACAAATTGCATATTTATCTGCATGAGCGACTGAGCAAAGCTCTCTACGTTGATTCCTTTCTCATATAAGGCTTTAGCAGCCTGATAGAGGAAACCTGGCAGGGCGATGTTGGTACCCATTGCACAGACAATGGCCATTGGCTCTGCTTTCACCTGATAGAATACCTCTTTGAGCTGCCTGATCAGCTGCAGACTCTTCTCGTTGTCCCACACCACCATGGTGATGGAGTTGGCGTTGGTCGATTTCAGGATGTAGCTCACCCCATACTTCACGAAATAGTTCATGATCTGACCGTCGAAGCCCACTTCGCCCACCATCATGGGATCGTGCAC
>DPAC01000126.1:5682-6611 GCA_003517675.1 Porphyromonadaceae bacterium | reverse complement strand
GATACTTCAGTGACACTCCTGTAGATCAGGTCGGCAAAGGCTTTGCCTTTTCGGATCCCCTTGTTCTCCTCCATCTCCATGTGCCGGATGATGTTCTCCACGAAGACCACTCCAATGTCGATCATGATGCCGATGGCGATGGCAATGCCCGAGAGTGCAACAATGTTGGCATCGATACCTGCATAACGCATGATGATAAAGGTGGCCAGCACCCCTACCGGGAGTATGCTGGAGATGACGATCGATGCCCTGAGGTTCAGGATGATGACGATGATCACGATGATGGCAATCAGTGTCTCATGGGTCAGCGCGGTCTCCAGCGTGCCGATCGTTTCATGAATCACACCGGTTCTGTCGTAAAAGGGGACTACGGTCACCTTAGAGACGGTGCCGTCGGCAAGCGTCTTTTGGGGTAATCCGGCTTCCATCCCGGTGATCTTTTCCTTCACATTGTTGATCACCTCCAGCGGATTGGAACCGTAGCGTGCCACCACCACGCCCCCCACGGCTTCCACCCCCTCCTTGTCGAGGCCGCCGCGTCGCGTGGCAGGACCGAGATTGACAAAGGCCACATCTTTTATTTTTACCGGCACGCCATTGCGGACCGTAATGACTGCCTCTTCGAGGTCGGACACATTTTTGATGTATCCCAGCCCCCTGACGAGATATTCCACCTTATTGATCTCTACCGTCTCCGCACCGATATCGAGATTGCTCTTCTGTATGGCATTCATCACATCCATGATGGAGAGGTTGTAGGCGCGCAGGGAATTTGGGTTGATCTCCACCTGGTACTCTTTCACGAAACCGCCCACGGATGCCACCTCAGCCACACCCTCAGCCGATGAAAGTGTATATTTGACATAGAAATCCTGCTGGGTTCTCAACTCGTCGGGATCCCAACCTCCGGCAGGGTCACCGGTTTCGGG
>DPAC01000126.1:4000-5378 GCA_003517675.1 Porphyromonadaceae bacterium | reverse complement strand
ATAAACGACATCCCGAACATGGAAGTGCTGCGGATGGTCTTCACGCCAGGAATGCCGAGCAGTGAGGTGGTGAGCGGATAGGTGATCTGATCCTGGATATCTTTGGGTGAGCGTCCCATCCATTCTGTAGCCACAATCTGCTGATTGTCGCCAAGGTCGGGGATGGCATCCACCGGTACCGGGTCGCGCGGGAGCAGGCTGTACCAGTTAAAGGGAGCGGTGGAGATGCCCCATATGATGATCACGAGCAATAGCAACATCGTGATCAGCCTGTTGTGCAACAGGTAATGAATTACTTTTTGAAGCATGATGAATTGTTTTTGATTTGCAGATGGCCCATAAGAGATAGTTCCTGCAATCACGCTTGCAGGAATGGCTGAGGGTTAGGTTGCCACAGCAACCTCAACAATTCATAGTCGGTAGATGCAGATCAAGGTGAGCAGGTCGGCAGTGAGCCTGCTCAGTCCGGCAGGGGGAAAGAGTTGCCGGTGTGTAAGAGGTTGATCGAAGGGGATCTGCTCCAACAGAGCATAAATCACAGCCCAGAGAGGTCCTGTGACAGGAGTCTGGTTGCGGAGGATATACTGTTCCGCATCGTGACTGAAGTCATCCGTGGCGAGTTTCAGCGACTGGAAGTCACAGCAGTCGGGCTGATAGACCGCGATCGCCGGATTGTCTTCCGTAATAGCCGGCTCCGGCATATCACAACAGGAAACGGCGGATATCTCATCAAACAGGGAGACGGAAAAGAGTGTACCACCGCAGAGATGCAGCGACAGCACCGGCTGGATGCCGGTCAGCAGCATGATCATTGTGAGCAGTATGGCGACTCCTTTTCTCATATGATTCGATCCGGTATTTCCGGTTTGTGGAGGTATATTTAACTATGAAAAAACAAACTCAGCTCATTATTGTTCAAAAAAAGAACGGTTTTCAAAATCATCACTTCTGTCCGATGCCGTGGTAGGCAAAACCGAGGGAAGCCAGCTCGGAACCGTTGTAGATATTACGGCCGTCGATCACCACAAGGCGGTGCATAATCTTCTTCAACACCTCCCAGTTAGGAAGACGGAACTCTTTCCACTCGGTGGGGACGATCAGCGCATCGGCATTGAGTGCCGCATCGTAGATATCGTTGGCGTAATAAACCACATCACCAAGCACCCGTTGAGCCTCCCTGATGGCTGCCGGATCGTAGGTGCGAACAGTGACACCGGCATCCAGCAGGCTCCGGATCAGCGTGAGTGAGGGTGCATCACGCACATCATCGGTCTCCGGCTTGAAAGAGAGTCCCCAGATGGAGACTGTCATACCATCCAGCTTCCCATCGAAGTGGTTCTTCAATTTCTCAAAGAGGATATTCTTCTGTTGGTTGTTC
>DPAC01000126.1:3189-3779 GCA_003517675.1 Porphyromonadaceae bacterium | reverse complement strand
GCCTTCAGCAGCTTCATCTCATAGCCGACACCCTCCGCTACACTGATCAGCGCGCGGATATCCTTCGGGAAGCAGCTGCCGCCGTAGCCACAGCCGGGGTAGAGGAAACTGCGCCCGATGCGGGAGTCGCTGCCCATGCCGCGACGCACCATGTTCACATCGGCACCCACGCGCTCGCAGAGGTTGGCAATGTCGTTCATGAAGCTGATGCGGGTGGCCAGCATCGCGTTGGATGCATACTTGGTCATCTCCGAGGAGAGGATATCCATGAAGATCACGCGAAAGTTATTCAACATGAAAGGGCGGTAGAGCTTTGACATCAGCTCCTTGGCCTCTTCGCTCTCCACGCCCACCACCACCCTGTCGGGACTCATGAAATCATTGATCGCGGCGCCCTCTTTGAGGAACTCGGGGTTCGAGGCTACGTCGAAAGAGAGCTCCGTCAGGCCTCTCTTGTCGAGTCGTTTGCGCACCAGGTCGCGGATGCGGTAGGAGGTGCCCACCGGCACGGTGCTTTTAGTGACAATCAGCAAGGGATGGGTCATGTGATCAGCAATGGTCTCTGCCACCTTCATCACCTGAGATAGGTC
>DPAC01000126.1:1676-2926 GCA_003517675.1 Porphyromonadaceae bacterium | reverse complement strand
GTCGGTGGTAAAGTGAAGTCGTTCTGCCTCACTGTTGCGCTCTACAATCCTGTTAAGTCCAGGTTCATAGATGGGAATGATTCCCTTTTTCAGCGATTCAATCTTTTGCTGGTCGATATCGACACAGGTCACATCCACTCCCATCTCGGCAAAGCAGGCACCCGACACCAGTCCCACATAGCCCGTTCCAACAACTGCAATTTTCATATTTTGTTTTTCATTTTAATTTATGCAAACCCACGATAGTATTCCCATTCCACTCATGTTGACTGCATACTGCCTACAGTTGTCAACTGCTTCTTCAGGTTATTCACCGGATAGAGCACCGTAAGCAGGCCGATCAGGCTGACCACCCCGAAGACCACCAGCAGGTCACTGAATTTTACGATGACCGGGTAGGCGTCGATAATGTAAGCACCGGGCACATCGCTCAGGCGTAGCAGTCCAAAGTGCTGCTGCAACAGGCAGAGCAAAAGACCCATCACCATCCCGGAGAGGATACCGATAAAGGTAATCAGCCATCCTTCATAGAGAAAGATACGCGCCACCAACCGGTTGGATGCACCCATATGCTGCAGGCTGAGGATATCAGCTTTTTTCTCCACAATCAGCATGGAAAGTGATCCCACCACGTTGAAGACGGCAATAAGCAGGATGAAAGCCAGAATGAGAAAGGTGACCCATTTCTCTATCTGCAGCATTCGGTAGGACTCACGTTGTTGTTCATAGCGGTCCTCCACCAGAAACTCATCACCTAACAGGCGTTGGATCTCATTTTTTATCTTCTTCACCGATGCATCAGGTGCCAGGTTGATATCCAGTGAGGTAACCTCATTGTGATCATAGCTTAGCAACTCACGGACCAGTGCAATCGGGATAATCGCCATCTGTTCATCTACCTGCGGCTGGTTGAGGGAAAACACCCCTCCCACCTGCAGATAGGCGGTAGTGAAAGCGGTTGAAGGGTTGGCAAGATTGACCCGTACATTGCGTCGCGGCGCATAGACCTCCACCGGCTCAATAAAACCGGGCCGGGCTCCCAGTGTAGCCGCCAATCCCGCACCCAGTGTGGTGTAGTTGACCACATCCTCCTGCAGACGGAAAGTGCCATCGATCATTAACCGATCCATGTCGGTCATCAGCCGAAACTCTTCTGATACACCTTTCATCCGTACCGGTACCTGCTGCTGGCCATATCTGAAGAGTGCGTTCTCCTCGAGCGATTCAGAGATGATCTGTATGCCGGGTAG
>DPAC01000126.1:791-1361 GCA_003517675.1 Porphyromonadaceae bacterium | reverse complement strand
CCACACACCGAGATAGCTGAAATCACATTGATGGCGTTGTGCGATTTCTTCGAGAAGAGGTAACGACGTGCTATGAAGAAGGAGAGGTTCAAACTACCTGGATTAGTCGTTTTTCAACAATCGGTCAATATTCTCAATGTAGTCGAGCGAGTCGTCGAGGTGAAAGTTTAGCTCGGGAATCACCCGCAACTGCTTACCCACCCGCTTGCCCAGGTCGTAACGCAGCGACTTCACATTATCGTTGATATTGGTAATCAGCTCCTCCGACCGTTCGGAGGGGAAGATGCTCAGGTAGGCATGGGCAATCCTCAGGTCAGGAGTCACCCTCACATTGGTCACTGAGATAAAGACACCGTGCATTTTCTTTGTCTCCAGCAGGAAGATTTCACTCAGCTCTTTCTGGATCAACCGATTGATTTTTTGTTGTCTATTCGATTCCATCGTTTTCTATTTTTTTCTGATCAGCGTCAACCCGTCGCGGAGCGGCAGAATCACCTTCTCCACACGGTTGTCGCCGGCCAATCGTTCGTTAAACTCCTGAATCCCCTGTGTCTGTCTGTCGGACGGTGC
>DPAC01000126.1:0-503 GCA_003517675.1 Porphyromonadaceae bacterium | reverse complement strand
TTGTCCCCGTCGAGAAAGGCAAGGTCGAAAGAAACATCCTCAAAACGGGGCAGAAGCTCTCTCGCATCGCCAATATGGAGCGTGATTCTGTCTGCGACGGAGGAGCGGCTGAAATTGCGAAGGATCCTCTCCTCCAGTTCATCGTCGATCTCAATGGTATGCAACCTGGCATCCCCTTCCAGTCCCTCAGCAATGCAAAGAGCCGAATAGCCGGTGTAAGTACCAATCTCCAATACCCGCGAGGGATGAATCATCCGCACCAGCATCTTTAACAACCGCCCCTGCAGGTGACCTGAAACCATGAAGCCGTGTAAAAGCTTCAGATGTGTCTCGCGGTGGATCTCCCGCAGCAACGCTGGCTCTTCATCAATGTGACGGAGGATATACTCCTCCAGGGAATCGGAACTATTCATATCAACCAGCTGGAAGCTTCTACCTCATTACTGGGTGTAATCAGGCAGGTTGTACTTCTCTTTCGCCTCCAGGATCCGCCATGCCTCGAT
>DPAC01000082.1 GCA_003517675.1 Porphyromonadaceae bacterium | reverse complement strand
CAGTCGTCTTAACGGTGTCATTTTCCGGATGTGAGGACTTTCTCGATACTGAAAACTACACAAAACAAAATACGGGTAATTTCCCCACCTCGCTGGATGATGCAAAAAAATCACTGACAGGGATCTATAGTACCCTGAGCATGGCAATATCCAATGCGGCAGATACCCATTTTTACATGGCGGAGCTTGCTTCTGATGATCGTTTTGGAGGTGGAGGAGAAAACGACAAAGATATGCAGGGTTTCGATCACCTGATGAACACCAAGCCCAATCGTTTTGGTACATACTGGGAGGCTCGTTACAAGGGTATCTTCCGTGCGAATATGGCACTGGAAACCTTTGACAATTGTCAAGGATGGGAGAGTGAAGCCCAGAAAAACCAGTTCAAGGGTGAAGCCTATTTCCTACGGGCACTTTTTTATTTTGAGTTGTCACAGACCTTCGGCGAAGTGCCTCTGGTGTTGAAGACCGAGGCTGAGAACATCCCCAAGTCTCCTGCTGCGGAAACCTACGCACAGATTGCTTCCGACCTGAAGAATGCAATCGAAATGATGTACGATACTCCCTACGGATCAGTAGAGGCAGGACACGCCACCAAATGGGCTGCCCAGGCACTGATGGCACGTGTCTTCCTCTTCTATACTGGTTACTACGGGGTCGACTCCCTTCCTCTCGCGGGTGAAGAAGGCAGCACTAGCACTGTCAGCAAGGCTGATGTGATCAGCTGGCTGGAAGAATGCATCTCCCAAAGTGGCCACGACTTGGTGGGTGACTTCAGGAACCTGTGGCCCTACACCAATCAGTATACCGTTGAGCATTATGAGTTCACCAAAGGGAAAGGCCTGCAGTGGGCTGGAGATGGAAACAAGGAAACTGTGTTTGCCGTTAAATTTGGTACTTCCGTAGATTGGGGTGATCAATTTACATTGGGATATTCCAATCAATACAACCTGCATTTTGGGCTGCGCGCCGGTAATGGTGGTGAATCCACGTTTCCGTTTGGTCAGGGTTGGGGAGCCGGGCCTGTGAACTCTGAGATGTGGAATGAATGGAGACAGGCTGAACCGACTGACTTGAGACGTACCGCCTCTATACTGAATGTCGAAACTGAGTTGGAGAGTTATGAATGGGGCGCAGATAAACAGATGGAAGAAACCGGTTTTTGGCAAAAGAAATATGTACCAGTCACTGCTTATGATGATGAAGGTAATTTTACGATCTCATACGCCATTCTCACAGATGGGGCGATTGTTGATTATCAAAGGGCTCACACACAAGACTTGGTGCTAATCAGATTTGCCGATGTTTTGCTGATGCATTCTGAATTGTCGCAGGATGCAACCGGTTTAAACAGGGTACGCGCGCGGGTAGGCCTGCCACCGGTTTCCTATTCACTCGACGCAATCAAGAAAGAACGCCGCTGGGAACTGGCCTTTGAAGGTCTGCGCTATTTCGATCTGATGCGATGGGGAGATGCGGCCACTCAATTAGCTAAACAGGAGGGTGTAGCCATCAAGAATCGTGGCGTTGATGCAGTGATGAAAGCTTTTGGTGGAGGCTATAAAGCCCGTTACGAAGCCACAGGTGGATTCTGGCCTATTCCTCAATCACAGATTCAACTTTCAGACGGAGTCCTTACGCAAAACAAAGGATGGGGAACCCCTGATGCTGAATTCACGGGTTGGTAATTCCTTACATTGTTTCACCTATTAATTAATATCGCAAGATTATGAGTAAATGCATTTTATATATTTCAATGCTGTGCATGGTATTTATTACAGCATGTGAACCAATAGAGAACAGGTTACCGATGGGTGACCCCATTACAGCGGATCAACTGGATATTTCTGTGACTCCTGTGATGGTAAATGGAAAAAGATCAAATAAGATTGTCATGGAGAACCACAGTCCGGTCTTGTCAAGCTGGAATTACGGTGTGGGTGTTTCCCCGAAAATGACTGATACCGTGCTGCTGGTAATCACCGGAGATAATGATATCATCTTCACGGGATTAAATCCTGATGGATCTTTCATCACCAAAACATTGACTGTGAACATAGAGGAACTCTCATTCCCGGTACCTGAAGAATGGGGTTATCTCTGTGGAGATGGAGAGAAGGAATGGGTATGGGCTGCTTCCAGATGCTGGGGCAATGGCGGATACCTCGCCAATTTTGAACCGTCATGGTGGGTGCTGGATCAGAATGGAGTAGAAGAACAAGCTCCAGGTGAAGGACCCAATTCCAGCATGGTATTCTCCATCAGTGGCGCCTCATTGACGAAAAAACGCAATGACGGTACAACCGCTGTCGGTTCATTCTCCTTTGACATGGCCAAGAAGAAAGTCACTTCGGGAGGTGTTCCATGGGCCATAGGTCAGTTCAAAACCGTCGGTGTTACCGTTTTATGCGGCATCTCACCCGATGAGGGGAAAGCACCGGTGAATACCTATGATATTCTCCATTTGACCGATGATCGTTTGGTTCTTGCCTATGCCCCGGCAGGAACCGGAGAATGGGGGACAGCCTATTTCTGGGTATTTGTACCCAAACAATAGTTTACCTTGGTTTTGATAAGGAATCATAATTGAATTAGTCCCGTGAAAATATTGTTTCACGGGCTAATTTGTTTCCAAGTTACAAACAAATGTACCATTGGCGCTAACGCAGTTGCCGATCAGAAAACACTGGATGCACTGGTGAATGGTGCAAAAATAAACCCATAAATACGATGCAACGATTTTTTTTCATTTTTACATTTCTCCTTTACATGCTATTGGCGGGCTGTAGTTCATCGACCTATCAAAAAACAGAGGAGGGTATTACGGTAACGGTAAAAAAGAATGGCAGCAGTGAGCAGCACCATATCCGGCTGCAGGTGGTTAACGACCGTATCATCCGTGTTTCAGCGTCACCCGAAGATGATTTCTCCACCGCGAAAAGTCTGATCACCGTTCCGGAGTTGGAATATTCCGGCAAGTTTGAGGTGTCGGAAGATACACGCTTCGTCATCCTCACCACCCGTGCACTGGATGCAAAAGTGAACAAAGAGAGCGGCGAGGTGGCCTTTTTCGACAAAAAAGGGAATGCAATCCTTCGTGAAAACGAGGGAGGCGGAAAAACATTTACCCCCATTGAGGTGGAGGGGACAAAAGGATACACCCTCCGCCAGGTGTTCGAATCGCCCGACGATGAGGCGTTCTACGGGCTTGGGCAACACCAGTCGGACGAGTTCAACTATAAAGGAAAGAACGAATCGCTGTTCCAGTACAATACCAAGGTATCGATACCCTTCATCGTCTCAAGCAGGAACTACGGCATTCTCTGGGATAACTACTCCCTCAGCAAATGGGGCGACCCACGCGACTACGGTCAACTTGATCAGTTTAAGCTATTTGGCAAAAACGGAGAAGAGGGCGTATTGACGGCAACTTACACAAATAAGCAAACAGGTGAAACCATTGAACGGCAGGAATCCAGCATCGACTACGAGAACCTGGAGTTGATCAAAAACTTCCCTGAAGGTTTTTCGCTGAATGGCGCACAGATAACCTGGGAAGGTGAGATGGAAGCCACAAAAGACGGTATCCATCGTTTTCATCTCCGCTACGCGGGATACACCAACATAAAGGCGGACAACGAAGAGGTGGTGAAAGAGCGGTGGCGCACCGCCTGGAATCCCAACGACTATAAGTTCTCCCTCTACATGAAGGCAGGCGAAAGAGTTCCCCTCACCATTGAATGGGAGCCCGACGGGGATGTTTCCTATATCTCCCTGAAAGCGCTCGATCCTGTACCCGAAAAGGAGCAAAACAAATTATCGCTCTGGAGTGAGATGGGCAACGAGATTGATTATTACTTCATCTTCGGCATTGATATGGACGAGGTGATCAGCGGTTACCGCACCGTCACGGGGAAATCACAGGTGATGCCCAGGTGGGCCATGGGCTACTGGCAGAGCCGTGAACGATACAACACACAGGATGAGCTGCTGAGCACACTGGCAGAGTTCCGCAAAAGGGAGATACCCATCGACAATATCGTGCAGGACTGGTTTTATTGGCCCGAAGTCGCCTGGGGTGATCATGAGTTTGACCCGGAGCGGTTCCCTGATCCGAAAGGGATGGTCGATTCCGTGCATGCGATGCATGCGAGGATCATGATCTCGGTATGGCCCAAGTTCTATGTCACGACCAACAACTACAAGGCATTCGACGAAAAGGGATGGATGTACCGGCAGGCAGTGAAGGACAGCATCCGCGACTGGGTCGGTCCCGGATACGTCGGCTCCTTTTACGACGCCTATGCCGAAGGGGCGCGGAAACTCTTTTGGAAACAGTTAGAGGAGAAGCTTTATCCCATGGGGTTCGATGCCTGGTGGATGGATGCCTCCGAGCCCAACATACAAGACAATACCTCGATGGAGTACCGCAAGCAGTTACAAGGGCCCACCGCCCTGGGACCATCCACCCAATATTTCAATGCCTATGCGCTAATGAACGCCGAGGCAATTTACAACGGGCAGCGCGGCGTGGATCCCGACAAAAGGGTGTTCCTCCTCACCCGTTCCGGGTTTGCAGGCATACAGCGCTACTCCACCGCTGTCTGGAGCGGCGACATCGCCACACGCTGGGAGGATATGAAAGCACAGATCTCCGCGGGACTCAACTTCTCCCTGTCGGGTGTCCCCTACTGGACCATGGATATCGGCGGCTTCTGCGTGGAAAAGCGTTATGAGGAGGCCCAGCGGCTCTATGACCGCACCGGCATTGAGAACGAAGATCTAAAAGAGTGGCGTGAGCTAAATACCCGCTGGTACCAGTTTGGCGCTTTTGTGCCGCTGTTCCGCTCGCACGGCCAGTTTCCCTACCGCGAGATGTTTCACATCGCACCCGACAATCACCCGGCATACCAGTCCATGCTCTACTACAACAAGCTGCGGTACAGGCTGATGCCCTACATCTACTCCCTTGCCGGCATGACCTGGCTGAACGACTACACCATCATGCGCGCACTGGTGATGGATTTCTCCTATGACACAAAGGTGAGGAACATTGGCGACCAGTACCTTTTTGGCCCGGCGCTGATGGTCTGTCCCGTGTATGCGTATGGTGCCCGCAGCAGGGAGGTCTATTTCCCCGGCAGTGAGGGATGGTATGATCTTTACAGCGGCCACTTTATCGCCGGGAACCAGACATTGAATGTAGATGCACCCTACGAGCGGATGCCTCTTTTCGCACGGGCAGGTAGTATTGTGCCCTACGGACCGGAGATCATGTACAGTGATGAAAAGCAGCCTGAGACCATCACCCTCTTTGTTTATGGAGGCCGCAACGGTAGTTTCACGCTCTATGAGGATGAAGGGGTCAATTATAATTACAAGAAAGGTGATTATGCCACCATCCCATTCACCTACAATGATGCGGACAAAACGCTGAAGATCGGGGAACGAAAAGGTACGTTCAACGGCATGCTGCAGGAGAGGAGATTCAACGTCGTCTATGTGGATCAGAAGAACCCGAAAGCCATGAATGGTGATGTTACCGGCACAATGATCGATTACACCGGCACTGCAGTGAAGGTAGCACTTTAGATCCAACCAGGAACAGTCAGCAGATATGCAGCAGGTACCATAACTGATTACTGTTACGCAAACTGAGGGTGGAAAGTGGTTCCAATACAGGAGCCAATCCGTTGACCAATGAACACATGAGAAACTGGACGGAATGCGTACGGGCGAAAAACATCCAAACAAATGCTCCCGTAGAGGCCGGTTACCACCATTCCATCACAGACATCATGGTGTCAGCCGCCCTGTGCACCGGTCAGCGAGCCATCTTTGACAAGGAAGCAAAAAAAGTGATTGCCGGAGGAAAAGAATTTACTTAGTAACTTTTTGATTTTCTATTCCTCTGTATTCTCCGGGTGTTTTGTTGTATTTCTTCTGAAACTCCCTGTAGAAATATGCTTTATTACTGAATCCAGAAGAATACATGATCTCCTTGACAGTCTTATGGGTTGTCTTCAACAGTCTGGCAGCATGTTCAAGTCGAACAGAGCGGATGAATTCTGTAGGAGTTTTCCCGGTGATCTGTTTTAACTTACGGTAAAGTTGAATCTTACTGATGGTTATCTCTTTCGCAATAAAATCGATTGAGAGATCTTCGTTGTTGAGATGATCGTAGATTACATGAAGAATACTCATCAGTAATTGTTTGTCTTCTTTGGTAACTACTCAGGTCCCCCCTGTCTAGACAGAGAGTCCTGACTATTCGTCAATCACTATGCTATACTTGAAACTACGCTTGAGAAAGGGTTGCAATAACCTGAAGAACCTCAAAGGGGTTCTGTCCGTTCTTGATCGCCGTTTGGATGACGGAGGCAACGGTGGCATAGTTCCCGGCTCCTTCCTCGGAGCGGAAGCACCCGCTGACTTTCAATTTGGTCTTGGCCGGTCTCAATGCCTTCTCGGAGTCGTTGTTCGTGGGAGGAACAGCAGGATTGGCGAGGAAGGTAAAGATATAGTCCCGGTGTTTGGCAATGCCTTTTTTGAGTTTATCAACTGTAATTCCCGCATTTTCTAACCAGATAATTTAAAAATTCATGTAATCTACTGATAAATAATGAAAATAATTTGACGAACCCTTGTTTTTCCCAAATAATATGGTTACATTTGTAACCATATTTAAACATTACGGTCATGGGGAAGAGGGTCATTGAAATCAAGGGAAAAGATGGGACGGTTTATCTCTACGAAGATGAATCATACTGGGACAAGGAAAAGGGTTACTCAACCCACAGGCGCACCTGTATCGGCAAAAAGGGAGCTGATGGCAAGCCGATCTACAACAAGTACTACACAAACAGGGAAATGATCCAGGCACTAACTGCGGAGGTAAAGGAACCCAAGGTAGTTTCCAATACCACCCTCGTGGGAGAGACCATGATATTGGACAAGGTGACGCAGGATAGCGGGGTTTTACCTGTTTTGACTGAAAGCTTCGGTGAGGATGACGCCAGGAAGATCATTGCGCTATCTTACTACCAGATATGCAGGGGAAAGGCATTGAGCAATGCGGAGGACTGGCTTGAACAACGTGGTTTGCGAAAGCTGGGGCTGAATTCTCAAAGGGTGTCCGAGTTGCTCGAGAGATTGAAAGAGGACAAAATCAACACGTTCTTCCAGCTCTGGATGGGGGAACATGCAGAAAAAGGGACCCATTTGTTTGACCTGACCAGCGTGAGCACCTACGGGAAGCGCAACCCTTACGCGGAGTACGGGTACAACAGGGATGGGGAAAACCTTGAGCAAATCAACCTGGCATTGCTTACCTCGTGCCAGAGCGGTCTTCCGATGTGGTATCAGATGCTTCCAGGCAGCATGTCCGACAAGGTGATCCTGGATCAAGTGTTGTCGATGATGAAAAAGATGGAAGTACCGAGGTTTACCTTCGTCGGGGATCGCGGTTTCTATAGCGATTACAACCTTGAACTGTTGTCACGCGGGGGCTACAAGTTCACCATCCCGGTTCCGTCTAATGTCGCATGGCAAAAGAAGTTGATCGCAGAACACCGCGATACGCTGATACGCCCGGACAACCTCATCGAGGACAACGGGAGCATCATGTATGGGAAGATCATCTACAAGACTACCCCTGCTCATGGCAGAACCTGGTATCACCTCTATTTTGACCCGGCGAGAAAAGACAAGGTCATTGCTTCTTTCATGCAAAAGCTAAGGAGATTGAAAGATGAGCTGGAAGCAGACAAGCCTGTAGAAACACACCGGGCGATGTATGACCGGTATTTTATCGTCAAGAACACGCCGGTTCGGGGCCGATCGGTGAATTATAACGATGAGGCGATACAGGAGTTCATCAACAGTGACAGTTGCTACTGGGTGCTCCTCTCTACCTCTGCCAAAACTGCGGTTCAGGCACTGGAGGAATACCGGGAGAGAAACGGGGTGGAATTGTACTTCGATGATGAGAAGAATCTACTGGACTTGAGACGCCTGAAGAACCATAACGAACAGACGATCAAGGGTAAAATCTTCGTGACCTTCATCTCTTTGATCATCCTTGCACGGCTACGAAAGATGGTGGTTCAGATCGACAAGAAGAAGCGCAAATACTGGTCGGAACATGATATGCTGCGCAAGGTGGAGACATATGCCAGGGTTCACTTCGAGGGAAAATATAAAGACGTTTGCACGACACCCACCTCGGCACAACGGCTCGTCTTCGACCTCTTGGGTATACCCTATACCTTCAAGGGTAGGGAGAGCACATCAGAAGGCGAACGCTAATATATGGTTACAAAAAAACGGGATTTCCGGTTATCAAGTTCGGTATTC
>DPAC01000003.1 GCA_003517675.1 Porphyromonadaceae bacterium | reverse complement strand
TTATCAAAAATGTACAGGTTGATTCTGAAATCGCCCTGCGTGAAAGTACCGGCCTGATCCTGGGACAGTGGCTCAGCATTCCATTTATCATCTGGGGCATCTGGCTGATTGTTGCCGCACTGAGACGTCCTGCGGAGCAAGCAGACACGCCCCGTCAGTCGGAGATGGCTAAACATTACAGACAAAAGAAGAAATAATTTTTTAGCTTTCCCTTGAACTACGAACTTATTCAATATGTATAAACCACTTGAAATTGCCAAAGATGTGTATTACGTGGGGGTGAACGACCGCACGAAACATCTCTTCGAAAATCTCTGGCCGCTGCCTCATGGGGTCTCCTATAACGCTTATATCATCGACGACGAGAAACGGGCACTGATTGATACGGTGGATATCTGCTACTCCGATCTCTTTTTTCAGAAGGTGACAGCTGTGCTGGGTGACAAGCCTATTGATTACCTGATCGTTAATCATATGGAGCCGGACCATTCAGGATCGATCGGGTTGCTGCTCAGCCGCTACCCCGATATTCAGATTGTGGGAAACAAACATACGGTAAAGATGCTCAAGGGCTACTATGGCATTACACGGAATGTGATCCTGATTGAGGATATGCATACGCTGAGCCTCGGCCGGAACAACCTGCAGTTTTATCTTACCCCCATGGTGCACTGGCCGGAGACCATGATGACCTACCTTCAGGAGAAAAAGATGCTTTTCAGTGCCGATGCGTTCGGTACTTTCGGCACACTCGACGGTGGTGTGCTGGACAGCCAGCTCTCCCCGGAACGATACAGGAGTGAGATGATCCGATACTACTCCAACATTGTGGGGAAGTTTGGCTCACCCGTGCAGACTGCACTGAAGAAACTGTCAGAGGTGCCGATTGAGGCAATCTGTTCCACCCACGGTCCCGTATGGACAGTAAAGGAGAACATTGCTGAGGTGGTGGGTCTCTACGACAGGTTAAGTCGCTACGAGGCGGAAAACGGACTGGTGATCGCCTACGGGAGCATGTATGGTCATACCGAACAGCTGGCGGAGCTGATTGCTGCTGAAGCGGCTGCCAACGGTATCCGTCAGATCCTGCTGCACAACGTGTCGAAGAGTCCCCTCTCGGATATTATCCGTGATGTCTTCACCTATAAAGGATTGATCATCGGGTCACCTACTTACAACAACAAGCTCTACCCCGGTGTGGAGAGCCTTATCTCTGCCTTGCAGAACAGATATCTCAAAAATCGCTTCTTCGGCTATTTCGGTAGCTTCACCTGGGCCGATGCCTCAGCCAAACAGCTGGCTGCCTTTGTAGAGGAGTCTGAGGTGGAGCTGGTAAGCGATCCGGTAGTGATGAAGCAGGCGATGATGGATGAGGTGGAGGAAAAAGCTCTGACGTTAGCCAGAAACATGGCCTGTAAGCTGTTGTCGGGTGCAGCTGTCATACCCGGTAAGAAATCTGACTGTCAATAAAAAAGATATTGAAACATGAGACTGATTATTCAACCCAATGCCGATCAGATGGCACAGTGG
Organism: Porphyromonadaceae bacterium; assembly: GCA_003517675.1. GTDB lineage: Bacteria > Bacteroidota > Bacteroidia > Bacteroidales > Dysgonomonadaceae > Proteiniphilum. The sequence goes on along the minus strand of DPAC01000003.1, from coordinate 11,134 downwards.
GCAGCCAACTACATCGCTGCAAAAATCATTAAGGCGGCTCCCACAGCCGATAAACCTTTCAAGCTGGGACTGCCTACCGGCTCATCACCCCTGTTGACCTACAAGGCACTGATCGAACTCTATGAGGCAGGTGTTGTCTCGTTTGAACATGTGATCACCTTCAACATGGACGAGTATGTCGGACTACCGGAGGAGCACCCCCAGAGCTACCACACTTTCATGTGGGATAACTTCTTCCGTCATATCGATATCAAGAAAGAGAACGTGCACATTCTCAATGGAATGGCTGATGATCCTGAAGCGGAGTGCGCTGCATATGAACAGGCCATAACCGATGCGGGTGGAATCGACCTTTTCCTTGGTGGAATTGGCCCCGACGGACACATCGCTTTCAATGAGCCAGGCTCCTCGCTCAGCTCGCGTACCCGCATCAAGACACTCACCACCGATACGGTGATCGCCAACTCACGTTTTTTTGACTATGATGTGGAAAAAGTACCCAAAACCGCCCTGACGGTCGGCGTCGGAACCGTGCTGGATGCCACGGAGGTGATGATTCTGGTGAATGGCCATCACAAAGCCCGGGCACTCTATCATGCCGTGGAGGGAGCTGTCACTCAAATGTGGACCATCAGTGCGCTGCAACTGCACCCCAGGGGGATCATCGTCTGCGACTATGATGCCTGTGTTGAGCTGAAAGTGGGTACCTACAAGTACTTCCTGGATATTGAACATAACTATCTCAACCCGGATTCACTGTTGTAGTCTTCACGCACTGATCTTCATGGTTGTGGTCTTCGGATCACCCTTTTTGTGAGATGGGTTCCTTTATGCAGGTGCAGGAACCCTGCTACCTTTTTGGTTTAATTCCGCATGCCTCTCCGGTGGGCTCATCCTCCGAGCGGTACCAGATATCTGTGAAATCTTCGGGATGCCTGCGAAATTTAGCAAGGATGTAGGAGCAGGAGGGGATCACTTTGTATCCTTTTTCACGTGCATATTTTACCATTTCATCGAACAACCTGCCGGCAATACCCTGCCCTTCCAGTTCGGGGCGAACAGCCGTATGATATGCGTTCAGCACATTATCCTTTATCTCGAAATCAAGCTCGGCAATCTGCCGTCCTTCCTGATTGATAAAAAAACTCCCCTGCTGATTGTCGTTTAGCCTGAATTGTATTTCCATATCATTCATCTTATTGAAAAAAATATTTGTTGAATTCCCGAAAAATTATTTTTGCTTTTTTACCCCTTGCAATTGATAGAAAATCAATAACAAAATTCTGAAAAGATTGACCTTTTCGGTTTTTTCGAAGCAGACTCTTTGTCCGTTTCATCAATAAACAACACTTCTGCCCAAAAAGTTTCACTCCTATTTTGTGCCATTGATGTAACTTTCTCCGGTACAACTTCTGCTATATTCAATCCCTATTTTCCGAGTAGTTTCAATGCAAAATCGGTGGCATGCTCCCACTGTTCAGGGTATGCCCCGTGACCGGTCTCCTCGGCCAGAGAGAGGGTCTTTGGCGCTGTAATTTCATTGTGCCGCCATCAATGGTCGCTGTCCCTTTTTTCATAACCAGGGACTCACTCTTCGAAGGAGCCATCATCTCGGGACCTACTTCGTAACGAACAGATACATTCTGAACAGGAATTTCGTTTTTTGTGACAGAGAGATTGAATTTGACTTTTTCGTTTGGTTTATAAACCCAGTTTCTGTGATCAGGTGTTACATTCACCTGAATGAATTGTGCCGAAATGCTGGAAACAAAAAAGACAATAAAAATTGCCGATGAAAAGATTGATTTTTCTGTTTTATACCGATATCAGGGAAGTTTCAACTGATTTTTTTGGATGAGTTCCCGATTAATCACGATGGGTTTTCCCGTTGTGTCAAAAATCACTTTGAAATATCTCAATATTTGCCGATATTTGTCAGATTCAAAAAGACGAATGGATGGCGCAAAATAAAAATCATATGAAGAAACGCATTGTATCTATCCTTTTAATCACAATCGGTTTCACTGTTTTCGCACAGCCTCAGAAACCGTTTAAATTCGCATTAATCACCGATACCCATGTCGGCAGTCCGAACAATGACGAGGATCTCTACCGTACCGTGAGGGACATCAATTCACTTACTGATATCGCTTTTGTCATTGTTTCCGGCGATGTGACCGAATTCGGTTCTTACAATGAACTGCGCACCGCAAAGTGCCTGCTGGACGATTTGAATGTTCCGTATTATGCGATCCCTGGAAATCACGACTCCAACTGGTCGGAAAGCGGAACGAACGACTTCCTGCGAATATTCGGTGGCGAAACATTTGGATTTACCTACAACGGGTACAAGTTTATCGGGATGGCTTCGGGCCCCAACATGCGTATGGGACCGGGGCAAATTCCGCGCGAAAATCTCACCTGGTTTTTTCAGGAGTTGGGGAATACCGATGCGGACACACCCATCATTTACGTGAACCATTACCCGATGGATAGCGGATTGAACAACTGGTTTGAGGTAATGGATGCTCTGCGTCCCTATCATGTGCAACTGATGCTGTGTGGTCACGGACACAACAACAGGGCGATGAATTTTGAAGGAGTGAATGCGGCAATGTGCCGTTCTAACTTGCGGGCAAAACAGGACTACGGCGGATACAACATCATTGCGATTGACAATGATTCAATCTTTCTGCAGGAGAGGCTTGTAAATGGAGTAACCAGGACGCCCTGGCTGGCCTATTCCGCTACTGACCGGACGGAGTGGGAGAGTAACCCTCCGCGCCCCGATTGCAGTATGAATGAAAATCATCCTTTTGTTTCGGAAGTGTGGAGCCTTCATGAGAAAAGTGATATGGGTAGCGGAATGTTTCTGCATGATGATCTGCTGATTTACACCAACACTGCGGGTGAGATCAAAACTGTTCATGCTGAAGACGGAACATCCGGCTGGATTTATAAAACCGGCGGCAAAATATATTCAACGCCTACGGTCCATAAAGGCATCGTATGGTGCGCATCGACTGATTCTTATTTATATGGATTGAACGTGCTTACAGGAAAGGAAAAGTTCAAGCTGAAAAACGATAAAGCGGTGGTTTCTTCACCCGCTTGCTCCGCTGACAAAGTCATGGTTGCTGGTGGAGATGGTCACTGTCGTGCATGGGATACCACTACCGGAAAGCTGGTATGGGATTTCGACAGTGTGAAGAATTTCGTGGTCACCCGTCCACTAGTCAATGACGGCGTACTCTTTTTTGGGAGCTGGGGAAACGAATTTTATGCCCTCGATACCAAAACGGGAAAATCACGCTGGATCTGGAACAACGGACACACAAACCGCATGTTTTCACCTGCCCAGGTGGTGCCGGTCGCTACTCACGGACGGATTTATCTCGTTTCTCCGGATCGGTTTATGACGGTGCTCGACGAGAAAACAGGTGAGGTAATCTGGCGGTATAATGATCCGGAAAACAGGATGCGCGAATCCATCGGTATTTCGGAGGACGGGAATACCGTTTATGCTAAAACCATGGACGGTAAACTGCTTGCAATTGATGCCACCGTTCCGGAAAGGAAAGTCAAATGGATCTCATCGGGTGAAGATATGGGATATGAACTGGCTCCCACACCTGTGGTAGAAAAGAATGGCGTGGTCTTTGCTCCCACCGACAAAGGTTTGATCTACGCCTATGGTGCATCTGATGGTACTTTTCTCTGGAAATACAGGATCTCAAACGGACTGATCAATATGATTTTGCCCACTGATGACGGCGAGTTGTACGTTTCGGCCATGGACGGCAAACTGGTTAAATTGAAAATTTATCGTTGAGAAGGGACGTTTTTTTTAATGCCAGTTTCTCCTCTCTCTCATGATCTCCTTTGTCTCTTGTCTTTCATACCTGCACAACTTTTCCCAGCTTCACATAAAAAACAAATCCTTTCACATGCTCAAAACCCATCTCTTCGATGGCCTTCACATAACGGTGTACCTGCCGGATATATCGCGGATCCTCCACTTCTCCGAACTTGTAGTCGGCCACGATCACCTCGTCGTGGCCAATCATCACCCTGTCGGGGCGTCGGAACCCCCACTCGGGATGCAACAACTCTCTCTCATTCAATACAGTATATTTGCCGCTGTACCATTCAGCCACTGCGCGATGAGAGAGCAGGTTGCGTAACATGTGAACGATCTCATCCCGATCCTGTTCAGGCAGTTCCCCCTCTGAAATTTTTTGCTCTACAGCCTGTGGCAGGTCTGTCATTGTCACCACATTGCTGACGATGGCATGCATCAGCTTACCATAATCGCGGCTGCCGTCATCGGTGAAGTAGCCAATGCCGTTGAGGCGCATCCGCAGGCGGTTATCAATGGGTATGGCATGCCACTGACCTGTTTTGGTGACAACCACCTCGTCACTCTCTGTCCTGCTGACCGATTTGGCATCGCCATAGAGAAGGCAATGCTTCTCTTCGGAGAAATAGTTGCGCAGGTCGACCAGCTCCTTCATCTCCTCTTGCGAAGGCTCAGGAGCAGAAGTGATGCTGCGCCAGAGCAGGTCTGAAACGTTGGATATTTTTTCAGGTTTGAGGGGGAGGGGTGCATAGGCAATCAATCGGTGTTTGGCACGGGTGAATGCCACATAGAGCATGTTGAGGTTGTCGATATAGGTAAACCGTCTCTCCTCCAGGTAATCTTTTCGAAAGATGGTCTCTGTCAGCCTTTTCCCATACTTGAGGGGTGCGATGCGCAACTTGTCAAATGGAGCCTCCCCGGGTTTACACCAGATGATATGGCTCTTTCCGGCACCATGGTCTGTGTCCCAACTGAGAAAGGGCATAATCACAGCACCAAAGCCGAGACCTTTCGACTTGTGAATGGTGATCAACCGGATGGCATCCTGGTTGTCGGGTGAGAAGAGTGCCTTTTTGTGACCTTTCTCATCCCACCACTCCAGGAAGCTGTTGAGATCACCTGAACGGTTGCTGCTGAAACGGAGAGCGATATCGAGAAATGCCTGCAGATGAGCACTCTCTTTCTCATCCAGCGCATCGGCAGTCTGTGAGAAAAAGGTCTCAATCATCTCGTAAAAGGGAAGTGTTGCCAACTCTTTGATTTGCGCCTGCAACTCCGGTGGGAATTCACCGGAATGTTCCGCATAACTTTTGATTGCCTCTTCAGGAGCGATATGCCGCCGAAAGCGTTCATACTCATATAGTGCCATCATGCGACGGGTGGGATCGTTGGGATGCTGGAAATGGCGCATCAGTGCAATCACAGCCTTGACAGCCTGTGCCTTGCCGATCAGCAACGCTTCGTTGGAGATAATGTCGTAGCGGTAATCGCCTCCAGCGTTTTGATCGGCATACGCCAGTAACCTGTCTGCAACTTCTACCGCTTCTCTGTTGGTGCGGACCAGAATGGCAATCTCTTTCAGTGCATACCCTTGATCCTGAAGCAACTCAATCTCATGAGGCAGTTGCTCCAGCGCTTTTTCTTTCCAGCTTTGATCTTCATCTTCGGTTAGAAAAGTTATTTTGACCTGACCGCCGCTATCTTTTTTATGTGGTGGCAGCTCCTGATATACCTCTGCGTAAGCATCCCTGATCTGGGTATTGGGAGATGCTTCCGGAATGGGATTTTCATTTTCTGTCATCAGCCTGTTGACCTCCTCCTGCAGGAGTGTTGCTGCATTTGTAAAGAATGCATTGTTAAACCGGACGATATGGGCATCGCTGCGCCAGTTGGTGTCGAGCAGGTGGCTGCGGATATTCTCACTGTGCAGCTCCTTCTCCACTGTCTCTTCCAGCAGGCGCCAGTCAGAGTTTCGCCAGCGGTAGATGCTCTGTTTCACATCTCCCACGATCAGGTTGAAGTTGCCGGAGGCGAGGCTCTCCCGTAACAATGGCATGAAGTTGTGCCACTGCATGCGAGAGGTATCCTGAAACTCATCGATCATGTAGTGGGTAAGGAGGGTGCCTGTTTTCTCAAAGATGAATGGAGCATCCGTACCGGCAATGATATGGTTCAACAGCTCTGTGGTGTCGGAGAGGAAGAGGGTGTTGTGCTCCTGCTGCAGGCTTCGCAGCCGTTTTTTGATATCACTCAGGATGCCAAGGGTGTAGAAGTTTTGCAGAATTACCTTCGCGGTGTGATAGGCGAGATGCTCATTGTAGAGTTTGATTACTTCTTTGATGCAGTCATTTAGTCCGTTGTGATAGGCTTCCGCAATTTGAGATGCGATTTCCGGTTGGGCCTTCTTTGCACGCCATCCCTCCAGGTGATCGGGAAAAGAGAAAAAGGTGTTGGGTAGGTTGGGCAGTTCTCCCCTTGCTATCTGCTCCAGTTTGAAAAATTGGGATCTGCTTCCACCAATAAAATCGGAGGGTTGCAAGCCATGGTTTTGGATGATTGTAACAGCCTTTACTCCTACTTTTTTTAGTTCATTCTCATAGCTTCTGATGATTCGCATCAGCATCTGACGGTAGGCCTGCAAAAACTCCTTGTCCTGTATCACAGCAAATTCCTCGGCTGTCAATGACTTATAGGTCTCATTGGTGAGCTGTGCCGCCAACTCATACACCTGGCTTTCAATCTTCCAGTTCTGTCCCTCCTCAATGCTTTCCTGCATGTATCGCAGCAGCCAGTCGGAAAGGGTGCTGTTCTCCGGTTTGTCCAACTCAGAGAGCATCAGGTCTACAGCCTCCATCAGCATGGTTGACTCCTCTACCTCAATGTTGTATCCCCCTGCCAAACCAATTTCACGGGTGAATGCCCGCATGGTGCGCTGAAAAAAGCGATCGATGGTGCTGATGTTGAAAGCAGAGTAGTCGTGTAATATGGTCTCTAGAATGCCTTTGGAGAGCCCACGGATGCGCGACTCACTCGAGGTGAACTCCTGCATCAGACTCTCCAGGTAGCTGGATGGCTTGCCAGAAGCCAGTCGGTGCAGCTCCACCACGATGCGCGACTTCATCTCATCGGTGGCTTTGTTGGTAAAGGTGACTGCCAGAATATGGGTGTGGTTGTTGGGACGGGAAAAGAGCAAGCGCAGGTACTCACCGGTCAGCCGGTGTGTCTTGCCCGATCCGGCTGAGGCTTTGATCAGATGGAGCAACTCCCGCTCAGATGATGCGTGACTTGGCATATCCCTCTTTTTGTAGAATATCCAGCACTTTTGTCCGGTGGTCGCCCTGAACGATGATCTCACCATCCTTGGCCGATCCGCCCACGCCGCATCTCGTTTTGAGCAGCTTGCCCAGCACCTGCAGATCCTCGTCGCTTCCCCGGAAACCGGTGACCAGTGTCACCGCCTTTCCCTTGCGGTTGCGCTTGTCCAGGCTGATGCGTAGCAACTGCTTCTCTTTGGGGATGATGGCTTCATTCTCCTCATCCTTCTGCCGGTAATGGTAATCGGGATTGGTAGAGTAGACAATGTCGAGTCGTTTCTTCCAGTTGTTCATTTCATCTAATTTTGTTTCTTTTCGAGTGCTTCGATTACGTTGATGATATAGTCACCCATTCGTTCACATTCGGAGATGATGTCAATATAAAAGACGCCGTTCTGATAGGAGTATAGCTTCTGGTCAAGGTTCTCCACATTCTCCCTTTTCAACAGGTTCCGCTTCTCATTGATGCTGCTTTCAATGTGCCTGCTGTTCACCAGGTCACTTTCGGTGATTTTCTGGTTCTTCAGCAGGTTTTGCATGTTGTCCAGTGCCTTATCCAGCAGCTCATACATGGAGTTGATGTTTTCAACCATGCTCTCCTCAAACTCTACGCCCGCTTCCATCTTACGTTTCAGGTGGCGTGCAATGTTGCAGGCGGAGTCGGCAATACTCTCGATCTCGGTTACCGATCGCAGGATGGAGCGTACCCGCTCTTTGCTCTGATCGCTCAGCTTGCCTTCGGCCACCTTGCTCAGGTAAGAGCCGATCTCCACCTCCATCCTGTCGCTGATATCTTCATACTTTTCTGTCCGGTTGTATAGTTTGAGGAACTTCTTGTCGTTGTTCTTCAGGTTGGTCATCTTCTTCACGAATCCGAACATCTTCTTTACACGTGCAGCATATACCTCCACCTCCTTTTCCGCTTGCAGTATGGATAGTTCATCGGTAGAGGCCATGCCGGTGGAGATATACTGCAGGGCAAACTCTTCGTCCTCTTCTTCTCCCTTTTTCGGTCTGATCACGATGAGACAGATCTTTTCGTAAAGCTTCACGAACCAGATCATCAGGGCAACGTTGGTGATGTTGAACAGGGTGTGGAAAAGCGATAACCCGTAGGAGGTGGCCGACTGGTAGGTGTGGTACTGGTCCTGCAGTGCGGCCAGCTCCGGAGTGAGCTCAGCCCGGGAGAGGGTGGTAATCTGCGAATATGTTTCGGGTGAGAGGGATGTCACAAAGGAGGTGATGCCAGATGGACGTACCGATGCGAAGCTGGGTACGATATTGTCAACCAGTTGTACGAAATGGTTAAAGACAAAGAGCATCCAGATCACCCCCATCACGTTGAATATTAAGTGTGCAAAGGCTGTTCGTTTGGCCGACAGGTTGGTCGGTAGGGCTGCTACATTGGCGGTGATGGTGGTGCCGATGTTTTCCCCCATGATCATGGCTGCTGCACTGGGGAAGTCAATCCAGCCCTGTACTGCCATGATCAGCGTCAGTGCCACCGTGGCGCTGGATGACTGCACGATGATGGTCAGCACGGTTCCCACCAACAGGAAGAAGAGCGTGGAGAGAAGTCCCATATGGGTGAAATTCTGCACGAACAAGAGTACCTCCGGGTTGTTTTGAAGGTCGGGCATCGATGCTTTCAGGAAGTCAAGGCCCATAAAAAGAAAAGCAAATCCGAAGATGAATTCGCCCAACGATTTGTTCCTGCTTTTGGAGGAGAAGATCAGTGGAAGTGCCACTCCCATCAGCGGAATAGAGAGCGCACTGATGGAGAACTTGCCGAAGCCGAAGAAAGAGATCATCCAGGCGGTCACCGTGGTTCCAATGTTGGCCCCCATGATCACACCGATCGACTGGATCAGGCTCAACAGCCCCGCGTTCACGAAGCTCACCACCATCACGGTGGTGGCGGAGGAAGATTGTACCAGGGCGGTGATCAATATGCCGGTGAGGACCCCCATCACCCGGTTTTTTGTCATCGCCGTCAAAATGTTCCTCAGTTTATTGCCTGCCAGCTTCTGCAGGCTTTCGCTCATGATCTTCATCCCATACAGGAAGAGGCCCAATGAGCCAACCAGCTTTAAGAAATCGATGAACCCGTACTCCATTTTCCAATCTTTCACATATAAAGCGTTTACAAACTTAAAAAAAATAACTGAAAATGGAGGTAGTGAGATTCAAAAAAAGAGCATACACTAATTAGCGGGTAATGAGAGGAGCCAAAAAGTTTGCCGGGTCACCCTTTTTTTTGGATTTTTCAAAGTCTCACACCTTAAAGGCATCCCATCTGCAAAAAATGATGTATATTCGTCTCCCCAAAAACAATATGAATATGATAAGTGACCTAGTAAAAGTATACTGTCGCAACACAGGTGAGGAGAAAGAGGTGCCTGTCGGTACACCATTGACCGAGTTGATCGCTCATTTCAATGTGAGGATGCCCTACCTGATTGCCAATGCAAAGGTGAACAACAAGACCGAGTCGCTGGCCTACCGGGTATACCGCCCCAAGACGGTTGAGTTTGTCGACCTGAGTGACTCCTCGGCGATGCGCACCTACGTGCGGTCTCTCTGTTTCATCCTGGCCAAAGCGGTAGATGACCTTCTTCCCAACGCAGAGATGTTTATTGAGCATGCCGTGGCCAAGGGATACTATTTTCAAATTGAGTCCGACCAGCCGGTAGGTAAACCGGTACTGGATGCCATTCGCAATCGCATGCGCGAGATTGTGGCGGCTGACATCCCATTCGTGCAGGTGGAGGAAGAGACATCAAAGGTGGTGAAGCTGTTTCGTGAGCGGGGGATGGAGGACAAGGCACTGCTGTTGGAGACCTCTGATCTGATCTATGCCCGCTATTCAAAGCTGGAGGAGTATATCGACTATTTCTACGGCTGCCTGACACCCTCTACGGGCTATATCACCATGTTCGATATCCAGCCACATAACGGCGGATACCTGCTACGGGTGCCCAACCGTGAACATCCGGTAGAGCTGGAGCCGGAGATCAAACAGGAGAAGCTGTTAAATGTCTATCGCGAGCATCTCAAGTTTTTGAAGATCAGCAAACTCGATAATGTGGGGGACCTGAACAGGGCCAAGCAGGATAACCGCATGTCGGAGGTGATACAGGTGGCAGAGGCATACCAGGCAAAACAGATTGCCGATATTGCCGAGGAGATTACCCGCAGGTTCCATGATGAGGTGCGTGTGGTGCTCATATCGGGACCCTCCTCCTCCGGTAAGACCACGTTCCGTAAACGCCTCGAGGTGCAGCTGATGGTCAATATGCTGAAACCTGTGGGCATCTCACTCGATAACTATTTCATTGATCGCGATAAAACGCCACTCGATGAATATGGCGAGAAGGATTACGAGTCGCTCTACGCACTCGACCTGCCCCTTTTCGAAGAGCATATGCTCCGGCTGATGCGGGGTGAGGAGGTGGAATTGCCTTCTTACAATTTCGTGACCGGTACCAGGGAGTATAAAAAGCATTTCCTGAAGATGGCAGAGAACAGCATCCTGATCCTGGAAGGTATTCACGGCCTCAACCCGGAGCTGACAGCCCATATCCCGCAGGAGAAGAAGTTTCTGGTCTATGTTTCAGCACTCACCTCCATCTCACTCGATGATCACAACTGGATACCCGCATCTGATAACCGCCTGTTGCGACGCATCGTACGCGACTATCGCTACCGCGGATACTCGGCTGAGCAGACCATTTCCCGGTGGGACAGCGTGCGTCGGGGTGAAGATAAGTGGATCTTTCCATTTCAGGAGAATGCCGATGTGATGTTCAACTCGGCCATGATCTATGAGCTGGCTGCCATCCGCCGTCATGCCGAGCCGATCCTGATGCAGGTGCCCCGCACGGTGCCCGAGTACTCCGAAGCATACCGCCTGCTCAAATTTTTAAGTTATTTCAATTACATCACGGATCGTGAGTTGCCG
>DPAC01000011.1 GCA_003517675.1 Porphyromonadaceae bacterium | reverse complement strand
TGGCAGTAGGTGTGCTGGCTGCTTCGGGAGCGATTAGAACCGATCGCCTCTCACGCACTTTGATGATGGGTGAGCTGTCGCTCGATGGCAATATCCTACCTCTGAAAGGAGCCCTCTCCATTGCTGTGATGGCAAAAGAACAGGGTTTCACTGATCTGATCCTGCCGGCAGCCAATGCAGGAGAAGCAGCCGTGGTGGAGGGAATCTCTGTCTATGGTGCCGAGAATATTCTTCAGGTAGTGGCGTTCTTCAACAAGGAAAGCAGTTTAAAGCGTGAGGTGGTAGACCTGAAGCAAGTATTTCTGCAGGAGCGTGCGTCCTTTGATCAGGATTTCTCCGATGTGAAAGGACAGGAGAATGTGAAGCGAGCGTTGGAGGTGGCAGCAGCGGGTGGGCACAACCTGATCATGATTGGCCCTCCCGGCTCAGGCAAGTCGATGATGGCTCGCAGGCTGCCATCCATCCTTCCTCCTTTCACCCTGGAGGAGGCTCTTGAAACAACCAAGATACATAGTGTGGCTGGCAAAACAGGTCCACACATGACATTGATGGCCCGTCGCCCTTTTCGCTCCCCTCATCACACCATCTCCGACGTGGCGATGGTGGGTGGTGGTTCCTGGCCGCAGCCGGGAGAGATCAGTCTGGCGCACAACGGTGTGCTCTTTCTGGATGAGCTGCCCGAGTTCAACCGGAATGTGCTGGAGGTGCTGCGTCAGCCGCTGGAAGACCGCAAGATCATCATTTCACGTGCCCGTTTCAGCGTGGAGTATCCCGCCAGCTTCATGCTGGTCGCAGCCATGAACCCCTGTCCTTGTGGCTTTCACAATCACCCTGAGAAAGAGTGTGTCTGTGCCCCCGGTGCTGTTCAGCGGTACCTTAACAGGATATCGGGTCCCTTATTGGATCGGATCGATATGCAAATCGAGATCGTTCCGGTCCCTTTCGAGAAAATCACGGCTGATGCAATGGCAGAAAAGAGTGAGGTGATACGTCAGAGAGTGATAAGAGGGAGGGAGATTCAGCGGGAGCGTTTTCGGAAAGTGCAGGGTGTCTATTGCAATGCACAGATCAGCAGCAAGATGCTTTATCGCTATGCACAGCCTGATGAGGCGGGACTCAAACTTCTGAAATCAGCCATGGAGCGGCTCGCTCTCTCTGCCCGTGCCTACAGTCGTATTTTGAAAGTGGCTCGTACCATTGCCGATCTGGCGGAGAGTGAGACGATAAAGGCGGTACATTTGGCAGAGGCGATCAGTTACCGCAGCCTCGACAGAGACAGTTGGGCGAGGTAGGATGCAGGGGTAATTTCCGGCTGATCAACGCTTGTAGGCGGTAGGATGCAAGGGAAGGCAGAGAGGAAAAGGCAGGAAAAGTGCAGAAAAAGAGAGCAGGCAAATATGAAAGAGAGAGATGCAGCGTTTGATCACTTGTTTCGAAAAGTTGCTTTTCAGGACGATGAGCAGGCTTTCAAAGAACTTTTTCTTGAATTTTACCCTGCCCTTTGTGTGTTCGCCATGCGGTATATCACCCAGGAAGAAACTGCAAGAGACATTGTACAGGATGTATTTTTTAAAATCTGGAAAGAGCGCAAAAACATGGATATAAACAGCTCTTTCCGCAATTTTCTGATTACTTCCGTTCGTAACGGTTGTACCGACTATCTTCGGAAGCAGGAATTGGAAAACCGGTACAGGGAAAAAAGCATTTTGTCGGATATTTACACTTCACCGGAAGAACCGGAAGAAGTCTATACCTTAAAAGAATTGGAAACCGCAATTGGCGAAGCATTGGAAAAACTACCTCCCAACGTGCGCGAGGCATTCGTGATGAATCGCTTTGGAGGAATGACTTACGTTGCCATAGCCGAAAAAATGGCGGTTTCTCCAAAAACCATTGAATCTTATATCAGCAGGGCATTAAAAGTTTTGCGTATAGAATTACGGGATTACCTGCCCTTTTTACTGCTGTTTTTATAGATGTTTCTTTTTACCTACCATTGTTAAAATTTTATTTTTTTATAGGGTAAACGGCAAGTTGTTCGTCAAGTATGTATAAATGTCAAAAAAAAGATGATTGAAAAGGGGAATACCGACTCTTTGCATTCTATACTGGAGGACTACGAAAAACAAAAAAGGATAGACGCTGCAGCTGATTGGGAACCATTGCGGAAACGCATCGCGTTTGATCGGAACAGACGCCTGTTCTTCAACTTCTTGAGAAATACGGCCGCTATTCTTCTTCCGCTGTTTCTGGTATATCAGTACGCGTTGTACCCCATATTGAATGAGAGAAGGTCCATCGAAGAAACCATTATGGTGACTTCTGCGCCGGGCATGGTGACGAAAACCATCCTTCCGGACGGGAGCGAAGTTTGGCTAAACGCGCTAAGTTCGCTTACCTATCCACAACGCTTTACAGAAAAAGACCGCACGGTGCAGCTCTCCGGTGAGGCTTATTTTAAAGTGGTTTCCGACAAAAAACACCGTTTTAATGTGGAAACACCGGACGGGGTGAAAATAAGCGCCTACGGTACCGAGTTTAACGTGAACGCGTATGCATCTGATACCCACTACGAAGTAACGCTGGCAAAAGGGAACGTTGAAGTCTGTGCAAAAGAATCACCCAAACAGGAAATACTTAGTGTGGGAGAAAAAGCCGTCATAAGCGCACTAACCGGGAACATTTCCGTATCACCTGCCGACACCTACGTAGAAACGGCCTGGAAAGACGGGAAAATGGTGTTCCGCCGTGAAAAACTGGACAAGATCGCTGAAAAACTTTCCAGAAAATTCGGGGTGGATATACGTCTTGAAGGGGACAGGCTTAAATCGTATGAATACACCGCCACGTTTACCGATGAAACACTGGAAGATATCCTCGACCTGCTGAAACGGTCGGCCCCCATTACCTATTCCATCTCGAAACAGAAACAGTTGGACAATGAAACATTCAGCCGAAAGGAAATAATCATAAAATTGAGATAACGAATCTCCGCACACGAAAAAAAATTGTCAAAAATTACGATAACGAGTCTCCGTCGAACAATCTCTTTCATTGCAGGCGGACATACATACGAGCAGGCTCAATCATTCAAACTGTTTTTTTAAAAAAGGAGGAACGCCTATGAGAAGATAAATACCCATTAAAACACAAAAAACGGGAGAGTTTAATACCCTCTCCCGCCCATGATTTACATTGCCACCGCGGAAAATCTCACCTCACCGCCGGGCAATCAATTATTAAACCCATCAATGAATTTAATAACAATGTAAAAGTATGAATAAAACAACAATCAACCAAAAAGCACAATTTTTTTATGCTTTATTTCAAAAAATACCCATTGCTATGAGAATAACGCTTTTACTGCTATTCGTGCTCGCTTTTCAACTGCAGGCCGAACAAATCTATTCTCAGGACACCAAAATTTCGTTGGACATGAAAAATGCGTCCATTGAAAAAGTACTGCAAGCCATTGAAGAGAAATCCGATTATTATTTTCTGTATAACAGCAAGCTGATTGATGTAGATCGGACAGTAAGTGTGCGGGTAAAAAATGCCGCTATTTCAGCTGTATTGGATGAGCTTTTTAAATCGGAAAATGTGGAGTTCGAAGTGCAAGGATCCCAAATAATCCTTTCTCCCAAAGAGATGTACAGCCAAATAACCGCCGTTGCCGAAGCGGTACAACAACAGAAAAAAACCATTTCCGGTACCGTTATTGATGCAGCCGGCCAACCCATTATCGGAGCAAATATCATTGAAGTCGGAACCACCAATGGAACCGTGACCGATATGGATGGGAATTTTTCGCTCAGTGTGGAACCGGATGCCACCATTCGTATTTCGTATATCGGTTATCTGGAGCAAAATATCAACACTGCTGGACAATCCGCCTTTAACATTACACTTTTAGAAGATACTCAGGCATTGGAGGAAGTGGTGGTGGTTGGGTATGGTACCAGACGAGCAGGCGAATTGACCACCTCTATATCAACAATACAAGCTTCTACAATACAGCAAATGCCTATTGTTGAGGCTTCGGAAGCTTTGAGAGCGGCATCAGGTGTAACCATATTGAAGTCAAATACACCTGGAGATGGGGCCTCAGTTCGTATTCGAGGATTGGGTACAATTAATGATAACAATCCGCTTTGGGTTATTGATGGTGTACCAGGAGGAAGTGTTTCACCTAATAACATTGAATCAATCACTGTTTTGAAGGATGCTGCATCCCAAGCAATTTATGGAGCACGTGCTGCTAACGGAGTAATTCTTGTAACGACAAAAACCGGTAGACTAAACCAGAAGGTTCAAGTTAATGTGAGTGTGAAAAGTGGTATTTCTCAAAACTCAAATTATTATGATCTTCTCAACACAAGAGAATATGGAGAATTGCTTTGGTTAGAAGCCAAAAATGATGGCGTTCCGCCTAATCATCCACTATATGGTGATGGCCCAACCCCTGATATCCCAGAATATATCTTTCCTCCACGTGGGCAGAATGTTGACCATAGTTTATATGATGATAAAATGATTCACGAGGATGGTGATGATACCTATCTCATTATGAAAGCAAATAAAGAAGGTACGGATTGGTTGAGAGAAATAAGCCATAATGCCCCTTATACAGACATTTCCCTTGATCTGAGTGGGGGAGGACAATCGACTTCATATGCTTTCCAATTAGGCTATTTATCAGAAGAAGGAATATTGAAATTCACCGGTTTTGATCGATATAACCTTCGTTCGAATGTAACTTCAAAACCTTTTAAATGGCTTGAGATCGGAGAACGTCTCGGCGTAACTTATACTCAGCGTCAGGGGTTTAGAGATAATAATTCTGAATCATCAGCTATTTCTTGGGCTTATCGAATGCAACCAATTGTTCCGGTTTATGATATTGCAGGGAACTATGCTGGAACAAGAGCGCCAGGTACAGGAAATGGTAGAAATCCATTATTTTTACTTGATACAAACCAAAATGATAAAGATAAAAGAATGAATATTAGTGGTAATGCTTATGTGAAATTGACACCAATTGAAGGTCTTTCTTTCCAATCCCTTTTCGGTATTGATTATACACCTCGGCATTATCGCAACATTGATTATGTGGAAAAAGCCTATTCAGAAAGAGGTACTTACGATAATTTAAGCGAAGAAACTAGTTTTGGAATGCTATGGAACTGGACAAATACGGTTGAATATAGAAGATTGTTTAATAATGCACATGATTTTACCTTTCTGGTAGGAACAGAAGCAATTGATTATTCTTACAACTTTGTGAATG
>DPAC01000086.1 GCA_003517675.1 Porphyromonadaceae bacterium | reverse complement strand
TCGGTGACATCGACCGTCATCTGCTCGGGAAAAGGCTCCTCCACAATGGCAATCTGATCGAAAGCGCCGATCTTGCGCGCATGATCCAGAAATCTCAGAAAAGTCTCTTTTTTTTCATAACGACCGTTGGCATCAAAGTAGTAAGGGAGTTTTCCCGACTCAGTATAGGGCGTCCTGATATCTTTCAGCACATTGTGGATCTCGGTCAACCGATCCATATCTTTTTGCAGCATCTCCGCCTGCGTACCCGGCTGGCCAATCTTGATCTTCATGAAAAAGTAGCCTTGCTGAACTTCCGAACGAATGTCCGACGGTTTCACGTTATAAGAAATCAAAGGAATGGCAGCCACTTTTTCATGTTTTTCAGAGAAGGCCGACCTGTATTCATCGGGAATTAACTGATCAAAATTACGAATGCCATTTTCTTTTGCATAAAGAAGCCAGAGGGCATTGTCAACAGAGACCAGGGCATTCAGTGCAAATGTTTTCCGTAACAATGAGCTGTTGGTAATCCTGATTCCATATTGATAGGTCTCGGAATAGAGGGAGTCGATCAGGTCGATAGGGGATGTATAAGAGGTATTCTTAAGCATCTGAAGGGCGCGCTCGGTAAGCAAATACATCAACGCGTTGCCGCCGCTTTCAGAATAGGAGGAGAATATTTCAGCATCAGACCAGAGTACGCTCTGTGTGCCAAGTCCAATTGCATGATTTCCCGATTCAGCCTTCAAATAACTGATCGGCTGCCAGAGTTCAGAAAGATATCCCCCCTTGAAACCAAATGGCGAGCGTAACGGTTCCCGCTCAAAATTTGAATTAACCCGGTCAATCCGGATTGACTTAGCGGAAGATTGTATCCCTGTCTGCTGATTGTTCATGCGATGTGTACTCCCTGTATTCATGCTGATGACGGGTAATTTACCGAGGTATATACTTCCCAACGATAAGAAACTCTTTTTAAGAAACTCCCTCCGCCCCTGATTATTCATTTTTTTCATTTCACTTATTCTACATCTCAATAAAATTCCCAACTGTTCATCCAAACATCCATATTCAGATATGAGTCTACACCGAAAAGTCATTTTTGCTGCTTTTCCCTTCGCAGTTGACTGATAATAAAAGGTCAATCTATTACAAGATGACCCTTTTCAGGGTTTTCTTAGGCTGGCTCACAGTTTCATTTCCCAGCCTTTTTGATATTCCCTGCTCCATAGTTTGTCTGCTTCACGATTATCGATAATATGGGCATTGAAAGGATTTATTTCGAGACTTGTTTTTGTACGTTGGGCAATATTTCCCAAATGTGCCAGGGTGGTGCTGATACAACCTACATTGATATCAGCATTTAAGGGTGTGCCTTTTCTGATCCCATCCAGGAAATTGGAGAAATGGAACGAGTCCAGCTGCTGGGTGGGATTTGTAATATCCCCTGCCTTGAAACTCATTTCACTGGTTACCTCTTTCACAAGATTATTTTTCAGATCATATACCTTGTAAGCATTTCCTCCTGCGATCACCAAAGTACCTGACTCACCATAAAAGGCAGCACCTACCGAAGAATCCTCTATATTACGGCCATTGCAGCTTCTACCTTCCCAGGTGATCAGCTTGTTGCCTCCAAATTCGAGGTTTACGATCTGTGTATCTGGAAATTCCCAGTCATCACTATAAAGGTATCTGCCTCCTGAGGAATCAACATGGGTAGGATAGGTCAAGTCCATTCCCCAACGGAGAATATCAAGAAAATGCACGCCGTTATTTCCAGCTTCGCCGGTACCCCAATTGTAGAACCAATGCCAGTTATAGTGGAGATAGTTGTCCTTGTAGCTGGTTACCCTTGGTGCCGGGCCTTGCCACAGTTCCCAGTCAAGCCAATCGGGCACGGCTGTAACGTTTCCGGTACCGATCGAAGGTCTGTTGTTTACATACCATGCTTTTCCGAAATAGACCTTTCCGATGATACCTTCTTTCACTTCCTGAACGGCTTTGATCACATTAGGCCACGATCTGCGTTGCATACCGGTTGCTGTCACCACGTTGTACTTTTTGACCGCTTGTAAAAGGATCTCATCTTCAGCAGGGTTATGACTTGTGGGTTTTTCCAGGTAGACATTTTTACCGGCTTTCATAGCCATCAGGGCAGCTGGTGCATGCCAATGCTCGGGTGTCGCAATGATCACAGCGTCTAAATCCTTGCGTTCGAGCAGTCTTCTTAAATCTTTTTCTCCTGCGGGAGTATTGCCGGCAATTTGCTTTACATTGGCAATACATTTTTCCATGGCACGTTTATCCACATCGCAAACATAAGCTATCTCACACCCTTTTTCCCGGGCAAATCCTCCAGCCAAAGCATTTCCCCGTGAGTTTACACCTATGGCGCCCATCTTTATTTTCTCATTGGAACCGACGATGTTTTGATAGCTCTTCGCACTAAATCCAGGTAAAGCTCCTCCCACAGATACAGCCGCAGTGCCAATTGCCACATTTTTGATAAATTCTCTTCTTGTTGTCATAGTATGTTTTTATGAATATCAATAAAGTACAAATTTAAAAAATTTATTCCCGTAATCTTTTCGATTAACGTATAGTTATCATCAAAAAACGCAGTTAATCAAATAAAAGAAAAAAAGATTATATTGATAATCGGATAATATCGTTTAGCGGATGTTATATTTGTACCAATCTTAAATTAGAATGTAATAATCGAACAAAATGAAAC
>DPAC01000074.1 GCA_003517675.1 Porphyromonadaceae bacterium | reverse complement strand
ATATTTTAAGCCAGTTGTAATGTTAGGTTGTAATTTCGCCTGATGAGATAACAAACTCTCAACAGCTGATAATATATCATTTCGTTCTCTCGTATATTCTTTATCAGTTGGAAAGCTTATAATTGGGATATACGTTTTAAATGAACATTTATCCAATAAGTTATGAAAAGCATTAAAACCCAATTCATCCGGTTTTAAACCGCCACTTCCAAATTTAATCGTATCTAAATACCCGTTATTGATTTGACAAATGATTTTTTTCGGACATCCACTTATATAAACTAACAGTGGGAGAATGAACAAGGGTGTAACAAAAACATCATTCTGAAAAACCAAAATATCTTCTTCATCCTCGCTTTGATGAATATGATCTATCACGCTTAAGACATCCTGTAACCCTTGCGAGAATTTATCTCCAATATTTGCAGATATTTTGATTTCCATTGTATCGTAAAAATTTGTCCATGCCGTTTTATTTCACAGGTGTAAACGAGTCATTTATTAAATGGTGAGTGAGCTTTTTCACGACCTTGACACCTGAAACCCTTTGTGGGAAAGCTGCATTTCCACGAAGCGGGCTTTGTCGTTCGGCCGGTTTTCCTCCAGCACTTTCCTGATCCGCACCGCAGCATCCGGATCCTTGGCCACCATGTAGAGGTAACCTCCGCCACCGGCACCGGGCAATTTGTATCCCAATGTATAATCTTTGATCAGATCAATGATGCGCTCCACCTCCGGCGGATTTGTGCCACTGTCGATCATTTTATTCTGTTGCCATGTTTTCAGGATTAGCTTTCCATACCGATCAAAATCGCCCCGCTGGATACATTCCGCCATATCCGCAGCATGTGCTTTCATCTCATGCAGGATGGAAAGATGCTGCCCCGAATTCAGGAACATCGACCGGACAATCTCACCCAGGATATTCTTTGCCACGCGGGTGATTCCCGTGTAATACAACAGATGACAGGCAGCATATGCCGGGTCGGTGAAGAGCGATTCCGGCAGCCAGCTGATCTGTGGTTTTTGCACAAGACCGCGTTCCGACTCCAGCAGCTTCACCCCATGCAGGATACCGCCATACTGGTCCTGCCACCCGCCGCCGCTGGTCAACAGCTGCTCCAGTACCAGCGTGTGGGTACCAATCTCCTGCTTGCTCCACTGCAAACCACAGAAGTCGTTCAATGCACCCAGCACCGTCGCAGCCAGTATCGAGCTGGTACCCAGTCCCGATCCGGCAGGAATGGCTGCCAGCAGTGTGATTTCAATCCCAGCACCAAACACCTTCAACTGTTCGCCGAGCGTATCAAACTGATCGCCGGAAAACTCCGGGAGAAAGCCGCAGAGTGCCAGTGCTGCCCTGGGGATGGAGAAAGGCGATCCCAGCTTCCGGTAATCACGGAGCTCATCATAAGTCTCCACCACCTCCGTTGCTCCCATATCAATAGAGCGCAACACAAATCTGAATTCCTTGCAAGGTTTCACATACACCTGCAAGGGAGGCTGCCCATTCAGCTCGATGGCCATGTTCACCACACTCCCGCCGGCATAGAGCGAGAAGGGCGGTGTGTCGGTCCACCCTCCTGCCAGATCAATGCGTACGGGACTTCTTCCCCACACAATCTGATCAGGGAGCGCTGCAAGCCATGGCGTTCGTTTCCTGTCAGCCACCGCTTCAATCAAACCGTTCCGCAACAATGAGAATGCCTCAGCCTCCTCTGTTTCCGATTTCACCTTGTCACCCTGCAATGAAAATATGCGGGAACGAAGCATCCGGTTATGAATCCGCTGCATCCTGTCAGCCTCTTCCGACAGCGCCAATGGTACCGGCAACTGCAGGCGGAAATAATCTGCCGCCACCTCACTTAAGTCCAGCTGATAAAAAACACTCTTCCCGTAGTTTCGCTCCAGCATCGGGTAGTTCTTTTGCCGAAACGCCGCCCGTTGGGCATATAACCGCGATAAAGATGCCCGGTTCATCAACTCATCTGCAGAGAATCGTTTTGACCGAAGCCAGATATCTTTACCTCCGGCAGATAACGATTCCCCGCCAATCATCCACAGCAGTACCGTCTCCAGGTCATCTATCGAATCCGGACAGGGGAAAAGAGGAGCTTGCTGCAGATCGATAGCCTCTCCCCCCAATTCTGTAAAGTCCAACCCCCGCTCTTCCAGCCATTGTCGCACCGGCCTTCCCATCCAAAGCGTTTTCGGAGCACCGATTACCCCTTTAAACATGTCATCGATTCCGTACGGGCGCACCACATAACCCTTTTCATCCACCGGAACCATATCAATGCAGACCCCTTCCGGCAGGTCTATATGCCAGTCGTTCTCCGGCACACCCGTCACCACGTGATCTGCCGAAAGGCGCCATCCTTTCCCGATATGTGCGTTCTCTATCCAGATATTGCGATGCTCCTCCGTGAATGGCGGGTCGATCACCGCATTCTGTGTGAAGATGGCAGGGTTGGGTTTAATTTTGCGGTGCATGATCAGTCGCTGGTCATACACCTTGTTCTGCAATGCCAGCGTAGAGGATATCATCTCGCGACTGGTTCCGTAATGATAGAACTCCCCTCCGTTGAGAGGCAAGATTTTCACCGTCAGTCCGTTTACGGCATCATCTGTTTTTGAAGGTCGATTTCCCAAAGCCAGTCCAAAGTCACTGTAGAGGTCATAGAACCGCATCGTTTTCCCGCCCGCATAGGAACGCTCCCGCAACAACTGTACCGCCTTGTCGCTCAGCAGCCAGAGTCCGATGTCCATCAGGAAGAAGTGTGAGTGCGACAGATTTTCCAGTTCCCCCAGCGAGGGTTTCTGGAGCATGCAATCCACCTCTCCGGGTGCATCTCTTCGGGCGGCAAACACACCGTGGCGCGTAGCCCGGATGCTCATCCCGGTAACACTCCTCCAGCAATCACAAAGTTACCCTGTTAACCTTACATGTTACCCTCATCATCAATATCCGCTTTCAGTTTCAGCTTGCGCACGAAACGCATATCATGCATCCAGGTTACCCAGGTAAAGCTTGTCCTGCATCCCCTGTGCAATCCGTGCTGCCGCAATGGTGATCTTCCGGGTCACAAAGGTCTCACCCCGTCGCTCACTCTCGTGGTTAAAGAGGATACCGTTCAC
>DPAC01000149.1 GCA_003517675.1 Porphyromonadaceae bacterium | reverse complement strand
GTGCCGGAGGTGCTTCTTTCGGGTCATGAACGGAAGATAGCTGAATGGCGGCACAATCAGTCGGTGGAGCGTACCAAGCGGCTCAGGCCTGATTTAATTCGATAATAATTCGTATGAAAGGAATTGTATTAGCCGGCGGTTCCGGCACAAGATTGTACCCCATTACCAAGGGAGTCTCCAAGCAGCTGCTTCCTATTTTTGATAAACCCATGGTTTATTACCCCATCTCAGCCCTGATGCTGGCAGGCATCAGGGATATCCTGATCATCTCCACGCCCGTCGACCTGCCCGGATTCCGCCGGTTACTGGGCAACGGATCTGACTATGGCGTGCAGTTCACTTACGCGGAGCAACCCAGTCCCGATGGCCTCGCACAGGCGTTCATCATCGGGGAAGAATTTATTGGAAACGATGCTGCCTGCCTGGTGCTGGGTGATAATATTTTCTATGGAAGCGGCTTCCCTGCCTTGTTGAAAAAGGCAGTGGAAGATGCCGAAAATAATGGACTGGCCACGGTATTCGGCTATTATGTAAACAACCCCGAACGGTATGGTGTCGCCGAGTTCGATGAGAAGGGGCGGGTCATCAGCATTGAAGAAAAACCTGCCGCTCCAAAATCCAATTGGGCCGTGACTGGATTGTATTTCTACCCCAACCGGGTGGTGGAGATCGCGAAACAGATCGAACCATCGGCACGCGGTGAGCTGGAGATCACTTCGGTGAACCAGGCTTTCCTGAACGAAGGGAAGCTGCAGATACAACGATTCGGAAGAGGCTTTGCCTGGTTGGATACCGGTACCCATGATTCACTCTCTGAAGCATCCACGTTTATTGAAGTGTTGGAGAAACGGCAGGGATTGAAAATATCCTGTCTGGAAGAGATTGCCTGGCACAACGGCTGGATTTCTGTCGATGATCTCAGACGAATGGCCGAACCGATGAAAAAAAATCAGTACGGACAGTATCTGTTGAAATTGGTTGAGTCGGGTAGTGTGGATTGAGATAGATTGTGGAAGCTTTAAATCTTTTTGAAAGTGATTGCGTATGGAAGTCAGGCAAACAGAGATAGAAGGGCTGATCATCATTCAACCCAAAGTGTTTGGGGATGAACGGGGTTATTTTTTTGAGTCCTTTTCACGGAAGGAATTCGAAGAAAAGGTAAGCAAAACAGTTTTCGTGCAGGACAACGAGAGCAAATCGCGGTACGGTGTATTACGGGGACTCCATTTTCAGAAACCGCCGTTTGCACAGGCCAAGCTGGTGCGCGTGGTGACAGGCCGTGTGCTGGATGTCGCGGTGGATATCCGGAAAGATTCACCCACATTTGGCAGCCATGTTTCTTTGGAACTGTCGGATGAAAATAAGACGCAACTGTTTATTCCCCGTGGTTTTGCACACGGATTTGTGGTGTTGAGCGATGAGGCAATATTTCAATATAAATGTGACAATTACTATTCTCCGGCACACGAAGGCGCCATTCGATGGAACGACCCCCGGCTGCATATCGACTGGCAGCTTCCCCCAGATGAAATCATTTTATCGGAAAAAGACAAAAATAACCCCCTATTATGCGACACATATTAATCACCGGAGGTGCGGGCTTTATCGGCTCCCATGTAGTGCGACTGTTTGTCAATCAATATCCCGGCAATCAGATTATTAACCTCGATAAGCTGACCTATGCCGGCAACCTGTCCAATCTGAAAGATCTGGAAGGAAAGACCAATTACCGGTTTGTGAAGGCGGATATTTGCGACTTTGATGTCGTTCAGTCGATTTTTGAGACCTTTCAGATCGACGGGGTGATTCACCTGGCCGCTGAGAGCCATGTGGACCGGTCGATTGCCGACCCTTTCTCTTTTGCCAGAACCAATGTGATGGGCACGCTCACACTGCTGCAGGCTGCCAAAGAGGCATGGAAAGGGCGCTACGAAGGTAAGCTGTTTTATCATGTCTCTACCGATGAGGTATATGGTGCCCTGGGTTTCGACGATATGCGCTTCACGGAAGAGAGCCGCTACGATCCGCACAGCCCCTACTCCGCCTCAAAGGCATCGTCCGATCACTTTGTACGGGCTTACCATGACACCTACGGGTTGCCGGTGGTGATATCCAACTGCTCCAACAACTATGGGCCCTATCAGTTCCCGGAAAAACTGATACCGCTCTTCATTCAGAATATTCGTGACAACAAACCTCTTCCCGTCTATGGAAAGGGCGAGAACATCAGGGACTGGCTGTATGTGGAAGACCACGCGCGGGCCATCGATCTGATCTTTCACCATGGCAGGGTTGGAGAGACCTATAATATCGGCGGATGGAACGAGTGGCGTAACATCGACCTGATCCGGCTGCTGATCAAAATTGTGGATCGGCAGCTGGGCCGTCCGGCCGGTGCCTCCGATCATCTGATCACCTATGTCACCGACCGTGCCGGACACGATCTGCGCTATGCGATCGATGCCACCAAGCTCAAAAACGAGCTGGGCTGGGAGCCCTCACTACAGTTTGAAGAGGGTATCGAAAAAACGGTGCGCTGGTATCTGGATCATCAGGACTGGCTCGATGATATTGTTGCCGGCGACTACCGGGATTATTATCGCAAAATGTACGGAGAATAAGATTGATGGCCTCTACCACCTTCGTGGAAGAGACTATGATATTGGACAAGGTGACGCAGCATACCGGCATTTCGTCCGGCCAAAGAAAAGATGCCAAAAAACATTCAGAAATATTTTTTGTTATCAAATAAAATATGCAACTTTGCGTCCATGTTGGTACACATTAAAAACGAAAATTATGTATGTAATCAGTATGCGAGAGTTTAGAGCAAACCAAAGTAAATATCTTGGTTTGGTTAAAAACGGCGAGGAAGTAATTTTGAAATCGAGGGATAACGGCAGTTTCGCCCTTAAACCTGTTACTGAGTTTACAACGCTTATTCCGAAAGAATACATTCTTGAACCGGATAACGACCTAAAAAGGGCTATCACAGGAGAACAACTATTAGAAAGATTGATTCCCCGGGTAGAAAAACTTTTTGATAAATGAAAGTTCTTTTTTTACCCGAAGTCGAAGACTACCTTTTTGAGCTTATAGAAATCTTATATCAAAAAGAATATTTTGGATTTAAGGAAAGTGCCGTTAAATACGTTACCAGTTTAGAAGATGATATAAGGCAAAATCTTATTGCCAAAATAAAAAGACCCGCCCCTCCTTTCTTTAACAGGTTCGGGAAAAATCTATTATATTCCGTATTTACCAAAAATAAAACTACACAATGGTATGTGTTTTTTTATGTGTATAAGGAAAACGGAGAAACTATTTTTGTAGTTCGTTATATAAGCAACAACCACGTAATATCGCAATTTTTATAAGCATATTTTTCCCTTACGTTTTCGGGCTTAAGGGATTCTTTTTTTCTCACTCGCCGGGAAGAAGCAAAAAAAAATGCGAGAAAAGACAAGATCATCACCTCTTTTATACCTAAGTTAAGAGCCTTGAAAGATATCGACACTCACCTCGGCTCAGCGATTTGTCTTCGACTTATGGGTGATACCGTACACCTTCAAGAGCAAGAAGAGCACATCGGGAAGAGAACTGTTAATATGGTTACAAAAGAACTGGATTTACGGTTGGAAATATCTCGATTTTCATCTACTTTTACAGTTCCAAACGTGCAACATGATCGAAAGTTAGAAATAATGGTTATAGCAGTAGATTTTGACGGAACTATCGTCGAACATGAATATCCCGCCATCGGCAAGCCGATTCCGTTTGCCTTTGAAACCCTCCTCCAATTACAGAAAGACAACCACAAGCTGATCCTCTGGACCGTTCGTGAGGGGCAACTGTTGCAGGATGCCATTGATTATTGCGCTGAACGGGGACTCTATTTTTTCGCTGAGAATGCCAATTATCCCGGTGAGGACAAAGAAAAAGCCCCCCGCAAGCTGAGGGCCGATCTCTTTATTGACGACCGGAACCTGGGTGGCTTACCGGACTGGGGCGTGATCTACAACGCGGTGAATGCCACCTTGAACAAAGGAAACGCCCTGCAGATCATGGCCGGTGCATCGGCAATGCCGGAACCCAGGAAGAAACGCGGGTTGTTTGGCAGAAGGTAATGGAACGCATCATCTTTGTCATTCATGATGCTGGTGATGCTTGAACTAAAACCTGAATTTGTTAGGAATGAGTGCAATACCAAACTAGATCCCAGAGCATAACCAAAGGGTTGCTTTGAGCATTACCGGATGACGGCACAATGTCACGGAACGTAAATTTTTAAGCAAAATCCTTTTGAATCTGAAAATAAAGTGTTAAACTTGCAAAAAAGAATGGTTCAGGCTTTCATAAACAATCTTGTGAAACTTGACAGCAAAAAATTAAAGATATGAAGCAATTTACATACAGGGTATTATTAAACAGGGAACCGGAAGGAGGTTATACCGTAACAGTACCGACTTTACCGGGGTGCATTACCTATGGGGAGACAGTTGATGAAGCTGTTGCAATGGCCAAAGAAGCTATTGGGTTATATATTGAAAGCCTCGTAGCACATAATGAACCCGTACCCGATGAATCGAACAACGCTATCTTCGCTTAAATTTGCCCGCTGCTTACCTTGCCAAATGAAAATGTTCCTTACCTTTGCAGATATTTTTAAGCATAATATTCACCATAATGGAACAAGATACACAACTCTTTGAGATAATTGGAAAAGAGAAAGAGAGACAATTGAAAGGGATCGAACTGATTGCTTCCGAGAACTTTGTGAGCGAACAGGTGATGCAGGCCATGGGGTCGGTACTGACCAATAAGTATGCGGAAGGGTATCCCGGAAGAAGATATTACGGAGGATGCGAAGTGGTTGATTTGAGCGAACAGCTTGCCATTGACCGGTTGAAGGCGATTTTTGATGCCGAATGGGCCAACGTGCAGCCGCACTCCGGCGCACAGGCCAACGCCGCCGTCTTCCTGGCTTGTCTGAAGGCGGGAGATAAGTTCCTCGGATTGAATCTCTCCCACGGTGGCCACCTTTCACACGGCTCTCCTGTAAATTTCTCCGGTTTGATGTTTGAACCCATTGCATACAACGTGCGGGAGGAGGATCAGCGGGTGGACTACGACCAGCTGGAATCACTTGCACGCTCCGAGCGGCCCAAACTGATCATTGCCGGCGCATCGGCTTATTCGCGCGAGTGGGACTATGCCCGCATCCGCAAGGTGGCCGATGAGATCGGCGCCATCTTCATGGTGGATATGGCACATCCTGCGGGACTGATTGCGGCTGGGTTGCTGGAAAATCCGCTCAGACACGCCCATATCGTTACTTCCACCACCCACAAGACACTGCGCGGGCCCCGCGGCGGCGTGATCCTGATGGGAAAGGATTTTGAGAATCCCTGGGGGATTACCACGCCGAAAGGAGAGGTAAAGATGATGTCTGCCTTGCTGGATTCGGCTGTCTTCCCGGGCATGCAGGGAGGCCCCCTGGAGCATGTGATTGCTTCTAAAGCGGTTTCGTTTTACGAAGCACTGCAACCGGAATACAAAACCTATCAGACACAGGTACAGAAAAATGCGGCCGTGATGGCCCAGGCATTCGGTGACAAGGGTTACAACGTGGTATCGGGTGGTACCGACAACCACATTGTGCTGGTGGACCTGCGAAGCAAGTTCCCCGGGCTGACCGGCAAGGTAGCAGAGAAAGCGCTTGTGGAGGCCGATATCACCACCAACAAGAACATGGTGCCGTTCGACAGCCGGTCGCCTTTCCAGACCTCCGGCCTTCGCTTTGGTACGCCGGCCATCACCACCCGCGGAGCAAAAGAGGGACTGATGGGTGAGATCGTGGAATTAATCGATACCGTTCTCTCGAATGTGGAGAATACGAAGACCATTGCATCGGTCCGCCAAAAAGTGAATGAAACCATGAAGCAATACCCGCTGTTTGCATGGTAAGTAACGGCAATCATCCGTAAACAACCGTCGTGGCAAGGGTTACGGGAAAGCAGACAATTGATGCAAGGAGGAATGGTTGAGCTGTTCCTCTTTTTTTTAATGACTTTTTCAAGTGAACGCAATAAGAAATTTGCAGTAGAAATGCTGTATTGCATAAAAAACGCTATTTTTGTTATGCAGTAAAATAAAAAACATGTTAATGATCACCCATGATGAAGAAAGAACCTTAGAGAGAAACGGAAGACAGATACCAGTCGTTCCGGTTTGGAAATGGTTGTTGCAGGACAACAAAGGATAATAAAGGATAAATTGAATCTGTACAAGTTTCGTAACGCAAATGAACATCCTTCAGACCGATATTCAATATATTCCCGGCGTAGGACCCAAAAGGGCAGAGATCCTGCAGAAGGAGATCGATGTCTTCACGCTGGGCGATCTGTTGCGCTGGTATCCCTATCGTTATATCGATCGCACACGGATGTATTTTGTAAGTGAGATTGACCAGTCACAGGCCTACATCCAGCTGAAGGGAAAGATCACCGCTTTCGAAGTTTTCGGGGAAGGACACAAGAGGCGACTGGTGGCGCACTTCACCGACGGTACCGGCTTGGTGGAGCTGGTTTGGTTCCAGGGAATCCGCTACATCGAAAATAAATACAAGCTCAACCAGGAGTATATTGTCTTTGGTAAACCCAATCTCTTCAATGGCAGGTGGAACATTCCCCATCCGGAAATCGATCCTTTTATGGATGAGTCGGACCGGCCCGAAGGGTTGATGGCGATGTACAACACCACGGAGAAGATGAAGAGCCACTATCTCAACTCCGGGGCGATGCGAAAAATCATTGGAAATGCCTTTGGATTGATCAAAGAGCGGCTGCCCGAATCGCTTTCTGCCGATGTGGTGCAGGAGGCGAAGCTGATGCCCTTCCACGATGCGGTGGAAAACATTCACTTTCCGAAGTCACCCGCGCTGCTGCGTGATGCCGCGTTCCGGCTGAAGTTTGAAGAGCTCTTTTATTTACAACTCAGCATTGTACGGTATGCCTCCGACCGGAAAGAGAAGTTAAAAGGGATCCTCTTTCCGAAAGTAGGCCGCCACCTCAATACATTTTATAAAAAGAAACTGCCTTTCCCGTTGACCAACGCGCAGAAACGGGTCATCAAAGAGATCCGGCGAGACACAGCCACCGGTAGGCAGATGAACCGCCTGCTGCAGGGTGATGTGGGCAGCGGTAAGACGCTGGTGGCAATCATGTGCATGCTGATAGCCCTCGATAACGGCTTTCAATCTTGTCTGATGGCCCCTACTGAAATTCTGGCGGCGCAGCATTTTGCGACCTTCTCGCAGATGCTCTCAGGGATGGAGGTGGAGGTGGCGCTGCTGACGGGTTCCACCAGGAAGAAAGAGCGGGAAGTGATCCATGCCGGCCTGCTCTCGGGAAAGATCGATATACTGATCGGAACCCATGCCCTGATCGAGGATATTGTGCAGTTCCGCAACCTCGGTTTTGTGGTGATCGATGAGCAACACCGCTTTGGCGTGGTACAGCGGGCCAGGCTTTGGGAGAAAAGCAGTCAGCCCCCTCATGTGCTGGTGATGACCGCCACACCCATCCCCCGCACGCTGGCCATGACGGTCTATGGCGACCTGGATGTCTCGGTGATCGATGAGCTGCCGCCGGGGCGCAAGCCGGTGCGAACCGTCCATCGCTATGATGCCAAACGGGGGGCGCTCTATCAGTTTATCCGGGAACAGATTCACGCAGGGCGGCAGGCCTACATGGTCTATCCGCTGATCGAAGAGAGTGAGAAGCTCGACCTGAAGAATCTGGAAGAAGGGTATGAACATATCAAAGCGGCCTTTCCGGAGTTTACCGTCTGCAAGCTGCACGGACGGATGAAGCAGGCTGAGAAGGACGAGGTGATGCGGCAGTTTGTTTCGGGTGAAGCACAGATCATGGTCTCCACTACCGTGATCGAGGTGGGGGTGAATGTGCCGAATGCCAGCGTGATGGTGATCGAGAGCGCCCAACGGTTTGGCCTCTCCCAGCTGCACCAGCTGCGGGGCAGGGTAGGAAGGGGCGCCGATCAGTCCTGGTGCGTGCTGATCACCCCTTACGAGCTTTCAGCCGATACCCGCAAGCGGATTGAGATCATGACCGAAACCAACGACGGCTTCGTGATTGCCGAGGCCGATCTGAAGCTGCGTGGCCCGGGTGACCTGGAGGGGACTCAGCAGAGTGGAATCCCTTTCAACCTACGCATTGCCGACCTGGTACGCGACAACGCCATTCTCTTCCGTGCCCGCGAAATAGCCGAAGGTGTCATAGCCATAGATCCCCGTCTGGAACAGCCGGAACACCTGGTGCTGAAGCAGCAACTCAGCCGCCTGAGCGGAAACCGGTACGACTGGAGCCGGAT
>DPAC01000007.1 GCA_003517675.1 Porphyromonadaceae bacterium | reverse complement strand
GCTTCTCGTAGTCATTGACCACCACGTAGGTCTTGCCATCCCGTTGTGTCAGTTCGCCCACCTTTTCATCGCTGCCCTTTTCAATTACCCAGCGGGAGATCAGTGCCCGGTTGCGCATATGGGCCTGTTCAATGTTCTTGCCCGGCTGTATGCGCGTGAGCTGTGTCATGGCACCATTCATGATGTAGGAGTAGTATTCGGCCTTATAGGCTTCGTTATCGGGAAGCAGTCCCAGTTCCACCAGCTTGGGGTCGGCCAGGTAGTAGAGTGCGAACAGGTCGGCACGCGTCTCCTCCAACGGAGAGCCATAGGCCTGCAGCACATCGGAGCTCACACCGGGGAGCAGCTTACCGGAGCCGTGCCCCAGGCATTCGTGCAGGTCGGTATGAAGATTGTCGGTGAGCGTACCGTATTTTTTAGATCGTTCCCGTTCGGTGTCGCTCCACATGAACTCTTCCTTGAAGCCGTTGCCTTCGGCTGCCTTGTCATAGGCGTATGTGATGTTGTCAATCGTCACCGATTTGGAACCATGGTCGCGGCGAATCCAGTCTGAGTTTGGCAGGTTGATGCCGATGGGTGTGGCCGGGTAGCAGTCGCCCCCCAGGATGGCTGCCGTGATCACCTTGGCCGATACCCCTTTCACCTCCTCTTTCTTGAAGCGATCGTCGATGGGTGAGTGGTCTTCGAACCACTGTGCGTTCTCGCTGATGAGCCGGGTGCGTTCCGAAGCTTCGATGCTCTTGAAGTTGACCATTGCTTCCCAGCTGCCTTTCAGTCCGAGCGGGTCGGTGTAGGTCTCGATGAAGCCGTTGATGAAGTCGACGCGCGAAGTGGTGTCGGTCACCCACTTCACCGAGTAGTCGTCGAATTTTTTCAGGTCGCCACTACGGTAGTAGTCGATCAGCAGGTTGATCACCTCTTTCTGATGGTCGTTTTCGGCGACGGCTGCCGCTTTGTCCAACCACCCGATGATCCGTTCGATCGCCTTGTCGTACATGCCATCCAGCTTCCACACCTGTTCAGCTACCTTGCCGTCGATCTTTTTCACCTTGCTGTTCAGGCCGTAGGAGATCGGCGTCTCGTCGGCAGAGTCCTTCATCGCGTTGTAGAACGCTTCCACCTCTTTCTGGGTCACCCCCTCGTAGAAGTTCACCGCCGATGTCTGTACGATATCTGTTCCCGGTGTCTGGTTCATCCGTTTGGGCATCACTGCCGGATCGAACATCACCGGCAGGATCTCCTGGAGGGTTTCATCGGCTGCCATCCCATCACGGAATGGCATCCGCCCTGGGTCGACACTCTTCACGAGCTTCACGAAGTAATCCTGTGAAAACTGTGGCATGATCTTGTCTTCCGAGTAGTGGTGGTGGATGCCGTTGGCCATCCAGATCTGTTTCAGATAGGTCTCGAACTGCTTCCACTCTTCGGACGATTTGTCGCCCATATAGTTTTCATACACTCCCTCGCAGACGCGGCGGATGGTGAGGTTGTAGCGGTTGTGCTGGTCCCAGAGGATGTCGCGTCCCTCCAGGGCAGCCTGTGACAGGTAATAGATCAGCTCTTTCTGCTGAAGAGAGAGGCTGTTGAACCCCGGCACGGGATAACGCAGAATTTCGATGTCGGCAAAACGGTCAACCTTGTATTCAAAAGTAGAGTCGATGCCGTCGTCAACCGGTTCACTGCCGGCCTGTTTACCCTGGGTGCAGGCTCCCAGCAGGAAAAGTGATGTAAACATGTAGATGACTTTCTTCATAATCAGTTTGTTTTATACTTGTAGGTCACACCCGCCAGCTCTTCGTTGGCCTGGGTGATCTTCTTTTTGAGGCTCTCCTTATAAGCTGCCAGCTTCATTTGTGCCGTATCGTCGCCGGTGGCGATCATCTGCAGGGCAAGGATGGCTGCATTGAGTGCGCCATTGATGCCAACAGTTGCCACCGGAATACCTGGAGGCATCTGCACGATGGACAGTAGTGCATCGAGGCCATCGAGAGAGGCTTTGATCGGTACACCAATCACCGGCAGGGTGGTCATTGAGGCAATCACTCCCGGCAGGTGTGCGGCCATGCCGGCAGCGGCGATGATCACCTTGATGCCCCTCTCTCTTGCTCCTTTAGCAAACCGCTCCACCTCTTCGGGTGTGCGGTGTGCCGAGAGGGCATTCATCTCAAAGGGGATCTCCATTTCGTTGAGAAACTGAGCTGCTTTTTCCATGACGGGCAGATCGGACGTACTGCCCATGATGATGCTTATCGATGGTTTCATAACTGCAGGATATCGTATGCTTACTTGCCCGTGAATTCCTTGTAGGCAGAGGCCGTCATCAGCTGATCCATTTCCGCAGGATCTTTCACGGCTACACGGATGATCCATCCCTCACCGAAAGGGTCACGGTTCACCAGCTCCGGGGCGTCATCCAACCTGGCGTTTACCTCCAGAACCTTACCTGAAAGCGGCATTATCAGGTCGGAAACGGTTTTTACCGCTTCAATGCTGCCAAAGACCTCGCCTTGCGACAGGTTTTCGCCCTGGCTGGTCACATCTACATAGACAATCTCACCCAGCTCATCCTGCGCAAAATCGGTGATGCCCACATAGGCTTCACTGCCCTCCAGTCGCACCCATTCATGGTCGGAGGAATACTTTACATTTTCGGGAAAATTCATAGCAATCGTTATTTTTTTAGGAATGTTGTTTTGATCGGGTAAATGTAATACAATATTTTATAATGTCAAAAAGGGATGGAACGATTTATATCAGATCACCGTTCCTCCCCATACAAAGAGGAACGAAACCAAAAAGCCAAGCAGGAATCCGGCTATCACCTGGTACAGCGTATGTCGCCGCAGGATGAGCCTTGAGGTTCCTACCAGACCTGCAATGATAAATAATCCCATGAACATGTAATAGGGATTGGACTGCTCCACAAAATAGCTTACAGCCATGGCTCCGCCAATAAGTCCTCCCACACCGAACATGTGGGCGCTGATTTTCCAGGTGAGCGTGATCAGGATGGCAATCACCATGATCGCTACCGAGGCGGCCATAATCATCAGAAACCATGTCGGCATCCCCATTCTGGA
>DPAC01000138.1:14800-16221 GCA_003517675.1 Porphyromonadaceae bacterium | reverse complement strand
AGACTAAATAAAAACCACTAAAAACGTTCGGCTTATAACTTATAGATAGAAACAATGAAATCTGACATTCAAATTGCAAGAGAAACACCGCTCAAGAGAATCAAGGACGTGGCAGAAAGTGTCGGCATCCCGCGGGAGGAGGTGATCAACTTCGGCAGGCACATGGCCAAGATACCGCTCAACCTAATCGACAACGAGCGGGTGAAGCAGAGCAACCTGATCCTGGTGACCGCCATCACGCCTACCAAGGCGGGTATCGGTAAGACCACCGTTTCCATCGGTCTGGCACTGGGACTGAACAAGATCGGTAAGAAGGCCATCGTGGCATTGCGTGAGCCCTCACTGGGGCCTGTCTTCGGAATGAAAGGCGGTGCTGCCGGCGGTGGCTATGCCCAGGTGCTTCCCATGGAGAACATCAACCTCCATTTTACCGGCGACTTTCACGCGGTGACCACGGCGCACAACACCATCTCGGCACTGCTCGATAACTACATCTTTCGGGTGCAGGGTTCGGGCGACGATATTAAAGAGGTGCTCTGGAAGCGGGTGCTGGATGTGAACGACCGGAGCCTGCGTTATATTGTAACCGGGTTGGGGCCGGGAAACGGAGTGCCTCAGGAGTCCGGTTTCGACATCACTGCCGCCTCGGAGCTGATGGCGATCCTCTGCCTGGCGGAAGATGAGGCTGACCTGCGCCGGCGCATTGAAAATATCCTGCTGGGTTATAAACGAAATGGGAAACCGTTTACGGTGAAAGATCTGGGTGTGGCCGGTGCGATTACCGTACTGATGAAGGATGCCATCAATCCCAATCTGGTGCAGACTACAGAGAACACACCCGCCTTTGTGCATGGCGGTCCCTTTGCCAATATCGCACATGGCTGTAATTCGGTGCTGGCGACCAAGATGGCAATGAGCTATGGCGACTACGTGGTCACGGAAGCCGGTTTCGGGGCTGACCTGGGGGCGGAGAAGTTTTTTAATATTAAATGCCGCAAGAGCGGACTGCGTCCGAAACTCACGGTGATTGTGGTGACAGCACAAGGGCTTAAGATGCATGGCGGCACCCCCGAAAAAGAGATCAAGGCTCCTGATATCAAAGGATTGAGAAAAGGGCTTCGAAATCTGGAGAGGCATCTCGCCAACCTGGCTGCCTTTGGCCAGTCGGTGGTGGTGGCTTTCAATAAATTTGCCTTCGACACCCCCTCGGAGATAGAAACGGTGCAGAAGTTCTGTGAAGAGCGGGGCATTTCGTTTGCCGTGAACGAAGCTTTTACCCGGGGTGGGGAAGGTGCTGTTGAGCTGGCTCATGCAGTGGTGGATGCCATAGAGAACAGACCGTCGGGAGAATTGATGTTTACCTATGACGAAGAGGACGATTTAGAAACAAAACTTACCAAAATTGCGACCAAAATTTATGG
>DPAC01000138.1:0-14529 GCA_003517675.1 Porphyromonadaceae bacterium | reverse complement strand
CTGGTCATCAACCAGGGATCTGAGTTCATCGTGGCCATTGCCGGCGAGATGATGCGCATGCCGGGTCTGCCTGCCGATCCGCAGGCAAAGCGCATCGATATCGTGAATGGAGAAATTGAAGGACTGAGCTGAAACGGATATCCAATTCCTTTGTCCGGATTTTTTATCGCTGTTATTGGTGATAATTTTAAATATCGTTTTTTATCACGATATTTTGATATATCATTTCTTTTCATGATATTTGTCTCATGATAGCAGTTATAAAAGGAGATATTATTTCATCCCGGAAAATAAAAAATCCGGAAGTGTGGTTACTGCCACTCAAGAACCTGTTCAATGAATGGGGGAGAACCCCCGAACAATGGGAACTGGTTTGGGGAGATTCTTTTCAGTTGGAAGCAGGTCAGCCTGAGGAAGCATTGGGAAAAGCGTTTCTTATTAAAGCGCTGATAAAAAAAACCGGAATCATTGATGTAAGGATGACCATAGGTATCGGTCACAAAACATATACGGGCGCCCGTATCTCGGAAAGCAACGGAGAGGCATTTATACACGCAGGAGAGAAATTTGAGGAACTCGAAAAGGAGAAGAACAATTTGTTGTTGAAGAGTCCCTGGCCGGATTTCGATGAAGAGATCAATCTGTATTTGCGGTTGACATCTCTTTTCATGGATAACTGGACAGCAGCTTCGGCCGAATTGGTGGAAATTGTCTTAAGAGAGCCTTCTCTCACGCAGAAAGAGATAGGGGAACGACTGGGTATCAGGCAAAACTCTGTGAGCGGCAGGTGGAAAAGGGCGCATATAGATGAATTGTTGGCAGTGGAGCAGATTTACCGGAAAAAAATGAAAAAATTGCAACCATGATGGTATTGATCAAGCTCATTTTCGCGCACATGGCAGGCGACTTTTTATTGCAGCCGAAATCGTGGGTGGAAGAGAAGGAACGGCAAGGCGTCAGGTCTCTGAAACTTTATCTACACGGGTTCATCCATGGGGCGCTGGTCTTGTTGTTGCTGTGGGATCTTCGTTACTGGCCGGTAGCGATCGCTATGACGATTTTGCATGTGCTGATAGATGTGACGAAAATATATCGGCAGCATACAGAGGTCCTTGCCAAATGGTTTATCATTGATCAGTTGCTGCATCTTCTCACTATATTGATTGTCTGGGGTATCTTTTTCCGGCCGGAACTTTCTATAGGGCTTGTTCTGGAGAATCCTCTCTTCTGGATTTACCTCACGGCCATACTCTTTCTGACGGTGGTCTGTGGCATTGTGATACAGATTCTATTGGGCAGTTGGGCAAAAAGCATTGAGCCGATGAAGGAAAAATCGTTGCCCAATGCAGGTAAATATATCGGAATTCTGGAAAGGCTGCTTGTTTTTATGTTTGTGGTCACGGGACACTGGGATGCCATAGGATTTTTGGTTGCAGCCAAGTCAGTATTCCGTTTTGGCGATTTAAAGGATTCCAGAGACCGGAAGATCACAGAATATATCCTGATAGGTACGCTGCTAAGTTTTGGTATTGCCATAGTGGTAGGTGTCGTTGCCCGGGCATTCACTGCGGGATGATGTTGCAGCGCAGAAGCCCTATATGATAACATCTCATGCTGCAGGCTGTGGCGACCCATTGCATCTTTCCTGAAAAATAAAGGTTGTGCGGCTAACTGTTGACTCAGGAATAGTTATACCCAAATCAGATCGCTCATAATCCCATCGGAGATAAAGATGCCCTGGCGGGTAAGCTTCATCGTCTGATCTTCCTTGGTGAGAAGTCCCTGGTCCAGGAATTTCTTGGCATTCTCCATGCAGAATTGAAAAAGTGTTTCTCCAAACCGCTCTTTCAATTCTGTCAGGTTGATGCCCCAAATGGTGCGTAATCCGGTAAGGATGAATTCGTTGTATTTTTCGTGTTGTTTCAGTTGTTCGGTCTCTCTCTCCGGTGAGCCCGATTCCATACTTTTGAGGTAGCGGTTGAGTGATGTCCCATTCCAGGAACGGTTGTCACCATCGAACGAGTGTGCTGCCGGACCCAGTCCCAGGTATTTTTTGTTCTGCCAGTAGGCGGTGTTATGCCGGGAGAAATACCCCTCTTTGCCAAAGGCGGAAATCTCGTAGTGAATAAATCCCTGCGCCGTGAGCCGGTCAATAAGCAGGGCAAACATGGCGGTACTGATCTCCTCATCCACCGGCTTAATCTTGCCGGCCTTCAGCAGTGAATGCATCCGTGTTTTCTCTTCGTAAATAAGATGATAGGCCGATATATGCTGAATATCCAGTGCAATGGCCTGGTCCAGGTTCTTTTTCCATATATCCAGGGTCTGACCGGGCAGGCCGTACATCAAATCAATGCTGATATTGCGAAACCCTTGTTGCTGGCACATCTTCACCGCATCGATGGCCTGTCGGGCTGTGTGGCGCCGACTCAGGAACTTCAGTTCATCGTCGTCAAAACTCTGAATGCCGACGCTGAGACGGTTAACGGGCAGTTGCGCCAGCATCCGGATATAATCGTCCGAAAGGTCATCGGGATTGGCCTCTACAGTGATCTCAGCATCCGGATCAATAATATAGTGAGATAGAAGGGTATCGAGAATTTGGGCAAAATGATCCTTATGCAACCGCGACGGCGTTCCGCCCCCAAAGTAGATGGTTTGTACAGCTTCGTTCAGTTCTTTTTGCCTTAACCTTGCTTCTTTGCAAAGTGCCTCCACAAAAGCATCGATCTGCGATTCGTTGGTGAGGGTGTAGAAATCGCAGTAAGTGCATCGGGTCTTGCAGTAGGGGATATGGATATAAATGCCTGCCACCTGATTACGTTCCCGGTTGGGTTTCCCGGTCCTGCTCCGGTGCCGGGCCCTCATTTCGTTTCTCCCGGTACGCCGGCTTATGCTCCTTTTCAGTAAGCAGTTTATATGCCTCCAGGTATTTTTGCAGGCGGGCAAGATCGTGGTACTGTATTTCGTCCCAGCGGCGGATATCCATGTTGTCCGTCAGGTCGTTCAGCTTCACCCTTACGGCGATGGGGTTATCCTGCAGACGGAGGATATATTCGTCGTACGACTCGTTATCACGGCGCGACATGGCATCCACACCGTCGACGATCTCATTCGAAAAGCCCTCCTCTGTCAGCTGTTCCAGCGTCCAGGGAGTATCTTCCACTACATCGTGCAATATGCCTACAATCTTTTCCTGCAGTGTATATCCGGCATTCATTACACGGAAAGGATGTTCAATGTAGGGTCGCCCGTTGTGTGTATCGAGTTGTCCCTCGTGTGCCGATATTGCTATTTCAATAGCCCGATTGAGCTGTTCCTTCAGGTTCATTGTTTCTTTATTGTTTCTCTATTGTTTCTCTTACCAGCAACGGTTCGTCGGTGGTGATGTAGTCCACCTTCAGACCGATAACCTTCTGAATATCTTCCGCCCTGTTCACTGTCCAGACATTCACTTTCTGTCCCAGTTCATGTGCTTTCTTCACCCATTCGGGATGTTTGTACAACACATCGTAATGATAATCGAAACCGTTCAGTCCCATTGTGGCGAGAATCTGCGGCGACAGATCGCCATTCAGATAATAAACCGGTGCCTGTGGGTCGAGTTTCCTTAGCTGCTGCACAATGTGGATGCCGAAAGAGATGTATTCCACCCTTTCCTGCAAGCTACGCTGGTGCACCCTATCAATCACTTGCTTCGCCAGCAGGTCTTCTCGTTCTTTGGCTTTATGCATTTTAAGTTCGATGATCAGTTTCACGTGGTCGCATTGCGCAAATGCATCCAGATACTCTTCCAGGGTTGGCAGTGTCTCTCCGTTGGCAAGTTTCACTTTCCGGAGTGTGGCAAGCGGGGTATCCTGCACAATCAGTTCCTTCCCGTTCAGCGTGACATGGGCATCGTGATTGACGACCGGAACGCCGTCGGAGGACAACCATACATCGACCTCAGAGCCGAAAACCCGGATGGAGTCGGCTTTCCTTAGCGATGCAATGGAGTTTTGTGCCGATCCATCCGTTTTCCAGTAACCCCGGTGCGCAATGATCTGCTGGGCATTCAAGCCGGCCATGCCCAGCATCAGCATTCCCGCGAACAAAAATAATTTTAGTCTCATCGTCTTTCTCATTATCAACATCAACGAATAATTTTTAAAATCCATCTTCTACTTATTAGTAATCCGAATCAAACGAAAGAATAAACAACATTCACTTGATGCATGTAGCTCAAAAGTACAAAAAATTCACTTAAATGAGATTTTTATCTCTATCTTTAAACTTTCATTTAAGGATTTGGGGACGGAAATTCTTTTCAGACGATTTATTTCATCTCATTTTCAAGTTGTGACATTCGCTTGTACATCTGACGGAATGTATTCCACGGATTATTTATGGAGTCCTGTTTTTCAGTTGAAGGATGTGCTGAAGCAGTCTTTATCCCATAAAAACCATCCATGAATCTTTGAGGACTGGTCCATGTAGTCTGCATCATCCCATAATACCTGGGTTTCATTTTCTTTGTGGCATATTTTCTCCACCTTGCCATATCCTCTGTTTGTATTAAAGCTGTAGAAGGAGTTCTCCATGGACAGGTAATAACCCTGAAACCTTTCATGGCAAAATAGACCGGTGTTTGATCAGGTCGCTCATAATGCCAGTCGCATATCACAACATCTTTGGGTATCATATCCACAGCGCGCCATGTGAAATTGTAACTGGCTTCCCATATTCCCATACCGGTTCTTTTTCCTTCTATGAGCCTGTCTCCCCATATCCAGAGTTCCCTGTTATTCTTTGCCAGATGGTCATGTATCTTTCTTACCTCGCCAGCAAAGAGTTCTGCTTTATCCACACCAGAGCAGCGGGGACATTTATCGTCACCGAGGTAAAATACCTCATCCATACCGGCATGAAAAGCATCCGTCTCAAAAACATCACATATCTCATCCACAAGGGCAAATATCACCTTATGAACATCTGGATGAAGCGGGCAATAGCTTTTGCAATAAAGGGCGTCATCATTTGGCCAGACATATTTTTCCGGCATCTTTACATGAGGAGTTTCATCAAACTCCGGGAAATGTGTAAGGAGAGGATTT
The DNA here is from genome assembly GCA_003517675.1 of Porphyromonadaceae bacterium. Classification (GTDB taxonomy): domain Bacteria; phylum Bacteroidota; class Bacteroidia; order Bacteroidales; family Dysgonomonadaceae; genus Proteiniphilum. Next base: position 9,436 of record DPAC01000138.1, on the reverse strand, counting down.
AGATTGTTTGACCACGACTGGTGCCCAAGCAGGTTTATCTGGGGTATTATCCTGATCTTGCTGTCCCTGCAGGCTTTGACAATCTTTTTAACCTGAGCCTCTGACAGTGCATCAGGGGCTCTTAACTGAGGATAGCTTTGGTATTCATAGTTGTAATCTACGAGTAAGAGAAGTGTGTTTACGCCACGCGGAGCAAGTTCCTCGTGGATGAATGTTACAAAACGGTCGAGCTGATCAGGAGAGGGTGCACCGATACAAAAGCCTTTTACCTGAAATAACGGTTCAGCCTCATCCTTTGAATATGTTGCTTTAACCAGAATGAGAAGTAAAAATGATAAAATTGTTTTTTTCATTTTGGAATGTTTTTTAATTGTAGGATCTCCACATTGCCATGCAGCTTACGGCTCTGTGTGAATACAGAAGATGGGCGGCAGCCTGGATGATGAGAGTGACAGAGCCATCAGGAGCATGCAATAAAAGCTATTGAATAAACTTCAGTTTTGCTTCCTGTTCTTCTTTCAGCACTACCGAAACATAACCATCTTTTATGGTTAATTCATTTCCGTTATGTTTTACTGCTGTAACATAATCGGGAACTTTCACGCTGAAAGTATTGCCGGTTATCGCCTTGATGGTCGCCGAGGACAGCCGGTTATTGCTCCAGGTTGCATCTACTTCGCCGCCGCCACGTACACGTAGGCCTTTGAAACTACCAGCCGACCATTTATCAGGTAGTGCTGGAAGAAGTTGTATGTATCCGTCCTGACTCTGAATCAGCATTTCAGCAATTCCCGCAGTGCCGCCGAGATTGCCATCGATCTGAAAAGGCGGGTGCGCGCAGAACAGATTGGGGTACGTTCCGGCCCCGTGATTCATTTGTACTTCATTCCCGGAAGTGGGTTCCAGCAGGCTTTTGAGCAGTTTGTAAGCACGGTTCCCGTCGTGCAGGCGTGCCCAGAAATTAATTTTCCATGCACGGGACCATCCGGTTCCGGCATCGCCACGACGTTCCAGCGTTTCGCGTGCCGCTGCTGCCAGTTCAGGTGTGGTGTTGGGCGATATCTGGTTTGACGGGTACAATCCGTAGAGGTGTGAAACATGGCGGTGCTTGGGGTCCACCTCTTGATAGTCCTCGAGCCACTCTTGCAAATAACCCTTGGGACTGACCTGCATCGGGGGGAGTTTCGGCAGCGCTTCGCGGATATTGGCGGTTGTCTTGTCTTCGATACCGAGAATTTCTGCTGCCGACAGGACATTGGTAAACAATTCCTTTACAATCTGGATATCCATGGTTGGGCCCATGCACACGTCAACGGGATTGTTGCTTCCGGGCATGTAAAAAGCATTTTCGGGCGACGAGGAGGGAGCAGTAACAAGCCACCCGTTTTTGGGTTCGACAATCATGCTGCAGAGGAAGAACTGCGCTGCACCGGCGAAAGCCGGGTAAACAGCACGTAGGTATTCTTCATCCTGTGTAAAGGCATAGTGTTCCCAAAGGTGTTCACAAAGCCATGCTCCTCCTGTCATGGTGGCACCCCACGAAGCATGTTCGCCCGGTGCAGTGAACTTCCACGGGTTGCTCATCATGTGAGCCAGCCATCCGCCGGCACCGTAAAACGTTTGGGCGGTAGCTTCTCCTGACGGCACCATTGATTGGGTGAAATCGATAAGGGACTTATGCAGTTCCGACAGGTTGCACACTTCCACTGGCCAATAGTTCATCTGTACATTGATATTCAGGTGGTAGTCACCGTTCCAGGGGGTCTGCACCTGATTGGCCCACAGGCCCTGAAGGTTGAGTGGAAGCGAGTTTTCATGGGTCCCGCAGATCATCAGGTAGCGACCGTACTGAAAATAGAGGGCGGCAAATGCCGGATCATCGTCCGTTTGGAACCCCGTAAGGCGTTCGTTGGTGGGCGTGGCGTTGTCTTGTTCGCCCAATCGAAGCTCCACACGGTCGAACTTTTTTCTGTAAGAGGCAACATGTGCCTGTTTCATTTTTTCGAACGAGATGTTTTTTGCTTGCTCGAGCAAACTGTCTATCGTTGACCTGTAGTTTTTATCGATCATATCAGTGGAGGTGGAAACGATGATGACCGCCTCATCGGCATGTGTGATGGCCAGGGTATTGTCACCTGCAGTCAACTCTCCGCCTTTGTTGACGATTTTTACCTTGGTAAGGTAACGGACACCTTTGCCTGTATTGTATCCATCGTTTAGTTGCCCTTCCATGATGAGGGTATTCTCTTTCACCGATACGGTTGCCCGCTCCGGGCGGCTCAGGCTCACTTCAAAAGAAACCGAGCCTTTTTTATTGGCAGCTATGTGAATACCCAGTACATCGTTGGCGTGTGATGCGATATACTCACGCGTATAAGTGGTTTCGCCTTTTGTAAACGTGGTGGACGCCACTGCATCGTTGAGAGAAAGTCTCCGAACATAATTCCGTACATCTTCCGTTTGTGGATAGGAATAGCTGATCTGCATGTTTCCCAGCATTTGAAAACAACCGTAGGGTGCATCCTTCGCCTTGCCGAAAGCAGAACCGAGCCCGCCGCACCGGAAATGATTGTACATCATGCGTTGCGCTTCCTCATTTTTCCCGGTAAGCAGCAGTTTCCTGATTTCCGGCAGGTAAGTGAGTGCTTCGGGATTCAGCGCTTCGGGGTCTACACTACCCGACCACATGGTAATGTCGTTGAGCACAATAAGCTCTTTGTCTATACCGCCATCGGGCATCATGCCGATGCGTCCGTTGCCGAGAGGCAGGGTCTCCTCCCAGACGGCGGCCGGAGTGTTAAACCGCAGGGCGAGCTCCTGGATCGTTTTAGCTGGCGCAGTACAGGGAAGCAGTGTCGCAGCGGCAAGGAGGGTGGATAAAAATTTCATACCGATTTCCATCAAAACTTATTCATAAAGTTCTACGTTTGAAATTACCGGGCAGGCTTTTGAATCAGTGATATGTATTCTTATTTTTGTAGTTTTTACAGGGTTTATCTGCAAAATTCTTTTGTACCCGATGGTTGTGGCTTCGGACACTGTTTCCCATTCATCATTGTTCCACACTTCCACGCGGAATGATTTGATCCGTTGACCCAAAGGAATATATTCTTGCAAGAGGATGTAAGAAACCGTTTGGGGTTCACTGAATTCCAGTTCGAAACTACCCGTCACCACATCATCGTCCATTGCCCAATACGTTTCTTTATCTCCATCAATCAGGTTCTCAGGAGAAAATTGGGACGATTTACCTCTATAACTGCTTGCTTTCACTGTTGTCCCGATTGCCAGGTTATTCGAAAAAGTCTCATGAAGCAGTTTCCTGAAACCCTGAAGCGACCGGATATCGTTCTCATGGATCAGTCCCCTTCTGTCGGGTGGGACATTCAATAATAGCACCGACCCTCTGCCTACTGAAGTAAGGTAGATATTGAACAGTTGTTCAGGTGTTTTTACAAGGGAGTCTTCCTCAGCATGGTAAAACCATCCCGGCCTGATGGATACATCCACCTCACCCGGGATCCAGTGGGAGCCATCGATGGAACCGGTGTTCAGAAGTTTCTGGATTCCTGCTTTTCCAGGGTATAAAGTATCCGGGGTGATGGTGTTCCAGTTGGTTTCTCCTGCATATCCTCTCTCGTTTCCTATCCAACGAACATCAGGGCCGGCATCTGAAAATATAACCGCATTTGGTTGCAATTCACGCACAATTGTAAAGGTGTTTTCCCAATCATAGTAGGTTTCTCTGTCAATTCTGCGTTCTTCGTTGGCACCGCCATACCAACCAGTCCCTCCATTGGCCCCATCAAACCACACTTCAAAAATGTCTCCATAGTTTGTGAGTAATTCACGCAACTGATTCCGGTAATAAGTGATATATTCAGGTTTTCCATAGTCAACATGATTACGATCCCATGGTGACAGATACACGCCGAATTTCAGGCCATGCTTTTTGCAGGCATCGCTCACTTCTTTCACGATATCACCGTTTCCTTTCTTATAGGGACTGTTTTTAACGGAGTGTTCCGTATATTCGGAAGGCCACAGGCAGAAACCATCATGGTGTTTGCATGTCAGGATCACCCCTTTGAATCCGGCCTCTTTCAAAACGGATATCCATTGGTTGACATCCAATTCGGTGGGATTGAAGAGGGAAGGGCTTTCGTTGCCATAGCCCCATTCCTTACCGGTAAAAGTATTGGTCGTGAAATGAATGAATGCATTCATTTCCATTTGGTGCCAGGCAAGCTGGTTTTCAGACGGTACCGGCAATAGCGGAGCCGACGGCTCTACACTTTTCCCGGGTAGACAGGCTGTCAGTACCATACCCACCGCGTAGCAAACCAGAAAGGTGATTGTGTGGATTGTTTTTTTCATCATCTATATCTATATCTATATCTATTGCGAAATCAGTGTGATTGTTTTACCGTCAGGGGAAGTAAATTTGTAGATTTTTCCTTTTTCCGTTGCTGTTTGGATAGTAGTTTCCCCGTACTTTACCACCAGAGGATTACCCGCTTTTGAATAAACCGTTAGTTGCTCCAGCTTACCGTTCTCCCAGGAGATATCGGTTTCGAAGCCACCACGTGCCAGTAAACCTGTAACACTGCCTGTATTCCATGCCTTTGGAAGTGCTGGTAACACCGTGATGTACCCCGCGTGTGACTGAATCAGCATTTCAGCGATGCCGGCGGTTCCCCCGAAATTCCCGTCAATCTGAAAAGGCGGATGAGTGTCAAAAAGGTTAGGTAACGTTGATTTGCGCAACAATTCTGTTAAGTGATGGTGTGCGCTTTCTCCGTCGAGCATACGTGCATAAAAATTAATTATCCATGCGCGGCTCCAACCGGTATGTCCCCCTCCTGCCGACAAACGGTTTTGCAAGGTCTTTTTCGCAGCTTCAAACAGTTGGGGTGTCTCCGGGGTAATCTGAGTTCCAGGGTGTAATCCCAATAAATGTGACATATGGCGATGTCCTGGCTCAGCCTCCTCGTAATCCTTGATCCATTCCTGTATACCTCCATGTCGTTGCGAAACTTTTACCGGCGGTAATTCGCGGAGTACCCGGCTTAATGAATCGGCGAATGCTGCATCGGTTTCGAGGATATTTGCGGCAGACAGGCAACTTTGAAATAGTTCGGTGATGATTTGAATGTCTATGGTTGCCGCATATGTCACTTGGGAACGAATGCCCGTTTCCGGGTCTATAAAGGTATTCTCCGGCGAATTGGAAGGTGCCGTTACCCACTGTCCTTCCTTATCTCGGATCAGGAAATCGAGTACAAACTGTGCCGAAGATTTCATGAGTGGGTATATTTTCTCTTCGAGGATTTTCTTGTCGCCTGTAAAAGCATAATGTTCGTATAATTGGAATGCCATCCAGGGGCCACCCATGGGGAAGCATCCCCACACGCCATCCATAATGGCTGTCCGTCCGAATGCGTCGGTCAGGTGGTGCACCGTCCAGCCGTCGGCCCCATATGTCTCCCGGGCTGTTACCGAACCCGGTTCCTGCAACTGCTCCATAAATCCGATTAACGGTAATTCTGTTTCAGGCAGGTTACATACTCCAGCCGGCCAATAATTCATCTGCAAATTGATGTTGGTATGGAAATCAGCATTCCATGGGGCTTCAAACTCCTCGTTCCATATTCCCTGTAAATTTGCAGGGAGAATGCCAGGGGCTCGCGAGCTACTCATTAGCAGGTAACGTCCGTATTGGAAATACAAGGCAATAAGCCCCGGGTCGTCGGCTCCATCCTTTATAGACTTTAAGCGGATGTCCGTGGATAATGCGGATTGTTGCGGGTTATCCCCCAGGTCAATAGAAACACGGTCGAAAAGATTTTTGTATTCTTTCAAGTGTTCTTTCAAAAGTTGTTTGTATGATTTTACCCGCGCTTTCGAAAGGATGTCCATGCACTTCTGTACCGGATCTATTGAAGGGTCAAAGTTCAACAGCGAGAGATTATAATCTGTCGCAGCAGTAAGCAATAGCAATGCCTCGTCTGCCCCTTGAATTCGGACAGACTTACCCTCGTGTGTCACGCTTCCACCCACGGGAAGTACTTCCAGGACAGCAGAAAAACGCATATGCATACCGCCCGGGCCTCTTTCCGGATCGTCCAGATCGACGATTTGGCCTCTCATCAACAGTCCATTGTCCCAAGCTTCCGTGATGGCATCCCGTTCGCGTTCAAGTCGAATAACAGCATTCAACGCCGATTTTTGCTCCGGTTTGAGACGTATGACAATCAGGTCTCCGGGAGCTGAAGCAAACACCTCCTGAGCCATACCCGCTTCACCAAGAGAAAACCGTGTTCTGGAAATGCCTGAGGACAGGTCCAGTTCCCGCAAGTATCCGGTCGTGTCTCCTTCTGGATAATCAATTAGTAAATCACCCATTGTCTGGTAAGAACGAACTCTGGGTGGCGTACTCAGCATGGTTTGACCAATCAGTTGAGTCGCCTCTTCCAATTTACCATCAAGTATCAGTTGTCGCACTTTTGGAAGGTTTTCTAATGCCTCGGGATTATTACTGTTAATACGTGATCCCGCCCAAAGGCTTTCCTCATTCAGTTGAATTCTCTCCTTGAAAGGATTGCCGAAAATCATGGCTCCCAAGCGTCCATTACCAACGGGCAATGCTTCTGTCCATTTCTCGGCAGGCTGTTGATACCACAACCGAAGCTGTGACAGCTCTTGCTCTTGTTTGCATCCGCCTGTTACAAGAAGGATCAACAAAGTAAAATGGTAAAAAAAACGTTTCATTTGAATATTTTTCAGTTTTACTCGGTCGACAAGGAATAATGATATAGTTTATTCAATGACCAAAATATCATAGATATTCACCTTATCGACTTTAACTTGTGCTTTTCCGTCTGCATAAACAAAGTCGCATATTTTTCCCTCCGGTTGTAGTGTGATTTTCTCCGGTTTATGCTCGCAACGGATTGATATCTGTAAGGGGCCGACCGGTTCTATCGATTTGATGATCCCTGCACCTTTGTGGTCACCGGAGGTGTTTACGAGATGAACCAACTTTTTGCCTTTTAACTGACCAATGGAGACATCAATCCAGGGTGAACCGCTGATTTCCACCAGAGGATTTAGAAACATCATTTGGACGGCTGTATTTAACTGTTCGCGTAATTTTTCATTGCCGCTTTTCTCATATTCCGCTCCTATCATTAAAGGGAGAAAACCTATTTTTCCTTTTCCCAATGTACTGGATGTGAATCGGGTATTCTGTAATTGCATGCCTGCTAATGAAGCAAAATATTCAGAAGTTTCCTGACCGATTACCAGCAAACTACCTCCTCCTTTGGCATATTCCAACAAATCGATGCAAAATGCAGGGGAAATATTTTTCCATTCGGGGATCACAACGATTGGAAACCGGCTCATGTCGGGCGCCAGGGTCTCTTCGCTTACTAAATCGGTACTGTACTGACTTTCGAGAAGGCATTGAAGTACTCCTTGGGATTGTCCCTTATATTGCGGGAACAAACTTCCTGCATTGCGTTGGTAGTCGCTTGTTGACAATAGAAGTGCGATCTGTGGAATCTGTACCGAATGTTGACACCAAGGTTGACGTTCACGAGCAAATTTTGCCACTTCTTCCATAACTTGCATTTCTTCCAACCGTACCGACCCATCGCGGTTCTGTGTGAAATAGGCCTGAAAGCCGCCCCCTAATGCCAACACGATGGCTGCTTCGCGTTTCAGTTGCACGGCAGTTTTTTGTTCACGTGGAAAAGGATTCGTAGAAAAACTCCATGCCATCAAATCCCATGGAAGCCCCTGAGAAGCCAGATAACGTCCTGCATAACGCGCGGAATTTATGCTGTTGTTCGGTGAAAAATCGCCAGAGAGGAAATCAAGTGCTACAGAAACCGGTTCTGGCATGTGATGTGTGAAAGCCCAATTGCTGCAAATCTGAAAATCAGGATATTCCGACCGCACAGACGCTACATAGTGGCGCAAATATTTACGAAACCCTTCGCGATGAAACTGCATCCATTCATACCAGTGCGGATCGGCAGCCGACTTAGGTATGTCGTTGATTCCGGTTGATTCGCGGAACAAACTTACTGCCCTTTCTCCATAATCCGGAATCGTTGCCCAACATTCACCATCGACCCATACACCATCCACATGATAATCACCTGCCAGTTCTTTCAACTGTGGGACAAGCAGTTGATCGACATAAGTCCCGAAGACAGACGTTTTATCTTTGTCGCGGCTTCCGTCAGCGTGTATTGCCGCCCATTCCGGATGCAATTCGATGGCGCGGGTATCCCATACACCCGAATAGTGCATGTAGAGTGCTATTCCATTCTTTGCAGTCACATCACGCCAAATACGGAGCGGATCGCCCACAAATCCAGGAGCACGATTCCCTACTTTCGTCGGATAACTGCTATATCCGGCATGTCCCTTACAATCAGTTTGAATATAATCAGGCTGTACCATGTCAATAATGGTTTGCACCATTTCCGGGGTTGTATTTTTCCCAATTTCATGGCAATCACTGCCTGCATGGAAGTCAAAATGAATTCCGAAAAAACTCTGATCCCGGCGCAAGCGTTCCGGCTCCTGGCCCCAAATCATCGTTCCTGCGTACAAAACAGATAGGATAATTAATATAGGAATCTTTTTCATAGATATAAAAATTGAGTCTCCGTAAACCCCATTTTTTAAAATGCTGAAAAATGCTGGTTCATCGGAAAAATGTGATTGATTTTATAATTGAGAGTATATTTACAATAATATACATATTGAATCATAAATTAGCGATATATTGAGGCGATTTTTGTCCCACATGCGCTCTTTGACATCATTTTTTGTGTTCATTGCGCACAATTCCTATAAACGGGCAGGGCGGTTTAAACGCTTTATTTCAGCAAAAATTCAATCACAGTCACTTCGTAAGGCGGTTTTACTTTTGGTAAGGTGAGGATGATATCTTTATTATTGTCCGCTTGCATAAATTGTATTTCAGAATAATCATTCAATAATTGCGCATATCTTACCTTACCTCCATAATTTGGCAACGTAATGGTACCGGTTGAAGGATAGTCAAATAAATGCAGATAGAGTTTTCTCGCCGTAGGATTGTATGTCAGTCTGGCATTTAAATTTTCAGGAAGAGTAAACTCATCGGGCGCATAGGTGCAATTGTAAATGGCATCACTGTGAGCATCCATCCAGTATCCCAATTCTTCCAATGCTTTATTGGCTCTGTAATCGAACTCGCCTTTTGCCGTGGGCCCCACATTTAATAGCAGGTTTCCGCCATTCGCAGTGGATGTAATCAGCAGATCCAGTAATTGGTTATGCGTTTTCCACGAAGTCTCATCCCGGTAGTACCCCCAGGAGCCGGAGAATGTCTGACAAGTTTCCCAGTATTTTCCTTTATATTTCGCCAACTCTT
>DPAC01000005.1 GCA_003517675.1 Porphyromonadaceae bacterium | reverse complement strand
ATAGCAACAGCAGTCCGACAGAATAAAAATCAGCAGGGGCACTTGAGCGACCAGCAGTCCGGCTTGAGTGCCCCTCTTCACGCTAAATCCGACAAGCAACCATGTTGATTGAACAACCCCCGCTGCTCTACAGACATCTCTACCCCGGTTCACTCTGGCGCATCAATGATGAAGAGCAGAAAACGGTTTATCTCACCTTCGACGATGGCCCCATCCCGGAGGTGACACCCTGGGTGCTCGATCTGCTCGACCAGCACAGCATCAAAGCCACCTTCTTCTGCGTGGGAGACAATGTGCGGAAGTATCCCGGGATCTACCAACAACTGCTGGAGAGAGGCCACAAAACCGGCAACCACACCTTCAACCATGTGCAAGGGTGGAAACATCGCACCCGCTTCCTCCTGGAGAACAGCGCCAAAGCTGCGGAGCTGATTGACTCACGGCTGCTTCGCCCACCCCACGGCCATATGCGTGTGGCGCAGAACTACGCCCTGCAGAAAGCGGGATACACCGTGGTGATGTGGGATGTGGTGACCCGCGACTACAGCCGCTTTATGACACCCCAGCAGGTTCTGCAGAATGTAAAGAAATACACCCGGGACGGTTCCATCATCGTGTTTCATGACTCGCTGAAGGCTGAAAAGAATATGAAGTACGCCCTGCCCCGTGCCATCGAATGGCTGCAGGAACAGGGATACACCTTTGCGCTGATTCCTGAATAAGTTGATGTTCCCCGGGTGTGGGCTCATCTTATCGGAATAATCACAATTCGCTATTCGATCGCTAAGAAAAAAACATGACCATGCGGGAGAATTCATTGAAGACAATCCTGTCCCTTCTTGTTCTCTGCACAACCCTGCCTCTCTCTGCGCAGATTCAAGGAAGAGTCACCGACAACCGGCACAACCCTCTCGAGTTCGTAAACGTTGTGTTGTATGCTTTGCCCGACACCACCTTCATCACCGGTGCCGTAACCGACAGCCTGGGTAATTACACCATCACCACCGACCCGCAGAAAAACAGCATCCTAAAAGCAACCATGGTAGGATATCGGACCGAACAATCTGTGATCACCGGTGACGAGCCTCCCGTCGTGCGGAATTTCACCCTTGAGCCGGACGAGCGGATGTTACAGGAGCTGGTGGTGGAAGGCGAACGTCCCGTGATGAAAGCCGAAGCAGGCCGCCTTATCTACCATATCTCACCCCTACTGCGCAATAAACCGGTCACCAATGCCTATGATGCATTGAAAGAGATACCGGGTGTGATTGAGCAGGATGAACAGCTGACGCTGATTGGCACCAGTGGCATGACCGTGCTGCTGAATGGGCAGAAAACATCCATGACCTATGAGCAACTGATGACGCTGCTCAAGAGTATCCCCGTCTCGCGCCTGGAGGATGTGGAGATCATGTATAGCGCCCCTCCCCAATACAATATCCGCGGTGCCGCCATCAATGTCATCCTGAAACAGGAGAGCGGAGAATCGCTTCAGACACCCTGGCAGGGAGAGCTGTCAGGCAGCTATACCCAGAGAACCTACGGCAGCGGGAACGGGAGAGCCAACCTTTACTATACCGGCAAGCAGACAACCGTCGATATGCTTTACGGATATAATTATTATGCAATCCTCTCCTCGGAGAGTCTCAAGGCCGATCATCTGCTGCAGGAGCAGCTTTATCAGATCGACCAGCAGAGTGAAGGAGTCAATCATATAAACATCCATAATCTGCGGCTGGCTGCCGACCACACGCTGAAGAACAAGGATGTGGCCAGCATCTCCTACACCGGGCAGTTCGGACGCAGCCATTCAGACCAGACCGCCACCACTGATATCTCCGGAACCCTTATCGGATCAGATATCGACTCCAAAGGGCCCAACACCATGCACAGTGTCAAAGCGGACTACTCCTCTCATATCGGTCTCAAGGCAGGTGTGGACTATACATGGTATCACGACCGATCGGATTACACACTTCTCAACTCGCAACTGGAATCCTCAACCCTGCCGGAGAGTATACAATCCTCCTCCTCGCAGACCATCCACCGTACCTTCTTCTATGCCAACCAGACACATACACTCAAAAACAGCTGGCAGCTCAACTACGGATTGAACTACTCACGGGCACAGACACTCAACAGGGCAGATGCGGAAAAAGACGATGAAACATACGAAGAAGCCACCTTCGATACGAGACAGGATGAGGATATCTGGAACCTTTTTGCCGGCTTCTCCAAATCACTCTCACCGAAGCTCTCCCTGCAGGCATCACTGGCAGCTGAATTTTACAAATCTACGGAACAGACGGGAGACATCAAAAAGACACTCTGGAATGATATGGCGTGGTTTCCGACCCTCAATCTCAGCTACAACCATTCCGACAATCATATTCTGCAGCTGGAGCTCTCATCCGATAAAACCTATCCTCCCTACTGGAGCCTGAACCCGTCGGTATATCATTTCGGTGCCTATGGGGTGGCCTTCGGTAACCCACAGTTGCGGCCCCTGAAACTGTACAGTGTGGGATTGACCTATATCTATAAACAGAAATATGTGATCCGTCCCTTCATCAATCATATTACCGACTACTACACACAGTTGCCCTACCAGTCGCCCGACAAGCTGCAGCAGGAGTTTGTGATGCAAAACTTCGACTACCGCCAGAATGCCGGTCTGATGGTGGTACTCCCTTTCAACCTGGGGAAGAAGATCGCATCACGCTTCGTGGGCAACGGTGTCTACCTGCGGGAAAAAGATGAAACGTTCTATGACATCCCTTTCGACCGTAAAACACTCTACGGCGTACTGCAACTCAACAGTGACATCCGCTTCTCCGAACAGCCAAACCTGAAGATGAACCTCTCCGGTTACTGGGCCACGCCGGGTGCCATTCAGGGCATCTACGACCTTGGGGGGTCGGGCAATCTCTCTGCCGGAGTCACCTGGAGCTTCGACAACGACCGCGCCACGCTGATTCTCAAAGGCGAAGACCTTTTTAAAACGCGCACGCCCAATGCTTCGATCGATTATATGGGACAGAAAAGCTCGCTCGATGCTACTCGCGACACCCGTTCCTTCTCCCTCTCCTTTGTCTACCGCTTTGGCGGATACAGGGAAAAAGAACGGAAAGAAGTTGACACCTCAAGGTTCGGCATGTGATAACGAAGTGATACAGTGATTGCACAAACCGGCAACTATAGGAAAAGAGCGCCCCACTTAGGGTTAAATATATTTAAATTGTCGATTTTTTATAGTATTGTGCATTGCATAGTACATTGTTTTGGCATACCTTTGTGCCGTTATTGATTCAATCACTGAATAAATCGCGTGAATTCTGTAACGATTCCTCACAGCCAATAGTCAAAGAGGAGTCACCAACAACCGAAGAGATGATCGATATTCGTCAGTTACACAAATCCTATCACACCGATGCACTCTCGCTCCATGTACTCAAAGGCATCGACCTCAACATAGAGGCGGGTGAATATGTCTCCATCATGGGTGCATCCGGTTCCGGCAAATCCACTCTGCTCAA
>DPAC01000146.1:1037-3177 GCA_003517675.1 Porphyromonadaceae bacterium | reverse complement strand
CCCGAAGCAGATTCGGGCCATGAGAGATAAAGAAAAAAACGATATAAATGACTTACAGATGGAATTATTCAAACCTTTCACCCGATCAAAAAAAGATAACAAATGAATTAGCGAAAGAATTAGATTTACATCCCGTACTTGTTGAGTTGCTCGTAAAAAAGGGAATAGAGCGTGTCGAAGAGGCAGATAAGTTTCTGCACCCCAGTCTGGAGGATCTGCACGATCCCTTTCTCTTACCCGATATGGACAAAGCCATCCGCCGCATCGAAAAGGCTCTGGGCAACAAGGAGCGGATCCTGATCTACGGGGATTATGATGTAGATGGTACCACAGCTGTTTCACTGGTGTACAAATTCTTTCGTGGGATCACCAACAATATTGATTATTATATTCCTGACCGGTACGATGAAGGGTATGGCATTTCGTTTCAGGGCATCGATTATGCCGTGAAAACGGGTGTAAAGCTCATTATTTCTCTCGATTGCGGCATCAAGGCGGTAAGCAAGGTTGCCTATGCCAAGGAACAGGGCATCGATTTTATTATCTGTGACCACCATATGCCGGACGAGACACTGCCGGATGCGGTGGCCGTGGTCGATGCCAAGCGGCTCGACTCGGTCTATCCCTACAATGACCTCTCCGGTTGCGGTGTGGGTTTCAAGCTGGTGCATGCCTTCTCGCAACGCAACGGCTACCCATTCTCCGATATCGAACCGCTGCTGGACCTGGTAGCGGTGAGCATTGCTTCCGACATCGTCCCGCTCACGGGTGAGAACCGGGTGATGATTCACTACGGGTTAAAGCAGCTCAACTCCAACCCCAGTTTCGGTCTGAGAGGTATCATCGAGATCTGCGGGTTACAACGCAAACAGATCACTGTGAATGATATTGTCTTTAAGATTGGTCCGCGCATCAATGCATCCGGCCGGATGATGAATGGCAAGGAGGCGGTGGATCTGATGTTGGCCGGCGACATGACTGCAGCCCGTGAGAAAAGCAAGAACATCGACAAGTATAACGAAGACCGTCGGGAGCTGGACAAGCGCATCACCGACGAGGCGATCGAGTATATTAACAACTATATCGATATTAAAAACCTGAAGAGCATCGTGCTCTACCAGGAGAACTGGCACAAGGGCATCGTGGGCATCGTGGCTTCACGCCTGACTGAGCGATATTACCGCCCGGCGGTGGTGCTGACCAAGTCGAACGGCATGATCTCCGGCTCGGCGCGTTCCGTCCCCGGCTATGATGTGTACAAGGCGATTGAGGCATGCCGCGACATACTGGAGAACTTCGGCGGTCATATGTATGCCGCTGGGCTCACCTTGAAGGAGGAGCATCTGAATGAGTTCACCGAACGGTTCAACAGCCTCTCTTTCGATGGCATCGAGCCGCGGATGATGCTGCCCCAGATCACGATCGATGCGGAGATCTCCCTGTCGCAGATTACCCCCCCCTTTCTCGAAGGACTCAAGCTGTTCAATCCTTTTGGACCGGAGAATGAGAATCCGATCTTCCTCAGCAGGAACGTCTATGATGCTGGTAACAGCAAGCTGGTGGGCAAGGGCCTCAGGCATATCAAGCTGGAGTTGAAAGACCAGACCAGGGAGACGCCCATACCGGCTATCGCTTTCTGTCAACAGGATTTCTTTCAAAAGATCAAGGCGGGAGAGCCGGTAGATATCTGCTATACCATTGAGGAGAATACGCATGGCAGCCGCTCCTTCACGCAGCTGCTGATCAAGGATATACGAGGTTAACAAAACAATCGTTTGCCTATGCAACCGGAATTGTTTCGCCAGATACTTCGCGATTACTGGGGGTATGACTCCTTTCGCACCCTCCAGCAGGAGATCATTGAGTCGGTTTGGGAAGGGAAGGATACACTGGGGTTGATGCCCACCGGTGGTGGCAAGTCGCTCACCTTTCAGGTGCCGGTGATGGCAATGAAAGGGATCTGTCTGGTGGTCACCCCGCTCGTTGCGCTGATGAAAGATCAGGTGGACAACCTGAAGGAACGGGGTATCAAGGCTGCAGCGGTTTACTCCGGCATGTCGCGCGATGAGATCATCACCACGCTGGAGAATTGCATATTTGGCGGTTACAAGTTTCTCTACGTCTCTCCCGAGCGGCTCTC
>DPAC01000146.1:0-782 GCA_003517675.1 Porphyromonadaceae bacterium | reverse complement strand
CAGTGGGGCTATGACTTCCGTCCCTCCTACCTTAAAATATCGGATATACGCCGGCAACTGGAGGGGGTGCCTGTGCTGGCACTGACTGCCACTGCCACACCTGAAGTGGTGGATGACATCCAGGAGCGGCTGCTCTTCAAAGAGAAAAATGTTTTCCGTACCAGTTTTCTGCGTGAGAACCTGTCGTATGTGGTGCGTACCGTTGACAACAAGATTGCCGAGCTTGCCCATATCCTGCGTACGGTGCCCGGCAGCAGCATCGTCTATGTGCGTAGCCGGCAGCAGACAAAAGAGATCGCTCAGGCCCTGCAGAAAACGGGCATTGTGGCCGATTTCTTTCATGCCGGACTCTCTCATGAGGTGAAGATACTGAAACAGAACAGATGGAAGAGCGGTGACTGTCGCGTAATTGTTTCCACCAACGCTTTCGGTATGGGTATTGACAAGGCAGACGTGCGGACAGTGGTGCACATGGATCTGCCTAACTCCCCCGAGGAGTACTTTCAGGAGGCTGGGCGTGCAGGTCGTGATGGCGAGCGCTCCTACGCTGTGATCCTCTACACGAAAAGCGACAGTGCCAAGCTGCGGAAGCGGATTACGGATGCTTTTCCCACGAGAGATTTTATTGTCAGGGTTTACGAGGCACTGGGCAACTACTACCAGGTGGCGGTGGGTGCCGGCTTCGGCAATGCATACGATTTCAGTCTGCATGAGTTCTGCATCCCTTTCAGATTCCCTTTCCTGCAGGCACACCATGCACTCAAGATCCTGGAGCTGGCCGG
>DPAC01000034.1 GCA_003517675.1 Porphyromonadaceae bacterium | reverse complement strand
ATTGAGGATTACAACACACTGATCCGCCTCTATCCGGATGAGGTGGAGGCATATTACAGACGGGGAGTCCTTTACCTTGAGCTGAACAACCGGGCTAAGGGGGAGGCAGATTTTCGCAAGGCGAACGAGCTCGATCCGGACCATTTCTTCACACTGCTGAGCAAAGCGCTGCTCTTCAAGCTGAACGATGACTGGGAGGCAGCAGAGAAGATCTACACCAGACTGATCGAATCGGAAGCCCATCCCGATCCGAGCATCCTGCTGAACCGTGCGGAGTGCTATGTGTACAGCGGCCAGACTTTCCGTGCGGCGGCCGATTTGCGGACGGTGGAGCCGACACAGCGCGACAACCCCTACTTTTATTTCCTGCGGGGGAGGGTACGTCTGGATCAGTTCGACAAGGTGGCTGCCAGGGCCGATTTCAACAAGGCCAAAGAGATGGGGTATGATCTGCCGGTGGTGGATGAATGGATTGAAAAAACCAGGTGACAAGCCACCTGGTTTTGTTTTGACTGCCTAAAAAGTACACCCGGCGGGAATCGAACCCACATCGTCGGAACCGGAATCCGGTATTCTATCCATTGAACTACGGGTGCCTGTCTCTATTTACTCATGACTAACTTCGAACGTGCCGTTTCCCCATTTTAAGAGAAGCGTATCACATTCCAGATAGGGTTTGATCTCTTCCATTTGTTCCGCTGAGAGCCGTTCCCTGTAGTGCAGTTTCAGTGTGAGGTCTGTCCTTGTTTTGGTGAACCTGGCCGAGATCGGATAAATGTCCGGCAAAGATACGGCATATTTGTAATTTACCGAATTTTTTTCTGGAGAAATAAAGAAATTTTCTTTTGAAATTTCAGGAAAATAGGCTCCCTGATCCAGTTTATCCCATCCAGTGGTATAAAAGGAGATCCGGCTGTCGCACACTCCTGCACAGACCGTTTGTACCAGGCAGACAATCGTTGAGTCAGCAGAAAGAGGCAACAGCTTGAGCTGCAGATCACCGGCGGCAGATGTGCGGATGTGAAGAAAATCCTTACCCTGCGCAATCTTGTTGATCTCACCCAGGGCATATGGAACCGACGTCTTGCCGCTGTCCAGCAGTAACATGGTTTTGTTTCCCTCAGAAACTCCCGGCAGCAATGCTGAGGGCATTGATCGGAACAGTTCAGCGGCCGTCTGTCCCGTAACTGTTGCAGTAAGCAATAAAAAAAGATACAATAATCTCCACTTCATTTGTTCAATTTTTTTACGTATTCAGAACGCCCTCTTTATAAGGGCTCTTCGTTCAGGCGAATTTCTTTTTGATTATCCAATAAAGGTGATGCATAATAGGCTCCCACCTTGATGATATGGGCGATATCTCTTGTTCCCTGAATTGTCACCTTAATTCTTTCGGGTGCTACATCTCCAAAACGGAGCAGTCGTTTGTAACCGATGGTGGTGCCCTCTGCCAGCGTGATCCACTCTTCCTCAATCCAGCCCTCAACTCTGAATGATTCCACTCGCTGCCCTTTTCTGATATCCTCCTGCAACATCACCGTGTTGATTGTTTCCTCTTTCTTGACCATGTACTCCCTTGAAGCACCTGAGCGAGCCCTCCACTCAATTTCACCATCTGTCAGCAACTCATTTTCGAAGAGTGACGAGAGATAATTGTCAAACTGCCTAAGCAATGCCGCATCGGTCTCATGAATTCTTCCACGCCTGTCGGGTGGCACATTGAGCAGGAGCACCGAGTTCATACCCACTGACTGGAAATAAATATCAACCAGCTGTGACAGGCTCTTCACCTGATCATCCTCATCCGGGTGGTAAAACCAACCGGGACGAATCGATACATCAACCTCAGAGGGATACCAGTAAAGCGTCTTGGCTTCGGTGATCAGTGCTCTGCTGCCCAGATCTTCCGCCGTGGCGGAGATTTTCAGTCGCTCATTTTCAATTCTGATCGATTCGCTGATTTCGGGATGAAGGGGTGTCACACTCCATTCCGTCTCCCTTCCCATTCCGTTTTCGTTGCCCACCCAGCGCACATCATCTCCCCTATTTGCTTTTATTGCTCGTGGCTGTAAACTGTCAATCACATGATAAAAACGAACCCAGTCGTACTTCTGTTTCTTCCCGTTGGGTCCTTCTCCATTGGCACCATCAAACCAGACCTCATGTACTTCGCCATATTGTGTGAGCAGTTCAGTCAGCTGTCTTACAAAGAAGTCATTGTACTTTGGTGAATCCCCATATGTTGCTGCATTCCGGTCCCAGGGAGAGAGGTAGAGACCGAACTTCATCTCATACTTATCGCACGCTTCTTTCACTTCGCGCACCACATCACCCTGACCATTGCGCCAGGGTGAGGCTGCTACCGAATGGGAGGTGGTCTCGGTGGGCCAAAGACAAAAGCCATCGTGATGCTTGGCGGTGAGGATGATCATTTTAAAACCAGCCTGTTTCAATATGGATACCCATTGTTCAGCATTGAAATCGGTGGGGTTAAACAGCGCAGGATCCTCACTCCCATCGCCCCATTCGCGTCCGGTGAAAGTATTCATCCCAAAATGAATAAAAGCTGTCAATTCAAGCTGCTGCCATTCATATTGTTGCTGAGTGGGCACAATATATGCTGCCAGTTTCACTTTTTGGTCGGAAGTGACGAAGTTGGGAAAAGTGAGTTTTTTTTCAAAATAAGTATTGGCTTTTTGGCTGCAGCTTGTGGAAAGCAGCAACAAGAGGAATACCAACATGAAATTATGTCTCATATGACTTAAAATTCGTTCAACAAAGTACAAAGTTACGACATTTGATTTGATATCCTGCAAACAAAAAAGCCATCCCGGGTGGGATGGCGATACCGAACGGATGTCGCTTCAGCTTACTGATTTGTTAAAGCGGCAGCTTCCTCTGCAACTTCACCAAGGCTATCAGCGGCAGCCGCTTTTGCAGCTTCAATAACAGCCTGGATGCTGTCGGCCTGAGCTTTTGCAATGCTGTCGAGGCGAGCAACTTCAGCAAGGCTATCCTGTCTGGCTTTTTCTGCCTGAACCTGAGCATTGTTGCAAGAACCCAAACCCAATGTTGCTACTACGGCAATCAATAACAATACTTTTTTCATTCTTTAATGATTTTAAACGATAAATAAAATTGTTTTCCAAATACGGCGCAAATTTACAGCAAAAACATGTTGCATAACATGTTTTGTAAAGATTTTTTATAGTTAAATAATGCTAAATGAATGGATGCCGTTTCTTTTTTCGGGGAGGAGGTTGCCATAATTGGTTGCAACAATTGTCAACCATAGAGAAAACGCTTGATGCTCTTTTTGGGTGTTTTTTCAAATTCATTGTCTACCAGTTCAATGGCGCTAATCTTCTCGTAATTGGCGACCGATTTGTTGAGCGTCTCCCTATTTTCATGCATGATTGCATCAAGTTTTTCAGGTGTGATTTGATCAGCATTGATTGCCGCCATATCGGGATAGACCAGTGCAACCAGTCGCGAATCGCGTAAAATCACCACACTCTCAGCTACATAAGGCAAATTATTCAGCCTCGATTCGATCTCTTCAGGATAGACATTCTGTCCACTGGCTGTCAACAACATTGTTTTGATTCTTCCCTTGATGAACAGTCGTTTTCCCACCATAATGCCTGAATCGCCCGTTTTTAGCCATCCATCATCGGTGAAAGCTTCCGCAGTTGCCTCCGGACGCTTATAGTATCCTTTCATCACATTTTCTCCGCGTACCTGTATTTCTCCCGCTATTTTTTCCGGGTCGGGTGAGCAGATACGAGCCTCCATGATGTCGTCCAATACAGAGCCACAGGAGGTGGGGACAAAATCGTAGTGGTGATCATAGGCGATGAGTGGCGCGCACTCTGTCATGCCATAACCCACTGTGAACGGAAACTTCATTTTGTAGAAAAAGGCCTCTACCTCCCCATTTAAGGCGGCACCCCCGATAATTACCTCCCTGAAATTACCTCCGAGGGAGTGGATCAGCGATTTTTTGATCTTTGAAAGGATCAGCTTGTTAATCCCGGGGATCTTCATTAACAGCTTGACCATCGGTTTATAGAGGATGGGTTGAATTTTCTTCTGATATATCCTTTCGAGGATTAGCGGTACAGTGATAATTAAAGCGGGTCTTACCTCCTGCAGTGCTGTGATAAGATTTTGGGGAGAGGGTATCGCACCCAGCAGGGTACAGTGTACTCCAGCGGAGAGTGCATAGAGAAAATCAAAAGCGCAACCGTAGGCATGTGCCAGGGGGAGGAAAGCCAGATTCCTTTCACCCCTAAATAGCAGATTCAGCTTGTGGGCGTATGTAACATTTCCGGCGAAGTTGTTGGCGGTAAGCATCACACCCTTACTGAAACCAGTGGTCCCGGAGGTGTAATTGATGCAGATCACCTCGTCGTTGTTTACATCGGCATAGCGAATATCTTCCCTTGTAAATCCATTCGGGTAGTGACGGGAGAAAATTTCATCGAGTGAGCTGATGGCCTCCTTCACCATCTCATCTTCAGCTTTTAGCAATGAAAAGGTGGGGATTTCCAGTACAGGGAGCTTGATATGCTCCTGGTTCAGTTTATTCCAGAGCGATTCGTTCACGAACACCAACCGTGAATCTGAATGAGAGATGATCTCTTCCATCCCTTCCGGATTGAACTCATGAAGTATGGGTACGATGACAGCTCCATAGGTGATGGTTGCCATAAACAGGATCGACCAGGAGGAGTGGTTCTTGCCAATGAGAGAGATCTTATCTCCTTTCTCAATTCCAAGTTCCCTGAAAAGCAAATGCAATCGTGCAATCTCACGAGCCAGTTCGCCGTAGCTGTAGCTTGTGTTTTCCTTGTAGTCGCTCAGGGCGGGTAGCTCCCAGTTTTTTTTGAAGCTCTCTTCGTATAGTTGGATGAAATTTTGTTGGATCATGTTGCACATTTTTGCTTATTGTGTGTAAAAATACAACCTGTAATTCAGTTAACAAAACAAAGAGGGGTTGAAATGGCAATAAAAATTGTAATTTTGTGGCTTGAGATTCATAAAATGGAGGATATAGCTGTTCAGGGGGGCATTCATAGCTGACCTTTACCTGACATTT
>DPAC01000158.1 GCA_003517675.1 Porphyromonadaceae bacterium | reverse complement strand
AGGTATGATATACAATAAATCAACATACAGCAGGATAATTTTATTATTCCTGATTCTCGCAGGTATTATATTGGTCGTATTGTTAGTTTTGGGGATGGTTGAATACAGGCAATATGAGAGAAAATTAAGGGAGGAAACCTCACTCTTGTTTGAACAGGCCATCAATGATGAGGTGAAATTAAAGATGGAGAATGAGTATGTCTATATAAATATCGTGAACGACCCCTCTGTAACAAAAGAGAACGTCAGGAATCAGACAATTAGGACAGAGGATACTATCATAACAAGAGAAGCTAAGGTCGAAAAGGATTTTAGTAAATTTCTCATGAGGAATTATCAAACGTATCTTTTACATGTAAATCGATTGCAGCCGGATACGTTGCAGCAAATTTTCAATGCAAAACTGGATGAAAATGGCATCAAAGCACGCTCTTTCATACTGGTACAGCATGAGTATGAACCCAAAATGAGTGGAGACACTGCCGGGTACCGCATCAACTACCGGACGCCGGTAATAACGGGTGGCATATTCAACGAAATAACCTATCAGGGGTTGCTCAGCTATTCGCCACTCACCGTATTCCGGTTGATGCCTAAAGATGCGATCATCACGCTGCTTATCCTAGAGGTGTTGATGCTTGCCATAGTTCATTATTTGTACATAGAGAAAAGAAAAATCAGACCTGATAAGATATTTAAAAAAGGGGAACATTATTATATCGGCGAAATCAGGTTGAATACCCTTACACAGGTATTAGTAGCAGAAAAAAAAATGATAAAACTGCCAAAACAACAGTTTGATATATTGTTAATGTTTCTCGAGAGTGATGAGTATGCAATCGATAAAAATGAACTTATGGGAAAATTCTGGAGTAAGAGTACCAAAGCCAAAGAAAGTATGGTGAGTGCAATCAATAAATTGAGAAATTATCTGAAAGAGGCAGGTTGTACATTTAATATTCATACAAAAAAAGGAGGCGATTGTTATATATTGGAATATGTGGGAGAGGGTACGGATATAAGTATGGTTGAACCGGCGTGAGCAGTTTTTTAGTAACCAATTTTGATTATACATAAAAACGGGGACTTGCGCAAGTCCCCGTTTCCGGATATAATTGCCAATATTTGTAGTAAAATTTCGCCATTTCTTGTAGTTTTATTCCGCCATTTCTTGTAGATGTAATTATATTACTTATTTTTGTAGCCTTAAATACATATCAAAGATGGAAATGAAAGAATACTATCCCCGTATTTGTGACAGGGTATTACAGAATAAATTAAAAATTACGGGCGCAGTACTGATTGTGGGAGCCAAATGGTGTGGAAAAACAGAAACAGCTTTACAGTCAGCCAATAGTGTACTTTTTATACAGGAGAGTCCGCAACATAAGGAAACGGCTAAAATTATGCCGTCACTCTTACTTGAGGGAGAAACTCCACGACTCATTGACGAGTGGCAGGATGCGCCTGAGGTATGGGATGCTGTACGGCATACTGTAGATAGGAGGAAAAAACCGGGACAGTTTATACTTACCGGTTCGGCAACTCCTCGTGACGAAGTGAAAGCACATACCGGGATCGGACGTATTTCAAGAATTCTTATGCGTCCGATGAGTCTGTTCGAGTCACAAGAATCAACGGGCGTTGTTTCACTGAGAGATTTGTTTGATGGTAATCATACGATAGAAGCGGTCAGTAAATTGGAAATACCACAGATTGCGCGTTTGATATGTCGTGGAGGATGGCCCGGAGCGGTAACCTTTCCCGCAACAGAAGGAGCACTTGCACGGGAATATACCGACTTACTTGTTGAAGAAGATATTCGCAGGGTTGATGGTGTGGAGCGTAATTCGCATCGTGTGCGATTGGTACTGCATTCACTTGCCCGTAATATTTCAACGTTAACAACTGCAAAGACCATATTGGAGGATATCAGGGCAAATGATGTAACCATCAATGAACGTACACTCGATAGTTATTTGAATGCTTTGCGTCGTATCTTCGTGGTGGAAGATGTGCCAGCCTGGTCTCCCTCTTTACGGTCGAAAACGACTATCAGGACTTCTGATAAAAGGCAATTGGTTGATCCTTCTATCGCTACGGCTATTATGCGGGTTGACGCAGATCGTCTGTTACATGATCCGGAGTCTTTTGGATTTTTGTTTGAGTCGCTTTGTACCCGTGACATGCGTATTTATGCACAAGTGAATGACGGAGAAATTTTTCATTATCGGGATAAAGATAATCTTGAAATTGACCTGATCATTTCTCTACATGATGGCAGATGGGCTCCGGTGGAAGTGAAACTTGGAGAACATCGGATTGATGAAGCATCGGAAAGCCTTATGAAGCTGAGAAACAAAGTGGATACTTCCCGTATAGGAGAACCCTCATTTATGATGGTACTTACCGGTGGGAGATATGCCTATAAACGTCCTGACGGAGTTCTCGTGGTGCCGCTGGGATGTCTGAAAGATTAAAGTATATCCCCGGCCTGTGCTGGCGGAGTTTCAATCATCGGTTACAGTATATCAATCTTTTAACAGCTCCAGGATCTTCA
>DPAC01000170.1 GCA_003517675.1 Porphyromonadaceae bacterium | reverse complement strand
TTTGTGATTCAAATGGTTGAGCATAAAGAAGACTTGCCCAATGCGATTGCGTTAAATTCATCCATTGTGAATGGCTCACGATTAATTGGTACCGCCATTGCAGGAATTTTAGTAGCTTCTTTGGGTGAAGGAATTTGTTTTTTAATCAATGCGATTAGTTTTGTTTTCGTGATCATATCTTTGCTTTTAATGAAAGTCGGGAAAGAAGAAAAAGCAGATCATGGAAACGTTTCAATCCTTAAAGAATTAAAAGAAGGTTTTCATTATTCTTTTGGTTTTTTACCCATTAAATCTGTGATATTATTATTAGCAACAGTAAGTTTATTTGGAAATCCTTATTTGGTTCTTCTACCAATTTTTGCAAAAAATATATTAAACGGCGATGCAACTACCTTGGGGTATTTGAATTCAGCAGTTGGATTAGGTGCCTTGGGTGCAGCCTTATATTTGGCGTCACGAAAAAGTACACTGGGTTTGGGAAAAATAATTGCAACAACCACTTTTATTTTTGCTTTATCACTGATATCATTTTCATTTTCAAAAACATTTCCACTTTCGTTAATCATTCTATTATTTTGCGGATTTGGAATGATGATGCAAACTGCCGGAAGCAATACGATTTTGCAAACTTTATCGAGTGATGATATGCGTGGAAGAGTCATGAGTTTCTATACGGTTGCATTTAGAGGCATGGCTCCATTTGGAAGTCTCTGGGCCGGGACATTTGCGGATAATTTTGGCGCACCTGTGACAGTTTTAATAAGCGGAATAGTTTGTTTGGGAGCAGGAATTCTCTTTTCTAAAAATCTTAAGATTATCAGAATAGCTGCAAAACCAATATATCAACAGAAAGGAATATTACCTGAAGCAGCAAAAGGAGTGCAAGTTGCTTCTAATCTATCCTTACCCCCCGAAGAATGAATGCTCATATAGCTAGTTGTGCGGAATCGACCTGGGCATCATATTTCCCGGGCGGTAACCCCAGGAAGGTAAATCCGTAGCTGCTTGGTCGAAAATTGGCTGAATCAGTTATTCTGGAAGAATTTGCGCACATTGACCTGACGCGACTTTACTTCAATGACAAAGGGATCGAGCTGATTCAACTCTCCTGCTTTGACCCTGAAGTTTCGCACCGGCTCCTTGCACTCGGTATGCTCCGGAAGGGTTTTCAGATCGAGGGTGATGGTATATTCACCCACCGGGAGGAAGGTGATAAAGCGACCGTAGGCGTCGGTAATCACTGTTTGCTGAAACTGTCCTTCGTTGCCGCTGATGGTGAAGCGGAACCCTTCGTTCCGTTGTACGATCTCTATGCTGTTCTCGCCCACCTCATAGCGGATGCTGCCCCGCAGGGTGCCGCTCTGTTTAAGAGGAACCTCTATTTTCGTTTTGGAACTGCTTACCGTGATCTTCTTCTGATCGAACGACCATTGTCCCGCCTGCATCGGCTTCAGGGTATAATCCCCGTACGGCACCAAAGAGTAACGTACCTTTCCGTCTTCATCGGAAATAAATGCTTTATTGTCTAAGTTCAACAGATAATCGCGCGCCGGCTCGTCGCCGTTATCATAACGGTTGTTGGCATTATAATCATAATACATTTGGGCAATGAGGTTGCTTTTCTTTCCGCTCAGCGGTTGTGCCTTGCTGAAGTTCCAGGTTACGCCCACCTGTACGTTAAAGACGTTGCTCGTGTTGATAAATTGGTATCGGTACCAGTAAGCGTTCATGAAAAAAGCCAGATCATCCTTCGGGGTATAGTTCGCAGTAAGGTTTGCCGATGGCACATTGCCCTGATACACATCCCGGGTAAAATTGATGTTTGCATTAAGCGAGACCTTTTTCGAGATATTGCTGTTGACCGATGCCGAGGATGTAAAGCGGGTGAATTCCTTGTTCCGTTGTTTGGCCATCATATACTCATAGAGATAGTAGGCCCCTTTTTGATAGGATGCCTCTATCATAAGCCACTGCCAGGAATAGTTCAGCGAGGTTTTCGCCTGTCCGGAGCGCCCGCTTTCCAACGGATCGGCAAAGAAACCACCTTCCAATGTGCCGAAGAGAGAGTGCCTTACGTCGGGGCTTTGCCACCGCCACTGCCATCCCATGCGGTGGGAAGTCATCCGTACGTTCCCAGAAACAGCCTCCGCATCCAGGTAAGAGGCATAGGAAGGGGAGCTCTCGCCTTGATGCCGGTAATAGAGCGACGAGGAGATCCGTCTCCACTTGGGTAACGAAAGGGTGACGTTGCCATAGCTGTTTTCAGACCGGTAGGTATAATCGTAGGCATACGATTTGGGTGCCGTTCGGTTGTATCCGATGCTTCCGCTGATGTAGAGATCGTTTAACAGCTTCCTGCTTATTCCCTGCGTAAGGGAGACCGTTCCCTTTCTGCTCCCCGGGAAGTAGGCGTCGCTGTAATACCCCGATCCGTCCAGGTTTAGGCCGGACGACAGATTCCCATTGTATTTGAATTCCGCCGCGCCGGAGAATTTGTTGCCCGCCACATTCTCATAGCTGCTCATTGATCCATGCGCTTCCAGTTGAATATTCCAGTTCTTCCCCAACAATGTCCTCCATTGCAGGCCGGCTACATTGTATGTTGCTTTCTCATACGGATTTTTTTGATAAATATAGGTAGCTTTGACCCCTCTGTCCATATTGTTGACCCCCAACGCTCCCTGCGCATAAAAAGAGTAATAATTTGCAAACCAAGGTTCGGAGCTTAGCAGGTTGAAGTTCTGATCGACCGCCCCGATCGTGAGCGTCTTACTTTTCTTTTCATCCGAGAAGATCGCTTTCATGCCCCGACCATACAGCGGTAGCTCGGTCTGTTCACTCACGTTGCCTACAGTAAACTCGTTCTCATAGAGCTTGTATGTCAGTGAGGTGTTGGTTACCATAGGTGTACGCTGAGAGTTGTATTTGTATATATTCCCCTTCAGGTGAAGATAGCCGGCAGGCAGGTTCAGGTAACCCCCTCCCTGCAGTTGCAGCATATTTGACGAAGAGTTATACTGACGGTAACTGAGCGTAAGGGAGTTATCGGCCGATCCCTGTCCCGGGAACAGGTTACGAACACGATTGATATCGACATAACTTCTGTTGGCAGAAACATTCTGCACGGTAACGGTTTTGTTTCCGAAGATCATCTTCTCCTTCCCTTTCATGGCGGTGACCCGTACGGAAAACTGCCCCGACGAGAGGAGGTTGCCGCTGGGAATAAAACTGTAGGTAAACCGCTTCTGCTCCCTCGGCGCCACCGTCTCTTTCAGCTCCGTGAAAGGCGGCGCCCCACGCAGATCAGGGACATTGAACACCACCGTCACCTCTTCACGGGTGTTGCCACTGTTATTCACCGTAACCTGTATGCGTACCGAATCCTCCGGGTTGAACACCATCACCGGTGCATAGTCGGCCAGAAGGTATATATGTTCCCGCTTTTCAATATCGATATACGTTTCGCGGCACAGCACCTTTTCCTTCTTCTCATCGTACACGCAATAACGGACGGTTTTCCTTCCGGCAGCAATATCTCTTCCCATGACCATTTTATAAGCGATAAAACTGCTGTCTCCCGGAGCAACGGAAACCTCCCTTTCAGCCTGAGAAAGAGGACGAATCTCCGGGAGCGCGTCGAGCAGGACGGTTCCGTTGAACGGCTGTTCCGACCGGTTGGTGATCTTGAGGATATGGCTTACGATCTGTTCGTTGACCGAAGATTCCCGTATCTCCAAAGTCACGGGTTCTTCAGCGGCAGATTGGGCATTGACACCGGTAAAGGTGAAAAGGAAAATCAGCGATAATCCTGTTGAGCAGACCGTTTTCCTGTTACATACCATTTCCTATTGGGGAGAGATTTCATACATGAGCGACGTCTCATATTGTTCCGACGGGACATTGAACAGGCGCAGATCGTTCGGTTCCGTGTAATAAGTTATATCGTAAGTCTCGGCTATGCCGCCGGTAGAGAGGCCCTGCAATATCGTCTTTGCAGCGGAGGAAAGCGTTACGGGAGTCGTGATGCCGGAGCCTCCACTCAGTTGCAGGCGAACAATGTCAAGCGGTAGGGTATCACCTGCAGAGGAGGAAAAAAAGGCGGAAATGGATCTTACAGTAACCTGATAGGCTGTAAAGGCGGAAACCGCTAATCCGTCGGTATAGGTGACGCTTTTGCCATTGATGTAATCGGCGGCGGTGTTAAACTCCAGCAATCCGTTAGCTGCTTCCGTTGAGATACGAATGGAATATTCACCCGAAAGCCGGTGAACCTGGATTGTATAGTTTATATCCAAAACGCCTATTACACTATTGTCCTGCCGGTAAGCAGTGAACCGCAGGGTAAAAGGAAAAATTTTCTCCTGTAAAGGGCTAAGGTATGCACCCCCTGCCACCACTAAGTTAAAAATCATCTTTAATTCATACGAGCGAGGCAATAAGCTTAATTGGTACAAGGGTGCGTTGGAGGAGGGCACTAAGAATACTTCAGAGGTACCGATGAGCGGTACGGGCGAAGGCATTCCTATCTGGCTCACGGTAGGAATCGGACCCGGCCAGGCCTGCCCTTCTGTCCGTGTAGGTACAAAACTGATCTTCTCCGAAGGAAAAACCGTACCGTCACCTGCCTGAATAGGTGCTGTAAGTTGAACGGAAAGCTTCCAGTTAGGCACATACAGTATCCACCCCCAAAAGGAAAACCTCAGGGTAAATCCATCCACATTCGTTGCTCCGTCATAGGTATATATATTCTGATAGTTATAGCTCCAGACATTAAATGACTGACCGTACGAAAAGCCGGCAACGAAGAGAAACAGGAGTATATGTGCAATTCGTTTATTCATATGAAAACTGTAGTTCTGCGGCTTCTATCGTAGTGTCATCACCGTAATCGAGTATGACGGTGGCGGTATATTTCCCTTTTTCCAGCGTATGCTGAAGTGGGATACTCATGATCCGGCGATTGCCCGGCATGGTGTAGAAGTCGATCGCCGCTATATTCGATTCCTTTCCGGTGGTTTGGTTGAACAGACTGGCGCTTGCACGCCCGTTGATCCATATATTCCCTGCGTTGCTGAAAGTCAGTACCAGCGAATTGGTCTCTTTGTCGAAAGCCAGGTTCTCTATTTCTACTCTTTTTACTTCCGGAGCTCTGCCTTTGCGGTATATTTTTATTCCCTGGCGCACATTGATTCTGATGGCCGCTCCCTGAGCATCCACGCCTTCCACAGGATTCATCTGCGTTACAAACAGCATGGCTGTCTGTACGTTCGCGTCACTGCCGTGATCCGCGGGCACGGTCATGGTCAGGTCAATCTCCCGGCTCTCTCCCGGCTCCAAAGTGATATAGGTGCCGCCGGGCAGGCTCAGCCAGCCGGAGCACGAGTTGTCCAGCGAGTCGGGAGGAAACATCAGGTTGTTGCCGTACGTATCATATTTCCAATCGCCGAACGTAAGGGAAAGATTGAGCGAATGCTCTTTGCTGACATTGCTAATCAAGACCTTCTGTGATCCCGTTTCGCCCGGATTCAGATTGTAATATACCCTGGGAGGGGATACCGACAACCCTACCTGTGAAAACAGCACCTGAGACACCGACAGGAAAAGAACCGCAAAAATTGGAAGGAGCACCGCTTTCTGTTTACTCATTGATAAAAAATTACCCTATGTTTTAAATACGACTTAAACAAGAAAAGGGGAGACCCTTCCTCTGAAACGCTCATCCCCTCCTATTCTATTGCTTAACAGGACATCCCTTTTAGTTTGTCGCGATTGTATAGGTGACCGTTGCGGTATATACTGATTCAGGAGAATCAGGGTGTATATAGTTGTTGATATAAACATTGCCTCCACCGGCTGTGTTGTCGTAAGTAACATTGTACATGAGTGCCGTGCCGCCTTCATTGGCAGTTATCAATGTCTGAGGAGTTGTAGACAATGCTACATCTGTAAATGAACCGATAGTAGTGCTTGTTCCGAGAGCTGCTATAACGGTAACGTCGCCTGCATCAATAGTGCCACCGGCTGCTCTTGTGAAATCTCCACCAGTATTTGCTGTAACAGTAAAACCACCGGTACTGAAAACCTCTAAATGGTCGGGCCTTTCTGCAGTAACGCCATTGGCATAATTGTCCTTTGTTGCATACAGAAGATCAACGCTTTTTTGAGCGGGGTTCACCACGATTGACTGAACCGGTCTAAATTTGATATTTACCGTTGCATCATCAGATTGAGGTTGCGCCATTGCACTGTTTACATTGGCAAGACCGAAAAGGATAAGCGCACTTACGAAAAATAAATTCTTTCTTTTCATTGAGTTTAATTTGTTGTGATTTTAATAAATACTTCTTGTATAATAAATAATACTATTTGCCTATTTTATTGGCGTTCAACCGCCATTATTGTATTTTTCCGACAGAATATGTTCTATAGAGGACAATGGAACCGGTAAAGGTGCAAAATTAAGACTTTTTGTTTTGATGTGATCATAAATTGTTATTTGTCATTTCGGTTGATTTCTCTAATTTACAATTTTCGTTAACTATGTCCACTTTATTAAATTATTAAAGAAAATTACCCAATTAGACAAATTATATATTAATATCTTATTAATCAATGGATTTCAATACATCCCCCCTTTTTGACGCCGCAAGTTTACAACCTTTTTTAGAACTACACAAATAAAAAACAATAGTTTAACTTTATTTAACCATATTCCCTCTTTATCAAGTATAGGCGGAAAGCATAATAGGTTTATTTAATGTGTTTTGACCTACTATTTACGCAAAATTTGCTGAAGCCTCATTTATTGTCCTTAAAATGTAATGTACTCCAGATCTCTTTTCAATTTGACATAATCATAATGGGTAATAGATCGTTCTGTAAATAAATAGTCCCGAACCCCAAGAATAAGAGATTGAACATTCATTGAATGTTCAATTCTTATCCTTTGTAAAACATAACAGCGCCCTGTGTAAGAAATACGGAACAAAAATCAGATCTCCTGACTTAACAGCAAATTAAAATGTCGCAAATTTATAAATCATCTTCATATTTGTACCGGGAAACAAGGTTTCAGTATCGTTTAATATTTCGCACATTTGTTCTATTGCTTTATTTTCTCTTGGTGTGCTCATTGTATAAAGCTTTACGGTCAAGGTGTTGTTTTGATAATCTGGTATAATATCTCCTTTTCGCTTTATCAGGCTTTTTATCAATGCCCGCTTTTCATTTTCAATCCTTTTAAAATCATTGGGAATTAATGTTGAAAGCGTTGTTTCTGCCCGATAGCAAATCATTTTTATGATATTGATAAACTGGTTTCTTTCCTGTTTTAACTGGTTATATCGCTTATGATCCGGCATATTCTTCAGTGCAATTTTATAAGGCTGTCCCTTGCGTTCTGTGATTAGTTCTTCTTTGCTGATTTCCAACGCTTTAAGATCCTCAATGATTTCAGCCTGTTTGTATTCATATTTTTTGGTATTGTCCAGATCATCCTGACAATTTTTTTGCTGAATTTCGTAAAGTTCTGCTTTTCGCCTGCTTATTTTTTCGTTCAATTTCTTGATTTGATAAGTCAACTTACTGTGGTCTGGATTAACTACTTCTATATTTTCATCTAACTGTTCTACAGCATATTGGTATATTCTGTCCAGATCGTATTCCTGTCTCATATAACGAAAAAAATTTTCCTGACACCAGCGGGAAAACATGTATATTGCAATGAATATAAGGGAGAGTTTTTTGTTGGTAGTGATTACACTGGTTTGATGGCCGCTTTCTGTCAGCCTTCTTATCTCACGCATTTTAACCCCATCGAGCGTTACTTCTTTTTCGCAGAGTTTCATTGCTACCGGGTTGTCATCTGTATTGATTTTATACTCTTCAAAATCATCTTCTGCCCATTGGTCTTTCACATTTTTTCGATAAGTAATAACGGCTATTCGTTCCTCCCAAAGAGATTCAAAAAATTTGGGGCTATAGGCTTCACGGTCAAATACCAGCGTGAAAGCAGGCAAATCGGCATCTTCTTCCAGCAGCTCAGGAGAGAGATGATTTTTCATTTGCTGCCTGATTTGGGGGATGATCTCTTTTTGTATCATTTCCTGTAGCTTTTCATTTACAGGCGCATTCACATAAAGAAAGGGGTTGCCGCTGCTATCGTTAATCCAAAATTGGCTTGTGCCAGGTAAACACAACCTTTGCCGGCTTACATGTTTTTTACCAAGTTGGGCATTTTTCCCATGATATACCGAAACATGTCCATCAATATAAAAAAAGAAACCCTCATTTTGATCATTCTCCAGCCAAAACTGAAACAAATGCTGCATCCACTCTTCTGCTTTTTCCTGGGCAGAAATGTCACTCAGGCGCATCCGTAAGCGCTTGACCTCCGGAACCCTGTCAATTCCTAACAGCTTCCCAAATTCATTGCTGCTAATATGCTTGAGTTGTTCAGGATTCTTTATCCGCGCAAGAAACATAAAACTTAGCAATAAAACAGTGAAGTCCAATCCATAATAAACTTTTGAGAGTGCTTGATAATGATCCTGGTAGCTTAACAGCCCGTGGGCTTCAGGTTCGGGCCTAAAAGGTGACAACTAACGGGTTTAAATGATACCCACCCTTCAAAACAGACCTAAAGAGGTCGGAAGAGGGGCGTGGAGGGGAAGAAGGGAAGACTTGGGGGGCGCCCGATCAA
>DPAC01000051.1 GCA_003517675.1 Porphyromonadaceae bacterium | reverse complement strand
TGTAATCCTCTTTGAAATTTTTGCCCTGGAACAGTTGTTGCATCTCTTCCCCGTTGGTTCCGGTAACCAGTGGGTCAATCGGTGTTACCAGTTTCAGCGGGTCGGCAAAGTACTTGTTGAGGAAGTAGAGGATCATGTTGCGTGCCTCTTTGTTATAGGTGCCATACATCGTCACTTTCCCGAAGAAATATTCAATCTCGGGGTCGATGACTGTGAGCGCCCCCAATCCGTCCCAGAGGTTGTCGAGGGCAAAGATACCCTTTCTGCCGAACAGGGTGGACTGGTATTCGAGCGATACAAAGGAGCGCCCCAGCTCTACCGTGGTGGGCAGGAAATCATCGATGAACTGCTGGGAGAAGTTGTAGAGGTGGGCGGTGGCCAGCATCGGCTTGCCCTGTTCATCGAATTCCACATCCGACCCATAAATGAACCGGTAACCCCCGAGGATTTCCTCATTTTCGGGATCCCATACAATGAGCTGGCGGTAGGGTATATCCATGGTGTCATACTTGTCGATATCGGCCTCGAGGCCTGTGCCGCCACCGTAGTAACGGAACGCGATCTCACGCAAACGCCCCACCTCCCGCATCAGGTTGGGTGAGTCGTGGGCGGTGAAGACATATATCTCGTTGTTCGCTTTGTGGGTTGCTCTCACTCTTTTCTGTACGGTCAGTTCACTTTTGATCAGTTCCTTGCTTACCGGATCAATAATCTTTTCCATGCTGCTGTTTCTTGATTTTTTAGAGTGGGATCACTTCAGTGAATAGACCATCTCTTTCACGTTCTGGGCCCACTCGGCTGCAGTCTTGCTGTTATCGAAAGTTTGCCAGGGTATTGGCTTACCAAAGGTGATGATGAAAGTCTGGTTGCTGTTTTTGAACATCTCGTCTGGGAGATAGACCAGCTCGAAATTGAATCTGATGCCGGATGCTTTGCGCAGGTTGGCCAGGTTGTAGAAGAAGCGGGAGTTTTTGCCCTCAAAGTGCACCGGGATCACATCCCGCTGAAATTCCGCTGCCTTGATGATAAAGCTTTTCATCCATTCCAGATCACGGATCTCGCCGCCTACTTTGCGGGAACAGAGTCCCGCCGGGAAAGTGATCACCTGGTCGTCCGACGCATATGCCTCGTTGATCGCTTTGGCCGATGATTTGGCCTGAGCACCATATTTGTTGATGGGGACGAAGATCGGTTTCAGCGGATCAATGTAGTAAAGGATGTCATTCACCAGATACTTGATCCTGCCATTGAATCTATCTCCCAGCACGGAGGAGAGACAGATCCCATCGAGCCCCCCCAGAGGATGGTTAGAGGCAAAGACAAACCGGCCTGCTGAGGGAATGTTTTCCTCACCCCGCAGCTTTAACGTCAGATTGAACTCTTTCTCCACCAATGCATGCATGAAGGGGACACCTTCCAGATCCCTGTTTCGTTCAAGGATGCCATTGATCTCTTCCTGGTGAACAAGACGTTTGAGATAGTTGATCACAAATCGCGGGATTTTCCTGTAATGTCTGGGAGACTTGTCACGCAAAACCTTATCAAGATCAATCCTAAATGCATTGTTTTGGGTCATTGCATTTTACTCTGCTTGCTAATTTGACGCAAATGTACAAAATAATGTCAAAGCAGTAAACTCTACGGTAAAAAAATCGATTTTGCCCATCCGGAAGCCGCTATATGCCACACAGGTAGCTGAATTTAAGATGCAGTGGATGAGGATAAAGTGAGTGATGTGCTCTCTGTTGATAACTTTTTTATAAAATATTAGGGGGAAATGTGGGGAGAAGTGGATAATTTTGTACTTTTACAGCGAAAATAGCTCTATTCTGTTGAAATTGACCCGATAGTGATACAGTTTTTGGGAAATATTGAGGCCAGAGCCGATGCAAAGGGTAGGATTTTTGTTCCGGCTGTTTTTCGCAAGCGTCTGCAGAGCGAAGGAGAAGAATATCTGGTGCTCCGCAAGGATATTTTTCAGGATTGTCTGGTTCTCTATCCGGGGAGTGTGTGGGAGAAAGAGGTGGAGTTGCTGCGCAACAGACTGAACCGGTGGAATCGTGAGCAACAACAGCTCTTTCGCCAGTTTGTGCTGGATGCCGAAAGGCTGGAGATGGATGCCAATGGAAGGGTGCTGATCCCAAAGCGTTACCTGCGTATGGCTTCCATCGATACGGATGTCCGTTTTCTCGGGGTGGATGAGACCATTGAGCTCTGGGCAAAAGAGAGGCTGGAGTGCCCGCTGGTGGAGCCGGACGAGTTTATGTCAAAGTTGCAGCAACTGATGGAGCGTAACCCCTGACGGGGGCAGAATGTGGGCAGGGTGTTTGCTCATCCTGTAGATAAAAAGGATTTGTGATTGGCTAACATCACATAGAGAGGATGTCGAATAGCATAGAGGCTGAAGCATATCATACACCTGCGCTGCTGGCAGAGAGCGTGGATGGGTTGCAGATCGCTCCCTCCGGGATCTATCTGGATGTCACCTTTGGTGGCGGAGGACATTCGCGTGAAATGCTAAATCGTTTAGGGCCAGACGGACGTTTGATCGCCTTTGATCAGGATGAGGATGCCGCACAAAATGCGTTTGACGATCCCCGTTTTATGCTGATCAGAAGCAACTTCCGCTATATGAAGAATTTCCTCCGTTACTTCGGTATTGAAGCAGTGGATGGTGTGCTGGCCGACCTGGGGGTCTCCTCGCACCATTTTGATGAGTCGGAACGAGGCTTCTCATTTCGCTTTGAGGGGGATCTTGATATGCGCATGAACCGCAGCGCAGGAAGGAGTGCGGCTGATATTCTGAACAGTTGCACAGCAGAGCAACTCTCCGATATTTTCTACCACTATGGGGAGCTGAGAAACGCGCGAAGCATCGCGGCTGCAATTCTTGCTGCCCGCGAAACGGGCCGGATCACCACCACCGGACAGTTGCTTTCCATTCTGCAACCCTTCACCAGCAGGGATAGGGAGAAGAAAGTGCTGGCGCAAGCATTCCAGGCCTTGCGCATTGAGGTGAACGGCGAGATGGATGCCCTGAGTGAGATGTTGCTCCGCTCGCTCGAGATGCTGAAACCGGGTGGACGCATCAGTGTGATCTCTTACCATTCGCTGGAGGATCGGCTGGTGAAGAATTTTTTTCGGAGTGGCAACTTTGAGGGCAAACTGGTGAGAGATTTTTACGGCAACGTGGAGACCCCTTTTGAACTGGTGAATCGCAAGGTAATCGTTCCCTCTGTAGAGGAGCAACGAAAGAATCCCCGCTCCAGAAGCGCAAAACTAAGGATTGCAAAAAAGCGGTAAGCAATAAGCGATAAGCTTAAAACTGAAAGCTGACAACTAAAAAAGATGAAACTGAAGTTCGATAACATCCGTAAATCGTTTGTCCATGTTTTTGGAGGAAGTGTTCTCACTGAGAATTTCTTCCTCCTGAACATGCGGTTTATACTGGTTGTCGTATTGATCATGTTTCTCTTTATCAGTCACAGGTACGCAGTCTTGCAGAAGATGTCTGAGATTGAGCGTCTTGAGCGGGTGTTGAAAGATGCCCGCTACGAATCGCTCACCATCTCATCTGCGCTTACCGAAGCCAGTCGTCAGGGTGAGATTGAGCGTCGTGTGGAAGAGGCGGGTCTGGAGCTGAAAGTGACCAATGAGCCGGTTTATCATATCGGTAAATAGTCTGTTTGGATAATGAACGAGAAGCAAGAGCAAAACAAGAAAACGGAAAAGGTGTTGCTGGCCCGCTACGGCGTGATCGTCACCCTTTTGATGTTGTTTGCCGCGATGATCATCTTCACTGCTGGCAGACTTGCGTTTAGCTCTGAAGGCCGGAAATGGCGGGAGGTGGGCGAGAAAGAGACCGTGATCCGCGACCGGGTGATCCTGCCCGAGAGAGGCAGCATCTATACCCATGATGGCAGGCTGCTGGCAACAACTGAACCTCTTTACAGCATATACATGGATTTCTGGGCCGACGGAATGGAGAAAGATACACTCTACAAATATGTGGGAGAGCTCTCCCATGCCCTGGCAGATAAGTTCCCCGATCGTACCGCTGCACAGTATAAGCGTGTGATCCTGAATGGCTGGAAGATGCGTGAAGAGGAGCAGCGCCAGATACGGGAGAACCGTGAGCGGGGGATCGACAAACGGGTGCCCATCCGCTCCCGCTACGTGAAGATTCTGCGTCGCGACATCTCCTATCTTGATCTCAAGGAGATACGTACCTTTCCTTTCTGGAACCAGCGCTCCAACCGCAGCGGGTTGATCGCCGAGGAGCGCAATGCACGCAAGAAACCGTTTGGCAACCTGGCCACCCGTACGGTGGGGAGCGTTTTCAAGGATCTCGATAAGGGAGGTGCCAGCGGTCTCGAACTGAAATATGACTCGTTGCTGCGGGGGGTGCCGGGTGTGAAGTTCCGCCAGAAGATACAGGGTAAGTGGATGGATGTGGTTGAGAAACCGGCCGAGGCTGGGTGGGATATTGTCACCACCCTCGATGCGGAGATACAGGATATCACCGAGCGGGCACTCAGGGAAAAGCTGTTGGAGACTGAGGCCGAGTCGGGCACCGCCATTATCATGGAGGTCAAGAGCGGGGAAATTAAGGGGATAGCCAATCTGGACCGGATGAGTAACGGTGATTATGCCGAGGGAAACCCCAATGCATTTTCCTATATGAATGAGCCGGGCTCCACTTTCAAGACGGTGACCGTGATGGTTGCGCTCGACGATGGAGTGGTCACCCCCACCGACTCATTTTATGTGGGTAACGGATTGTTCCAATACAACCGTCGTTGGGTGAGAGACCACTACTGGCGGCGCGGACAGGATCGTGGTTATTTCACCGTTGCCGAAGGGTTGGCTATTTCATCGAACGTGGTGATGAGCAAGATTGCCCTGAAAGGATATGAACATCATCCGGAGAAGTTTGTAGAGGGAATCAACCGGATCGGACTGCGAAAACAACTGCAATGGGATGTCCCT
>DPAC01000069.1 GCA_003517675.1 Porphyromonadaceae bacterium | reverse complement strand
GGTACCGAGCGGATCAACCTGATCATTGCCTTGTCGAAGTCACCCAGCCAGTGGTATTTCAGGTTGGGATCATCTGCCAGGTGCCACTGCCGGCGGGCATAATGATAGGACCAGTTGTTCCCCTCGCGTGGGAAGTCGATCCATTCTGGGTGACCGAACTCGTTTCCCATGAAATTGAGGTAGCCGCCGTTGATGGTTGTTGCCGTCACCAGGCGGATCATCTTGTGCAGGGCGATGCCACGGTCCACGGCATAGGTGCTGCTCACCAGCTTCGACATGAACCAGTACATATCGGCATCGATCAGGCGGAAGATGATGGTCTTGTCTCCCACCAGTGCCTGGTCGTGACTCTCGGCATAGGAGATGGTCTTCTCATCGGCACGCCGGTTGGTGGTCTCCCACCAGATGGCAGAGGGGTACCACTCCTCATCTTTCTTCTCCTTGATCAACTTGATCCAGAAGTCGGCGATGTTCATCGCCAAGCGGTAGTCGAAGCCATAACCCCCTGCCTCGGGAGGCATCGCCAGTCCCGGCATACCGCTCACCTCCTCGGCGATGGTGATTGCTTGCGGATTGACCTCGTGGATCAGCTTGTTGGCCAGCGTGAGGTAACAGATGGCGTCGCCATCCTGTCCCGCGTTGTAGTAGTCGCCATAGTTGCTGAACGATTCTCCCAGTCCGTGGCTGCGGTAGATCATCGAGGTGACCCCGTCGAAACGGAAGCCGTCGAAGCGGAACTCATCGAGCCAGTATTTGCAGTTGGAGAGAAGGAAGTGAAGCACCTCATCCTTGCCGTAATCAAAGCACAGCGAATCCCATGCCTGATGGTATCTTCTCTCCGGGCTGCTGTGGAAATAGAGGTCATACGATCCATCCATGCGTCCCAGGCCCTCTACCTCATTCTTCACTGCGTGTGAGTGAACAATATCCATGATGACAGCAATACCCATTCCATGGGCTGTGTCGATCAGCTCGCGAAGCTCTTCAGG
Source organism: Porphyromonadaceae bacterium (assembly GCA_003517675.1). Classification (GTDB taxonomy): domain Bacteria; phylum Bacteroidota; class Bacteroidia; order Bacteroidales; family Dysgonomonadaceae; genus Proteiniphilum. Next base: position 3,315 of record DPAC01000069.1, on the reverse strand, counting down.
TGTGCCGTTGCGGGAGGAGGGTGCAAAGAAACTGGAGACGTGGTAGCCGAATGATCCGTAGTAGGGGTGCTCCTGGATGGCCATCATCTGGATGGCGTTGTAACCGTTTTCTTTCACCCGTGGCAGCACGTTCTCCCTGAATTCGTTGTAGCTGCCCACTTTCTCTTCCTCGGTCGACATCCCTACATGTGTTTCATAGATCAGCAGTGGAGATTTGTCTGGCTTGAAGTGGTTGTTTTTGAAGCGATAGCGATCCGCTGGTTCCCATACCTGTGCACTGAAGAGCGTGGTCACCTCATCCTGTACCACCCGTTTAGCCCATGCAGGAATCCGCTCTCCCGAACCACCGGGCCAGGAGACCTGCAGTTTATAAAGATCACCGTGGCTGATCCGTTCAGCGGGTATTTTCACCTCCCAAACGCCACCATCTCTCTTTTTCAGGCGGTAGGATTCCATCCGCTGCCACTGGTTGAAAGTACCTATCAGGAAGATTTCAGTGGCGTTGGGTGCCCACTCACGGAACACCCAGCCCTCCTCCGTGCGGTGCAGCCCGAACCAGAGGTAACCGGTGGCAAAGTCGGAGAGGGTGATCTTACCGCCCTGGGTGAGATCGGACAAACGTTTCAGGTAATAGGAGTGGCGCCCTTCAATTGCCTTTTCGTAGGGGGACAGCCAAGGATCATTCTTGATGATATCCAGCATGATGGATTGCTGTTTTTTTAGTGAACCTTACAACAGGGCAACCTTGAGGATGATCTTTCTGATCACTCCTTCCCCTATCAGGGGTGCATGTCCGTCTTCGGGAGTGAAGATGACAAACTCTCCTGGTTGTAACGTCACCACTGTTGTCGGTCGATCGCGGAAAAACTCGATGTCATTGGCTTCGTTGTAGCCTGTCTCTGAGTCATTGAGCGTGGCAAGCGATCGCCAGCCGTAACTTTCGGCACAAGAGACAGGAATTTGAATGTCGATGTATTTGCGGTGGATCTCCAGCCGTGCTTCCGCTTCCGGCTTCAATGTTGTCTCTATCACTGATGCTTTCAGCAGATTGCCATCAATCTCTGTTGTAAAGGGTTCTGCTCCCTGCAGATCAAGTTTGTTGATGTAGTCGAAAGCTTTTTCAAACAAGGGATGCAAGTCAAAATAGTTGGCAGCGTTACCCAAATTGTCAATGATCATAGTTTTCTGTTTTTTTTGCGTGTGATCGAATTGGACAAAGATAACGAAAATATGGGTTTGAGAAAAAAAAACTTATCTTTGTGTTTAGAGAAACGTTAACGATAAAAAGCAATGAAACGACTGGCAACTATATTGTTTATTGTAACCATATTTGGGAACTTACTGGCACAGGAGAACGAGTCAACCTGCTCGCTCGGTTTTGTATTCAAGATCAGCAACGATAAGAGCTGGGGTTACCGGGAGCCGGTGGTGGTACACATCACCCCCGGATCGCCGGCAGAGAGGGCAGGGTTGAAACTGAATGATATCCTCCTCTCTGTGAATGGACATGGGACTTATCGACAGTCGTTTCAGACGCTGATGAGCTGGTTTGCCGAAAACGATGTAGAGATGACCCTTGCCATCCGCAATTTTGAGCATGCCTTCAAGGAGATCACTTTCCGGAAGGAGTGCCGTCACCCCAATGCCATCAGTGAGGCGCAACTGGCACCTGTATTTGCTTTTTACAGTTTGGAAGATGTGCAGGATCGCCGTTTTATCATACCGGTGAAAACCTGGAAAAATGATGAAGCTCTCTTCTACAGTTACCGTACTTTTGCTTTTGCACCCTTCGATGAGGCGACGAAAGAACTGGATGAGCGGATCAACGCGATCTTTATCCGTGCACTCACCGAGAAAGGATTGACCTACGACCCGGTAGATCCTGACTTCATCATCCAGACCTATTACAGTTATGAGAATAACCCCCTCTATAAACCGGAATCAGCTACCCTTGGTAGTTACCAACCGGTATGGCGTTTTGATACACGGAGTCACAGGCCGGTGCGCCTGCCGCTTTATGACCCTTCGGAAGCGGTAAGGATAGAAGATATTGCATTCAACCTGGAGTTTGGCTACCGTTTCTATGATCGCAAGTTTATTGCACCGGGTGAGATGAACCTGATGTGGGAGGGAGAGGTGAAAGAACGACTCTCAGATCACTATCCGCTGACGGATTACCTGGAACTGAATCTGCCGCTGATGCTGCTTAAGTTTCCCTATCCGGGTAATCTGACTTTTGCCACCATTGAGGTCAAGTATCTGAAGTATCACTATACTGGTATCGGTTACGATATGAACGACCTGAAAAGTGTGGTATCTGTCGATCCCGGCTCTCCAGCCCAGCTGGCCGGTATTCAGCCGGGAGATGTGGTAACTCAAATCCAGGGGCAGCCGTTTACCCATAACTCGTCACGTGCACTCACTGAGGGTTACCGCCGCTTCCTGGCAGAGACCATGCACCTGCGAGACAAGAAGACACGTTATACCGACTCAAACGGGTTCAAGGATTGTATGTTCTGGGACATTGCCAACTATCATGCCGTATCGCAGGCACTGGCCGACAGTAAACGATACAAAGCTGCTTTTTCCTACCTTTTCAGTTTCAATCAATATGTAGATTGGCGAACGCCACTTGTCCTTAATATAAATGTGGAGCGAAACGGTGAACCGATCAGTTTTGCTGTGACTCCCCAGGTGATCACCAGTTCACATATGCTTGCCGAATGATTATCGGTTTGGATATGAATTTATTAAAAATGGAAGATCGTTTCGCGATGATCAGAATTGCAAAGATTTCTTCAAAAAATTGTGCAGATAGTTGGAAGATATCGATAATCTTTGCTATCTTTGTAGCCCTTTCGCATAAAAAGGAAACAAGGCGGAAACGTTGTAACGACAACGGAAAAAGCCAAACAGATTGGTTCCCAATTTGGTTTCCGGAAAGGAAAAAAAACTTTCAAAAAAGTTTTGGGGTTTGAAAAATAGTCCCTATCTTTGCACCCGCTTTTGAGAGGAACGCCTCAGGCAAAAGCGAACAACGAGCGATCTTTAGATATTTACATACACTTTTGATAAGACATAAAGCAGAGTATACAAGTGTCTGCCATTGATTGAACCGGTATTGACAATAACCGGTGAGAGCGATGCAGGCAAATTGGTACCCGTTCAATTTAATAGGTAAAAGAAAGATAAATCGTGAATCCGGGAGTTATTGATCAAAGGATTGAATATAGACTCTATTTCGTTTTGGTATAGATTTGTGATATCAGTGATCTGAACCAACGTCACTCAGAGAAGAGGGCAGTTTCAAGGGAA
>DPAC01000018.1 GCA_003517675.1 Porphyromonadaceae bacterium | reverse complement strand
GCTTTGGCTACCGTAAAGTCTCCAATCGAGTCGAAGCCGATGTCGGGCCCCAGTTGCTTGAACAACCGGGTATTGTTGTTACGGATGGCACCGTAATGGAACTGCTGGGTCCATCCTTTTTCCCAATCCATGACTGCACCTTCATGCAGCATGGCTGATTTGAATTTCAATATCTCCTCTTTTGTCAGCTCTTTGCCACCATACACTTTATCGAAAATTTGCATTATTTCTGTTTCAGTATAGGGTTCTGCATAAAACTCTTCAATTCCGTGATCCGACAATTTACATCCCACACTGGCAAAAAAATCATGACGTTTGCGGAGTGCTTCGATCAGATCCCTAAATTTATGAATAGTTATACCCGACACATCTGCTAATTTTTCCACATAGGCACGGTATTCTTTTGGATTTTCCACTGCCATGGCTTTATCCGGCCTCCATGTAGGCAGCACTTTAATTTCGAAGCCTTCTTCTTTTAATGAAATATGATGATCAAGGGTGTCCGCCGGATCGTCTGTGGTACAAACAACCTGCACCTTAAATTTTTTCATCAACCCACGGGCGGAGTATTCCGGTGTGCGAAGTTTATCCGTACAGACATCGTAAATCTCTTTTGCAGTACCAGGGTTCAGGAGCTTGTCCACCCCAAATGCTCTCTTCAACTCCAGATGGGTCCAGTGATACAATGGGTTTCGCATGGTGTAGGGCACCGTTTCTGCCCATTTCTCAAACTTTTCCCAGTCGGAGGTCTCTTTCCCGGTACAGTATTTCTCATCAATGCCATTTGTACGCATGGCACGCCACTTGTAGTGATCCCCTTCGAGCCATAGCTGTCCCAGGTTGTCGAACTTGTGGTCTTCTGCGATATAGGCAGGGTTTAAATGACAATGATAGTCGATAATCGGTTGATTTTCTGCATGCGCATGATACAATTGTCTCGCTGCGTCGGTTTGTAGCAAGAAGTCTTCATGAATAAAGTGCTTCATAGGATACATATTTTAAATTAATTTTCATGACATTCCACTGTTCTCGTGCACATATTGGCTTTCTTGTGTGGTTGAGCATTCAAAGTTAGCCTAAAATCCACACGCAAGCAAATTATTTTGGGTATTTTAAAATATTCAAAGGTCTTCGACAGGAGCGTTTGATAAAATATTTCTTCACACCGCTTTAGATACATAAATACTCAGCTACGGAATTAAAGCCTGACTCTGCTTTTAAAGAGTTCAAATATTGATGTTTTCAATTATAAACATCTGACAATCTGTGTCTATTTTTCTTGATAATGACTTTTTCAAATGAGCTCATTCTTTCATAATTTTTTTGTGAAAACAACAAATAAGTTGTATCTTCGTGAACGAGCACAAATTTAAATAAAGCAAATATTGACGTGTCATAAATGAACAAGAAGATCCGGATAATAGATATCGCAAAGATGGCAGGCGTTTCCAAGGGAACAGTGGACAGGGTTCTGCACAACCGTGGGAACGTATCGGAGTCAGCCCGCTTAGCCATTGAAAAGGTGCTGGAACAGGTAAATTACAAGACAAATATTCATGTATCGGGCATCTCCTTAAAAAGGAGCTACAAGATTATCCTCACAACGCCCGAAGTCTCTCTGGGAGCATATTGGGAAAGTATCCACAATGGCATCCGTCACGCCCTGGAGGAATACGAAAATGTAAGAGTCGAGTTGCAGGTTTTCACCTACAACCAGTACGACATTTACTCGTGCCGCTCAACCTTCGAAAAGATTGCCGGTTTCGAAATGGATGCCCTGATTATTGGGCCGACCTTTAAAGAGGAAACGGTCAATCTGTGCAAAAAAATGGATGACCGAAAAATTCCCTACATCTTTGTGGATTCAACCATTGAGAATGCTACCCCTTTGGCGTTCTTCTCTGCCGATCATTATGTCTGCGGATACATGATCGCCAAACTGATCACTTCCATCATTCCTGCTCATACCAATATCGCCATCTTCCAGGCTGTGAGAACGGGCGACAGGAGTGCCAACACAACCATTCTCAGAAAAAAAGGTTTTACCGACTATCTTGAAAAGAACAAATGCACAAATCGCATACTCAGCATCCCGTTTTCGGTGACGGAACCCGAAAACAACGAGATGTATCTTTCGCGGCTATTCGGTAGTCAGAAGGATACTCCTGCCATCGTGGTATTAAATTCACGGGGTAATTTTATTGCTGATTACCTGGAAGCAAACCATATTGAAGGAGTAAAAATGATCTGCATGGACCTGACGACGGCTAATATTGAAGCGTTAAAAAAAGGTCAGATCGATTACCTTATCTGCCAGGAACCAGAATATCAAGGATTTTATGCCATGAAAACCATGTTAGAGTATCTGATATTCAAAAAGCCAGTTACAAAACAAAACTATGTTCAACTGGATATCTTAATCCGTGAAAATATCGACTATTATAAACGATTCGGCAATATCATGTATTAGTCTGTCGCCATATTAAAGTCGCTGTGGAAGGTTCAAGTATTATTGAAGAAAATGAAACAAGGTTATATCTGTTTAAACTATATCTTGCATAATAAGAAAATAAGGATATATTAACAAATTGTCTGTACAAAACAGATTGTGCTCGTTCACAACAAAAGAATAAGTTCTATCTTTGCAAACAGTGATTAGGAGACTCATCCGAAGATGAAAATTTGCGATTTCAGTAAACTTAGACTTTTGCAACACTCGGCAAAGTAAATAAATTTACGCTGCTCTAGTTTATTGCAAAAGTTCCAAATAACCATAATGTTAAAATAAAATCATTATATGAAAACAAATTATGAATTCCGCTA
>DPAC01000099.1 GCA_003517675.1 Porphyromonadaceae bacterium | reverse complement strand
GATGTCACCGACATCCCGGTGCGCCTGGCTGCCGATGAAACAGCACATACCGATCTGGACACCGTGGAGCGCATAGAAATGGGATACAGGGCGGTAGCGCTGAAACCCATTGCCAAAACGCTGAGCATGACAATGAAGATAGCAAAAGCTGCTTCGGATCATTCCATTCCCTGTTTCTGTGCAGACCTGACGGTCAATCCTGTTTTGGTGGAATGGAACAAGAATGTAGCCGCACGACTGAAACCTTTTCCAGGCCTGGATCATATTGGCCTGATGGAGAGCAACGGGCATCAGAATTATGTGAACTGGCAGGCAATGGAGCAACGGATTCCCTTTTATAAGGAGACCTGGCACGAGGTTAAGGATGGTTTTTACGATACTTCAGATCAGTTTTATGAAAGCGGTGGCGGCATCTTTGATCCTATCCCTTATTACGAAGAGATGTTCAATAAAAAATCATAAATATTCATATCACATATGGAAAACAAGAATTCACGAAGAGAGTTTTTAAAGAAATCGTCACTGGTCGTTGCAGGGATGGCCATGGCTCAGAAGGGCTTTCCGATTGTAGACCGCGATAAAAAAATCATGGGATCCAACGACCGGTTGCGTACCGGTTTTATTGGTCTCGGAAACCGGGGTACACAACTGCTGCATCTGTTTATGGAACAACCCGACTGTGAAGTAGCCGCATTGTGCGATGTGTACAAACCTTATGTCACCCGTGATTATTCACAGGTTGATCCGCGCTATATCAAAGATATGGGATCGAAGATTCCCAAAATGGGTGAGAGCTTCTCCCAAAATGTGAAAGAATTTACCGATTACAGGAAATTACTGGAAGACAAGAGTATCGATGTTGTATGTATTGCCACACCGGATCACTGGCATGCACTGCAGACCATTGACGCAATTCAGGCAGGGAAGGATGTATATGTTGAGAAACCTCTCTCTAAAACAATCTCAGAAGGACGGAAGATGGTTGAGATTGGGAAAAAGAGCAAACAGATTGTAACGGTGGGTCTTAACCGCAGAGGAGCCCTTATCTTTCAAAAGCTGGCGAAGGAGATTCCGGAAGGCAAAATCGGGAAAGTTACTTTTGCTCAGGCCAGCCATGTGAGCAATATGTATCCCAACGGTATCGGCAAAAAGCAGGCAGAAGCCCCACCAACCGATTTTGACTGGGACCTGTGGCTCGGACCCAGGGCATACCGGCCTTATCAATATAATATCGCTCCTTATATGTTCCGCTGGTGGGAAGATTATGCCAACCAGATATCCAATAACGGCGTACACTACCTCGATCTGATCCGATGGTTACTCGATGAGGAGGCACCAGTTGCAGTAAGCGCCCATGGAGGTAAGTATGTGATAGATGACGACCGTACGATTCCTGACACCATGCACGTAACGTATGAGTTCGGTTCAGGGGCACTTGTCACCATCAGCATACTGGAAGCCAGCAGCGGCTCTTTCATCCCAACCGGATTTCTGGAAATGAGGGGAACCAAGGGTACACTTTATACCGGAGAGAACGACTATAAGATTGTGCCTACCAAACCCGGGCAGTTTCAGACCTGGAAGGAACTGATGCAACCCGAAGCGTATTCTTTGGACAACGACGATACTTTACTGATTGATGGCAGCTACAAAAACAGCACCTTCAGGCTTATCCGGAACTTCCTGGATTGTGTAAAATCGCGGGAAGAACCTTGGGCTACCTTAGAAACAGGACATCGTTCCACAACCCTTGCGCATCTTGCTACCATTGCCATGCTCACCAGAAAGCGCCTAGAATGGGACGGGCTGAAAGAACGTTTTACCAACTGCAGTGAAGCCAATAACTATCTCTCGTACGAATATCGGAAACCATGGACAATTTGATTCATGAGTCCTTCTCGCCACTCAATTGGTGCTCTGCATCTCCCTTGGTGAGTGATATGGGAGGGGGGTATAGTTGCCCGATTTTGCAAATTGGTTTCGCCTGCTGAACTGTCAGCATCGTCAGGGTGGGCTTCGATCACAACAACATGAATCTTTTTATCCTGACTACCTAAATGGATGGGTGGGATTAAAAGACTCGTTCCAAGTGGAATGTAGGGTTCATTCTTTTCAAATCGCCGTGAGACAGAATGTGTTGCTTGTCTGGAAGATTTATTTGTATCTATGAAATCAAATCTGCTTTTAGCTGAACATTTCACTGTGACGATGGCCAACAACAAGGGTGAAAATTTATAGTTTTGGTAATGCTCAGTGCTGGACAATAAACTTCAATTAATCTATTATACTGCACTTCGCATGGAATAGGCGCCATTCGTAATGATGAAATCTGTAGTGCTCAAACCCGAACTAAAAATTTCAGTTGCAGATTTTAAGACAGATAAAGGATAAAAGCTGCATCTTGGGTTATTTTTTTAGTGGACATTAGTGACGCCAACTGAATAATCATTTAATCACTGGTTACCACTGGGGAATTTACAACAAGATAGATGCGTTTTTTCCAACCATATGCAGTAGTACAAGCCGTTTTTGTATAGCTCAAATTCTTTTAGGCATTCAGTTTTAGTTGACTTCTTTTAAGGCACAGTGGGTAATCAACACACATTAAACCAGTAATGTACATCGTGAAAAGAGAGGAAGAGCAGCAATATGTTTCAAAAATGTGAAAATTTCGTCTCAGAGAATCATTCTTTTGAAGTAGAATTTTTTAAATAAGATATCAGATAACATAATTCTGAAGTAATGAATAAAAACATGTTCAATATCGTTTCTAGGCTATTTGCAATACTAATCTTATTTTCTTTTCATGCATGCACACAGAGACAAAATGTCATAACCATTAGCTGTCATGAAAATAACGATTTATACCTCGTTCTAAAAGAAAATAATGTTTCCGTATATCGGTATGATACGCCTGACCAGGCGATTGACCAGGCTAAAGCGGGATCCGGCGTTATGATTCTGGCAGACGATTACCCGGCGCAAACCACCACAATCAATGCATCCCTTTTTGAAAAAGCTAAAGCTAAGAACCTGCGGTTATATGTGGAATACCCTTCATACCTGCCAAATCTTCAGTTGAAGCCGCCGAAACCCACTTCATTGGAACGCGTGGTGGTTACAACCGATAAAATTAAAAATCTGACAAACATGCAAATACTCGCGTTACATGATTGCAATTATGTTCCTGTCACTGTAAAAGATCCACTTCTTTCCATGAGCAAAGTGGCAGGATTTGACCGGGCAATCTACGGTATGTCAGATAATGTTAACGCAAATGCTATCTTATTTGAACAAGATCCGGGTTCTTTGCTGATCTCAACTACTAAACTGAGCCAGTTTGTAACAGCACGTTACGCTCCCAAAGCGGCGATGCAGGCTATATGGGCATATATTTTAGAATGGTTGGAAGATGACAAGTCCCAGATACGCCTCTTGGAATGGACTCCGGAGGTTCGGCCATCCTATACTCTCGAAGAAAAACTTCCAGCCGATGCAGGACGTTTGGCTGTACAGCGTGGTATCGACTGGCATACAAACGCTAAAATGCTGCTAAGTAAGGATGGTTGGGAGGAATATAAGCAATTATGGAACCTGAATGATTCCAATATGCATACGACTGTGCCGGCAGTGAATAGTGCCGCTCCTCAACCCAAAAGTGAAGTCGGCGACGGAATATATGGCGTTCTTGAAGGAATTGTTTCGCAAATTAACGCAGACGGAAGTCAACCCACCCGATGGTGGCTTCGCAGCGATTCCAATGGAGAGAGTTCCCTGGCTTTTGCGCTAAGATGGGATATGGATGGAGACGCCAGGAGTAAGACTATCGCTACAAATTTATTGGATTATGTTTATTTTAATTCAGGATTATTCCAAAACAATCCGACTATAGCCAATTATGGTCTCCTTTTTTGGGCTCCCGGAAATACTCAGGCTCTATATCAAGATAATGATGCCAGATCTATTCTGGGCTGTATAGGCACATCAGGCATATTAAATAGCTCACGTTGGGACGAAGTTCTGGTGAAAAATATCCTGGGTAATTTCAGAACAACAGGTGTCAACGGATTCAGGGGGTGGAGGTTGGAAAACCCTGATGTTTTAAACAATGGCTGGCAATATTACTGGAACAGAAATACCATTCAACTACAGCCGCATTATGAAGCCTGGGCGTGGGCCACCTACCTGTGGCTCTACGATAAAACCGGGTGGCAACCGCTTTTGAACAAAACACGTAAAGGTATAACTATGATGATGGAGGGCTACCCTGACAAATGGAGGTGGACCAATGGAATTCAACAGGAACGAGGCAGAATGCTGCTTCCTCTTGCCTGGCTCATCCGTGTGGATGACCGCCCGGAATATCGCAGTTGGTTAAAAAAGATTGCCACAGATTTGGAAAAATCGCAGGATGAATCAGGTGCAATACGCGAAGAATTAGGCCCATTGGACCATGGTGACATGAGACCACCGGCATCAAACGAAGCATATGGACACGGTGAGGCTCCTTTGATACATGAAAATGGGGACCCCGTGGCGGACTTATTGTATACCTGCAACTTTACTTTTTTAGGACTCCATGAAGCCTATGCGGCAACGGGTGAGGAACAGTACAAAAAAATGGCTGATAAACTTGCGGATTTTCTGATTCGCGTCCAGGTTAAAAGTGACAAACATAGTAATCTGGATGGAGGGTGGTTCCGCGCATTCGATTATCGTCAGTGGGAATATTGGGGCTCCAATGCTGACTCTGGTTGGGGAGCTTGGTCTATTGAAGTGGGTTGGACTCAGGGCTGGATAACCACTGTGCTGGCTATGAGAGAATTGAGGAAAAATCTTTGGCAGATATCGAAAAATAGCAAAGTGAATAAAAACTTTGATCGGATACGCAGACAAATGATTCCCGATACGGCTATTTCAAGTTTAAAATAACAATAACACGTGTAACACAAAAGTAAAAAAATGGCATTCCCCCCTGCTTCTGTAAAAAAGTTCAATTCAGAACAATTAACATCGTATTCAGTGTTAAGGTAACTACTCAGGTACCCTTTTCCTGACCAATGATGAAGAATGTCGCAGGGTTGTCTGCATCCTGTTGTAACTTTTTTTGAATTTTTCCTCATGCCGCTATCCATGTATCGAAGTTGTTATATATCAGCTTATTGAGGGATATT
>DPAC01000062.1:783-3265 GCA_003517675.1 Porphyromonadaceae bacterium | reverse complement strand
AGATATGCTGTTTCAGTCGGAGTTATCACCCCTGCTGATCGATCGTGAACGGGAGGTGGTCCTCGACGAGATCAACTCCTATCGTGATGCTCCCTCGGAGCTGATCTTTGATGATTTTGAGAACATGGTTTTTGCCGGGCATGAGCTAGGGCACTATATCCTGGGCGAGCCTGAAACGCTGAACCTGTTCACGCGTGATCAGATCTTACGCTTTATTGAGCGTCAGTACCAGCCTTCACGGATGGTGTTCTTCTCCACCGGCAGGATCCCTTTTCCAAAGGTGGTAAAACTGTTGGAGAGATACTTCTCTGTTGCACCGCCGACGGTGGAAGTGAACAAGAGAGTTGCGCCCTCACCTTCTTATCTGCCGCGGAAAGAACTACTCCAGAAGAACACGTTGCAGAGCCATGTGATGGTTGGAATGCCTGCCCTTTCGATGCACCATCCGCAGCAATATGCGCTGCTTTTGCTAAACAACATATTGGGTGGCGACAGTCTCAACAGTCGCCTCAATGCCTCTCTGCGGGAGAAACATGGGTTGGTTTACCATGTGGAGTCAAATGTGACCCTCTATAGTGACACCGGTCTGTTTGCCATCTATTTTGCAGTCGACCCGCAACGGCGCGAGCGTAGCATCCGACTTGTGAGGAAGGAGATCAGCCGCCTGCTGGAAAAGGAGCTGACGCCCATGCAGCTCAACCTGGCGAAACGACAATGGAAAGGACAACTGGGCATCGCCGCCGAGCAGATTGAAAACTACACCCTGTTCATGGCGAAACAGTTCCTTCACACCGGTCGTCATCTTTCGTTGGAGGAGGTGTTCGCCCGTATTGATGCGATCACTGCCGCCGAGATACATGCCACATCGCGCAATCTGTTTGGTAACGAGCTATATGAGCTCTCCTATCTGTGAATCTCCATTTTCTCGTTTGTTTTATATAATGGTGGTTGCCGAACAATTTGATTGAGTAACTGTTTTATAAGTAGTTTAGAAGTAACCATCTTCGAAACCTACAATCAATCGAGAAAATTAACTTAATGAATGAGATTATGAACAAAATGAGATTAACAGCAGTAATTGCTTTGCTTGCCGTGGTTACGGCAGTCAGCGCGCAGGTGAGTCTGGGCATCAAGGGAGGAATGAACTTGTCGAATCTGGTATATGACGATGAAGTGGATGATAAGAACCCGAAGATCGGTTTCAACATCGGACTGGCAGCAGATGTCGATTTTGCACCTAACGTAGCCCTGCAGACCGGATTGTTTTTCAGTACCAAAGGATCTAAATTAGTGGTGGATGAAATCGATGCCGAATTTACTGAGAATCTGATGTACCTGCAGCTTCCTGTGCACATTGCTTATAAGGTAGATGTCACTCCAGGTACACGGGTGGTATTTCATGCCGGTCCTTATGCCGCCTATGGCGTGGGAGGAAGCAGGAAAGCCAAAGTAGGTAACCTTAGCGGCGAATGGGATGTAGACGATATATTTGGAGATGCCAATGGTCAGTACAAAGCTTTTGATGCCGGCCTGGGACTCGGTGTAGGTGCTGAGTTTGGTGCTTTCCTGGTAGATTTAGGATGGGACATGGGTCTGGTCGACATCTCCAACTGGGATGATGGCAATGTGAAAAACCAGAACGCATATCTTTCAGTCGGCTACAGATTCTGATTTTTTCAGTAATTTTTACAGGAAAAGGACTGTCTTCATGGTATGAGACGGTCTTTTTTCGGTTTTTCATCAAATCACAATGACATTCAAAGATATTCATAAAATAACTTCACAACTGGGACATACCCATAAAATGCCGGTATTGTTCCTTGGCCACGGCAGTCCTATGAATGCCATCGAGGAAAACAGGTTTGTGGCTTCATTCCGGGAATTGGGACGCTCTCTTGTGAAACCCAAACTCATTCTTTGTGTTTCGGCACATTGGGAGACAAAAGGCACTTTTGTGACCGCGATGCAGTCACCGGAAACAATTCATGATTTTGGCGGATTTCCCCGCGAACTATATGAAGTGCAATACCCGGCGCCGGGTAGCCCCGAGTGGGCAAACAAAACCCAGGGGATGATCACGAAAACCGAGGTGGAACTCGATTACAATTGGGGTCTCGACCATGGTGCATGGAGCGTGATCAAACATCTCTATCCTGAAGCCGATGTGCCGGTCATTCAGATGAGTATCGACTACACGAAACCGGCACAATATCATTACGACTTAGCCAAAGAACTCAGCGAACTTCGCCGGAAGGGTGTGCTGATCGTCGGTAGTGGAAACATGGTGCATAACCTTCGTCTTGCCGATTACAGGAGACTCAGCGGTGACCCATACGGCTACGATTGGGCATTGGAAGCGAATGAGAAAATGAAGTCAGCGATTTTGGCCGATGACCACCAAACTCTTATCAGTTACAGAAAGCAAGGGAGGGCTTTTGACCTGGCCATTCCTACACCGGAACATTATCTGCCGCTTATTTAC
>DPAC01000062.1:0-478 GCA_003517675.1 Porphyromonadaceae bacterium | reverse complement strand
GACATCCGTGTACAAAAAGAATTCATTCGGAATATGAAAAGCGGCCTTCAGCGAGTTGAAAAACAGAGGATACCGATTGGTGAGGATCGACAAACTGTTAAAAGAATAAATTCACGCGTTTCACAAAGGGAATATCCCGTATATTTGTCCAAATCAAAAGATATTTCCCAATGCAAAAGAATCTCATTTTCTTCATTTTCCTGTTATCTGCAAGCGTTGGCTACTCCCAGACTGCTTTGCAACGATTCGTTAATCATCCCGCCCTCAAACACGCATCGGTGGGAGTTTCCGTAGTGGATATGGCAACTGGGAGTCCTGTGGTGGCGTACGATGCCGATAAATCGCTCACACCCGCCTCGGTATTGAAACTGATTACAACGGCCACAGCCCTGGAAACTCTTGGAGAGAACTATCGCTATAAAACAGATGTGGCACTCGATGCAGATGATCCCTCCCGCATCCTGGTGATCGGGTCGGG
>DPAC01000127.1 GCA_003517675.1 Porphyromonadaceae bacterium | reverse complement strand
ATGGTCGATCCTACGACAAATCCCGTAATGCCCATTGCCGAAGCGGCTTTACCGTGTCCTGTTTTCGACAAAACATAATTAGCGATGCTTATGGCACCGCCTGTTTTTTCCAGCACTACAGCTATAATCGCCCCGAAGATAATCAGAAACCCGATGGATGCCATGGTACTTCCAAATCCCTCTTTCAGAATTTCGACCACATTTTTATCGGGAAGGGCAATCATGGCTAACAACAGGGCGACGATAAACAGCGAAGCAAACGCGTTTAGTTTCGTAACAGAAGTAAGTATCACGATAAGCACGATGCTCAGCAGAACCAAGAGTGAAATTGTAACGATACTCATTTTGCTTTAATCGTTAATTTTAAAAAGACATTATAGACGTGTGAACATTCCCTACAAATAATGGTACCCATTGGGCGGTTATTGTTTAATGGATTCCCTGAAGCGGCAAGCTTTATGGCCCTATTATAAATCTCCTCACATGATGTTATTTTACAATGATGCGACTTATTTTTAAATCATATATAAATTGATATTCTTTTGTCCAGATCTAATCTATTTTCACATCACTAACAAGACTTTTTTTGTCCGTCAAAGGCGGATGTTTGTATCATCTCACCAAACTCATCAACTGCTGATAATTGGATACCACATCGAATTTTACCCTGTCGCTGCTGATCGCCTGAAAGTGTTTGCGGGCACAGGATATTTTTGCGGTCTCAACCTCTCTGAGTTCCATGGAGGAGATATCTCCTTTGGTTTCCGCCACGAAATAGACATGCTTCACAGTTCCCTCATTGAAAGCGATGGCCCAGTCGGGATTGTATTTTCCTACCGGGGTGTTGATATAAAATCCCTTGGGTAGCTTCACATATACACTCACCTCACTACTTATATCCAATTGTTCGGCAAATGGTTTTTCTGTTTTGACTGAATCGAAGATCACGTAATCATACAGGTGTTTGTTCGCCGGGATCGCGTTCACGCCGAGCCTTCCCTTCAGAGTTGGTTCGGTGAAGATCTCCGTGCCGAAGCTATCATTCAGCTTGTTATAAGCGATATGCTGAATGATGACCGTGGCTTTTTCTTCGTTGATCAGGTTCGAGCACTTGAGGATAAACTCTTCGGGGTTGAGCATGAACTGGCCGAATACCGTTTTCTCAATGCCGGTCAGAATCTTTACCACCGTATTGCGGGTCAGTCCTGTTTCTGCTACCACCTTGCCCACAAGATCATATTTCACGTTACCGTTCACAGCTGAGTGAACATCGATATGTTTCGACGATTGCTGTTTGAAACCCTCTCCCTCTAACAATGTTTCTTTTGATTCTATCTTTTCCAATGATCCAGAGGTGACGGTGAAAAAGATTTTCGACACGTGCAAATGGTTGTTCAGCTTTTGAATTGCCTTACGAATCAGTTCATCTGTTTCGAAGTCCACCACATATGCCGTTTTGGTGTTGATGCTCGACCACAGTTTTTTGAATTCCTCACGGTTGAACTTCTGTTCGTCTAAGTGCAGCTCAACGTTGTTACCGCGAGCATTCTCGGGGGCAAGCATCTTCGGGTTGTAGACCGAATCGAGGATATTCATTACCGACTCTTTGCTGGCATCCACCTCTTCCGGCAGTTTGAAGTTGCCGCTCTCTTTGTCCTCGTAGTACTTATCGGTCAGGGTCCCTGCTTTCACGTATCCATATCCGGCCAGGCTCTCGTAGAGGACCAGAGCCGCCTCCTCGCTCACGGGATAGGGATTACCCTGTTTATCTGTTAGCACCTTATCCCGAAACAACAAGGGAGAAACTTTCTGTGGACGGTCGGCAATCACCTCTGCGATTTCCGTCTGAAGCGCCTTTGCAAACCGCTCGTAGCTCTCGCTCGCGATTACTGTGAGCTGATTGATATGATGCACCTCACTTCCCAGGAAATTGGTGTCCATGCGCTCTCCCTCCTGGTTCACACAAAGTCGGAGCCCACGCCCCACCTCCTGTCGCTTGCGGGTCTCCGCATCGCTCTGTTTCAGCGTACAAATCTGGAACACGTTGGGATTGTCCCATCCCTCGCGCAGTGCAGAATGTGAAAAGATAAAGCGTACCGGTTCACTGAAAGAGAGCAGCTGCTCCTTTTTTTTCATGATCAGGTCGTAGGCATCTGTATCCTCACTCTCCCGGGTGTTCTTTTCCACTTTTCCGTCCACGAACTGATTCTTCTTTTTGTCGATAGAAAAATAACCCTTGTGCGTTTTCTTGGCTGTAAGTGGTTTCAGGTATTCGATATACGCATCCTCGCCGATTTTAAGTTGCAGGCTGTTCACCACATCGTTGTACTCCTCCTCAAACATGTCGGCATAAGAACCGTTGAACGCATTGCCGGAAGAATCGTATTGTTTGTATTTGGCCACCTCATCAATAAAGAAAAGGCTCAGCACCTTAATACCCCTGAAGTAAAGCATTCGTTCCCGTTCGATATGCGACAGGATGGTCTCCCGGATCTGGATCCGGCGAAGCTGTTGTTCGTTCACCGCTCCTTTCACATCACCGGCATAGAGTTTCGTCCCATTTTGGAAAGTGATAGAGTTGTCCCTTCCGTCGATATTTGTTACGGTAAACCCATTCCGGTACTGTTCAAGCAATCCTGATCTTTCATAAAGGTTGTACCCTATTTCAACTTTACGAACGACCGCTTTTACACCGGCGGACTGCTTCACCTCAAAGCCCAGGTTCGCAGTGGGACTTTTGTCCTTGAAGAGATTGATCCCCTCCAGGTAGAGGTATCCTTCCGTCCCGGTAGTTCCGGTCTGGGCAATCCCTTTCACCGCGATCTTCTTCACCAGCTTCTTGTTGTAGGCCTCCATGGCATCCAGCCGGTAGATCAGGTTATAGAGGCTATCTTTTTTGTGCGTGGCAGAATAACGCAACGTGAACAGCGGATTGAAATCGAATAATGAAAGTTTTGTCTTTTTACCTTCAATGGATTGTGGTTCATCAAGTATCAAAATAGGATTTGTTTTTGCAATCACATCGATCGGTCTCCGACTGCGGAAATTATCAAGTTTTTTCCTAATACGTTGTACATCTGTGTTTCTATTGAATGCTTGAATATTGATGATCATCACGTTGAGCGAGTTGTCGCTGGCAAATCGATCGATTTCCGTCAGCTGAGAAGAGTTATAGATAAAATACCGAATCTTCTTGCCGTAATCTTCAGTGAAATGCTCCTGCGTAATCTGGAACGATTTATAAACTCCTTCGCGGATAGCGATGCTCGGCACCACGATGATGAACTTGCTCCATCCGTACCGCTTGTTGAGCTCGTACATCGTTTTGATGTAGGTATAGGTCTTTCCCGTACCCGTCTCCATCTCGATGGTCAGGTTGTATCGACCTTCCAACGTTTCCGATGGCGGGATCTGATGTGTCCGCTGAATCTTCCGGATGTTATCCAGAATCATATCGTCCGTCAGCTGTGGTACAATCTTATGGTTTTTGAATCCGGTAAAATCGTATATCTCGCCCTGTCCTTTTGAATCTCCCCGGTCAATCAGGTAATTGACCTCTGACAAGTATGGCTGGCCTGCAAACACGTCACATACCGCCTTGGCCGCCTCCTCCTGGAACTTCTGATGTTTAAATTTTAACTTCACGACAGTTGAATTATATTCATTGTATAAAAATCACCTCTGGGAAATGAGCACGTAAAAGCGAAGAATCATATACATTTCCCCAAGATATGTATATGAAAACGCAAAATCGCATACATATTAATTTGTTACGTCATTGTAGTAGCATTAAATCACCTTAATGGTTGTTTCAGGAGAAAGCGTTTTAAATATCTCCGTGACGTTGATCTTGTCCGGACTGTTACGGAACGAGCTGTCACGGAACACAACCCGTAACGGTTTCCGTCTGGCAATCTCCCGGATCACCTCTTGCGGCACATGCTCTTCAAAACAGGCCACAAGGTCGGTATCATTCACAAAGTGCACCTCCTTTCCACCGATTTTTTCGGTAATATGCGGCAATGAAAGCGGTACACCCCAGTCAAGCAGTACCCCGTACAGCAGGTCAATATCGGTACGGTCTTCCTTGATATTGCTTTCCAGATCCAGAAGCATCTGCTGGTTGTATTGAGAGGGACTGTAATAGACATCCTTCATATTGGTGCTGTCCACTTTCAGTACCCGGAAACCGGTGTCCGGAGTTTTACGCTCTTCATCCTGGAACAACTCTCCCTCTTTTGATTTTGCTTTCAGCTCCTCCTCAATCTTTTTCCCGGCCCTGCGAATACGTTCTTTCCCGATTTCGCAAATGTTTTTGTATCCAGCTTTGTATGCTTCTGATTTTTTATCTGTCTCTTCCGGCAGCTGAACCATAATGAACTTACGGTTACCACCGTCTTCCGCATTGAGTTGCATGACCGCATGGGCGGTTGTTGCAGAGCCGGAGAAGAAATCGAGAATGATGGAATCAAAATTTGCAAATGAATCTATAAATCCTTTTATTATATTTTCATCTTTCGGAAAATCAAAAATATTTCCATTTAAAAGATTTGTGAGTCTTTTACTACTACCACGCCTATCTCTGTAAAAGACAGTTTCCATTAATTGTGTTTCATTATCTTTTAAATATCTTTTTTTACAGGGGACACCATCTCCGTTAAAATGAATTAATCCATTTTCTATATCTCTATTTAAATCTTCTGGCTTCGAATATGCCCATCCACGAGTCGGAGTTGTTACATAATTACCTGTATTAGGATTTTTTACCTCCCATTTTGGACCTCCACCTCCTCCTCTTGATATATCTGAAGCAAAGTAAACACCTACTTCATCTATATAACAATAATGTGAATGCTTCTTACTTTCATTGCCATCATTTAGTGAATTATACCATTCTTTAAGTAATTTAGAAGCTTTAGAATAATCATTTTTTGACAACTTTAGAAGTTCATTTGCTTTTTGATAGATTTCATCAAGTCCTTTCTTTTTTTCGTGCCATGAAATATTCATTTCATTACAATAATTGATACTTTTTGAGTAACACATCATATATTCATGCGAAGTAGATATGAATTTAGCTGCATTTCTTCTTCCACCACGCCAAATGAAATTTGCTACAAAATTCTCTTCCCCAAACACTTCATCACAAATCTTTCGCAAATTATGAACCTCATTGTCATCAATCGAAATAAAAATCACTCCATCATCCGTCAACAGGTTGCGGGCTAATTGCAGACGGGGATACATCATGCTGCACCAGTCGGAGTGAAAACGACCGTTGGACTCAGTGTTTTTAAACAGCCGGTTTTCTTCCTCATCGAACAGACCCAACTCTTCCTCGTAATCCTCTTTTGACACCTTGAAATTGTCGCGGTAGACAAAATCGTTCCCGGTATTGTAAGGGGGATCGATGTAGATCATCTTCACCTTGCTCAGGTAGGAGTTTTGCAGAAGCTTTAACACGTCGAGGTTGTCACCTTCAATATAGAGATTTTCGGTACTGTCCCAGTTCTTGCTCTCCTCCTTACAGGGTCGAAGTGTTTTGCGAATGGGACGGTTTCCCTCAATGATGGATTGTTTCTTCCCCACCCAGGTGAACTCGTAGCATTCATCCCCATCAGCCACCTCATCGGAAAGCAGTTGTTTCAAATGATCGAAGTTCACGACGCGTTTCAGTTTGCCGTCGGCATCTTTTGTTTCGGTAATCGCACTAGGGAATAGAGCGGCTATCCTGTCGATATTTTTCTCCGTGAAGTTCACGGTTTCCTGTGTTAATTTTTCCATTGCATATGTTATTTCTATTTCATTTTCTTCAATTTCCTTTGGACTTCTCTGTCCACCAGCTCAAAATCGGGTAAGTCTTTGATTTGTTCATGTAATGAACTTTTCCAACGAGCTTTGTATTGGGGAATTCGCTGTTGTAATTTTATAAAGAAAGCAGCCGGATCCAGCCCTTTATGATGGCACTTGTCAGAAAACTCCCTGGCAATGAAAGCCACATCTATTCCATGTTCTTCTAATAGATACCAGATATCATAATAATCACGGGCTTGCATGCGCTGCATTACTGAGCGCATTTTTTCAACCATAATTTCTTCCAGTGTATAGCAATGCAAATCAAACAGATCCAGATCGGAATATTCTTTAAAACAAGTCCTTACAACCGGTTGATAAACCATGAGCTCCGTTTTGGAAATATCCACTTTGATTTTCTTGTTACGGCTTAGCCCCCCAAGTGGTCCGATATACCCGATGTAGAAATTAATGCCGCCATCTTCATGCTCGTTATCGTCAATGATTTCTAAGGGAATATTTGCTTCCTCTCTCACAAATTCAAAGACCTCTTGAAACTGCTGATATATGGTTGCGTTTGAAACATCCGGGGTTAAAAGTGTAAAGTCAAGATCTTCTGAAAAACGATAGTCTCTGAAATAGAACTTTTTGAGTACTGTTCCTCCTTTAAAGGCCAGAGAATGGGACAATGGATGATAGTGTGCAATGCCATTGAGTATCCAGCTCAGTACATAATCCTTTTCAATCTGCTGGTCTCTGACTCCTGCAAAAGAGGCTTTTCTTTGTATTTCGGCAGGTAGAATCATTGGTAAATGGCTGAGATGAGCGTTTCGAGATCAATATTTACACGTATCCGCCAACGATCTGTATATTTTCCATTTGACGGTAATTCGGGATCCAGCAAAACATAAGCTGTGGTTCTTAATTGTAGCAAATCATTAATTATGCTGTGCTCCATGTTTAATGTTTCCAGTAAAAACCCAAGTCGTTTGATGACGGCCGGACTATTGAATCGTTTTGCGTAATCCAGAAGCTTATCAAACCGAAGGGAATCTTTTGACTGATGTATAGCTCTGGCTATTTCTACAATCCCTCCGGCATAATCGGGTCTGTACAAACAGTCGATGATCGTCTTTTCGACATCTGAACAATTTACTTTGTGAAAACTGTCGATCCACACTTTTTTTGTTCCAAAAAAATGCATGGTGTTATGGTAGATAAACTGAAAGGGAATGTCTTTAATCAAGAGTACCGAAGGGCGTATTTGCTTGGATACCACGATTTGTTCTTTCAGCGATGGCTGGGTAATCAGGTTGTGAATGTGTAAGGCGGAATAATAGCCAATGTAATAATCGGCGTCGTTCACAAGGTATTGTGCAATTACATGCCATTCAGGCATAAAGGTCTTTGAATCGGCTTCGTAGGGTATGATATAATATACACCCTGTTTCAAGCGCATCAACAACCCTCTTCTTGTCATATCACTCAACAATTCTCTTACCGTGCCGTGTTTCATCTCGGACATGGCTTGGTAAGCATCGGTGAAGTTAAAACATCGAATCCCCTGGTTATGAAAATAACTCAAGAGTTTACCTGATTGTGAAGATATATTCTTTTCCTGCATAAGCAAATTGTCAGCCTAAACCTGACTACAATGATACGAATAATAATTCAATTTGATAACATATTCTCAAAAAATCTTGTATTCAAACCTCTTTGATTACAGGATGCAAAAATTTGTTGTAATCTACAAAGTTTGTTTGCAGAAATTGTACTCAAAATATTGTACTCATATCTTTATGTATTATCGGATAATTTTTTCTTTAACGCTTTTATCTCTGCCGACAGTTGCATCTGAAGATTAAACTGCACCTCATCACGCATTTTGGCTTCCAGCCGGGCAATTCTGTTTCTGATCTTCTCCGCTTCCTGATGCTTTTCTACTGCCTTGCCGAGTTCCTGGCCAGGCTCTTTTGTCAATTTATTACCCGCTATCTGATAGACAAAGTTGTGGTAAATGCGTTCCAGGTCGAGTCCGAAGATGGTCAAAGAGACCTCCTCCTCGGGTTGCCAGTCGGTTGTATATGATTCCACAATCCGGTATTTCCCTTTCGCGTTCTCATAGGCTTCCTTGTAGTGAATCAGCAGGCGGCATTCGTTTTTAAACCTAAGGACAAAGAGGATATGGCGTGGGATGGCTCTCTCAATCACCTCAAAGATCTT
The DNA here is from genome assembly GCA_003517675.1 of Porphyromonadaceae bacterium. Classification (GTDB taxonomy): domain Bacteria; phylum Bacteroidota; class Bacteroidia; order Bacteroidales; family Dysgonomonadaceae; genus Proteiniphilum. The sequence continues at coordinate 3,186 of DPAC01000127.1, read as the reverse complement.
CTCGCTACATTCCCGTTTTTTGAGGAAGACGGTCAGCACGTCTATCTGCCGCACCTTATCACTCCTGTTCACGTTGAGGGTTTCGGCTGTGAGGGTATGGCTCCAGACGATCTGCTCAATATCATCTACCATCGCCCTTTTTATGGCGGGAGTCAGCGTGGCATGGGTATAAAAGCTCTCCTTGGGGAGCCGGATATCCTTACGAGTGGATGAGGGGAACTGAATCATGATCAGAATGATTTATGTTTTACAACCAGAAAGCAGATCAGTTCAAAGTCATGCAGTCCCTTGATGGCAGTTCCAGTAGGTATGGTGTCGGCAGCCGTGAAGAAGCTTTCAATTTCCTTTTCGGTTTTCACCTGAACAATAGATCCTATGGCTGATTCCAGTAGACGGGAATATTGATCCATCTTTCGGCCATCGTGCGTCTCGAGGTTAAATTTGCGACACAAATCCAGGATCGGCTCAGACTGTCCCTTGCAGAGGTGACGCATCAGGTCCAGCAGCTTCTTCGGGGAGAGATGATTGCAGATCACCTCCTCATTGGATGAGATGTATACCATGTAGAAAGGATGCAAGCGGTTCTGGTTGTCGATGTTCACCCCGTTGCTGATGTTCTTCAGGATGTAAAAAACACCTTCGGGTGCATCATCACCGGCTTCCACAATGGCATGCAGCCCGAATGGAGCATGGTTGATGTCGGGATCGGATTTCATGTATTCAAGCAGGTCGAGCCTAAACTCGTTCAAGCCAAGATCCATTATTGAAATACCACTGTTCATCTCTTCAATATCGACCACTTCATCCATCAGCCGTTGTAGTTGCTGCTTGCGATATTCCAGGTCGCCCTTCTCCTCCTCGCTGATGGGATTGTCATCACCGGTGGCGGTCATCACCGAGATCTTCATGCGTGTTTCTACCCTTGCTTTCAGGTTGATGTAATCATCGAGCGAGAGGTCAGGCCAGAAATTGACCAGCTGAATTACCTCGTTTCGACTTCCAATACGGTCGATCCGTCCGAACCGCTGGATGATGCGCACCGGGTTCCAATGGATATCATAGTTGATCAGGTAGTCACAGTCTTGAAGGTTCTGTCCCTCGGAAATACAGTCTGTGGCAATCAGGACGTCGATCACATGGTGATTCTCCGGCATAATCAATTCTTTCTGCTTGGAGATTGGGGAGAAGCAGGTAAGCACGGTGTTCATGTCGTTACGTAGCCGTGGACAGGTGGATCGGCCTTCCACCGATCCGGAGATCAGTGCGGTGTTGAGCCCGTATTGCTGTTTAACATGGGCACTGACATGTTCGTAGAGGTATTCCGATGTGTCGGAGAAAGCGGTGAAGATTAAAATCTTCTTGTTATCCCCATTGATGGGGTGTGCCATCTTATCATCGATAACCGAGAGCAGTGTCTGCAGTTTGTAGTCGTGCTCAGGGGTAATGTCATTGACAAAATAGAGCAGCTCGTGCAGAATAGCACTATCGTGAGACAGGTCATCAGCCCAGGAAGCAGTATCCATATCGGCCAGGGATATCTTCACTTTTCTTCCCACGAAGAGGTCGGTATTCTGGTCATCGATCTCCAGGTCGTTTTCATTGACTAACCCTTCTACTTCAAACGATTCGGTATAACTCTTGGAGTTGATGGTTTCGAGGGTATCATCAATCAGCTGCTTGACCTTGGAAACGGTTAAACGAAACGAATGGACCGAGCTCTCCAGCCGTTTCAGCAGGTTGATGTTCATCAGCCGCTGGATACCCTTTTCACGGTCGGACTGACGAAAAAAGGTGTTACCCATATCCCTTCCATACTCTTTCTCGTACTTCTCCTGCCGGCTTGGAAAGACAAACTCCGAGGGTGTATAGATACTCAGGTTAAGCTGGGAGAGCAACTGATAAATCTCATCGTAATTGATGGCTCCGTTCTTCAGAGTAAGCGACGGGCGGATGGAGATTGGTTTCAACCGTTTTGGAAAACTACCAACGGCAGTGGTGTCGTAGTATTCTTGAATATGTTTCCTGGATCGGGCTATGGTGACACTATCGAGTAGCTCAAAGAAGTCGAAGCTCAACATGTCGAGCAGCGCGTTTGTCGTTCGTTGAGGGGCATCCAGCTTACTCCACCGGTTATAGGCAGCCTGTGCCTGACGGAAAATATCATCGATGCTCTGATTGGTGTTCAGCAGCTGCTCAATTTTCCCGGGTTCCCCTTCGTATGCAAGTGCGAGCTGATTACGCAAATCGAAGAATCGGTTATTGACAGGAGTAGCGGAAAGCATCAGCACCTTGGTACGCACACCGGTGCGAATTACCTTATTGAGCAGCTTCAGGTAACGGTTCTCCTTCTTCTCTTCATCACCGTAGATCTGTCCCCCGTTGCGGAAATTATGACTTTCATCGATTACCACCAGGTCGTAGTTGCCCCAGTTGATTCTATTGAGAGGCAGGCCATTGGAAATACCATTCTCACGCGACAGATCGGTATGATAGAGCACATCGTACCGCAGCCGGTCTTTGGCAATGGGGTTGTTGGTCAGGTTGCTGCGGAAGGTCATCCAGTTATCACCCAACTTCTTGGGGCAGAGAACCAGCACCGACTTGTTCCGGTTCTCATAATACTTGATCACCGCCAGGGCAGTGAATGTTTTGCCCAGTCCCACGTGAGTTTTTCAATAAATTGTACAACTAATTAAGCAGAATTGCTTCAATAAACAGATAATTAACAAAATAAAAATCTCAAAGGTTTTGTTTTTGTGGAATATTAATTGTACATTTGTATAACTAATATGACGTCGCCATGGCAAGACCAACAAGAGAAGAGAGCATCTACAGGATTTCAATCCATAAGAACGGAGGTTACATGTACGCATCCACACATCCTTACACTGTGACACCCGGGGGCAAGAGGAAGTATTCGATCCTTCACTGGGGTACCGTTGACAAGAACCTGAAGTTCATTCCAGGTTCACGTTACATCTATGCAAGTCACGAGGAACGCTCAAAACTGATATTCCCTGAAGGCTGGGATATGAGCCTGGCCGACAAGTTGTCCGGCAAGCGCAGCCAGGGTCGACCCGCGTATCAGGGGGACGATGTCAATCGGTTCTACGGCGATGTATGGCTTTTGGAGCAGGTGTCCCTTAAGACAGGCATCCGCCAGGACCTGTTGACCGTTTTCGAAGG
>DPAC01000119.1 GCA_003517675.1 Porphyromonadaceae bacterium | reverse complement strand
AACCGGTACGACTGGAGCCGGATCAGTTAACCTCTGGTGATCTCCTCTTTTTCTGCGTCCCAGTACATCGTGCGTCCCTCAAGATAGGCACGGGTGCCCATGTGGGCCGTAATCGCTTCCTCAAAGCCGCGGTCGATGTTGCAGGAGGGTTGCTGGCCGCTACGGATACACTCCAGCCACTCCCGGATGTGCAGATAGGTGGTGTTGTACCGTTTGCCGTCCACATAGGAGTAAAGCAATCCCCGTTCAGCGAAGTAGAGCTCGGTGGCAGAGGTGACCGCATCGATGCTCTTTCCCGGTACGTAGTGGTAAAATGGCTCTCCCGGCTTGATGGTGCCGTTTTCAATTTTGTCGCGGTACTGTTCCGAGCGGGGATCAATGGTGACCGTGAGGGTGTTGCCCACCTCCATGGTGGCATCGTGTCCCATGATCTTGCGGCTTCTGTTGAACTGGCTGGCCAGGGTGGCGGAGTAGAGCAGGGTCATTCCCCTGTCGGCAAATTCGAACGACGTCTGCAGCACGTCGGGCACGGTGCGTCCGTCGCGGAAGAAATAAACCCCTCCTGAGGAGCTGGCAGAGGTGGGGATGCCCAGCTCCATGATCTGGTTCATGGCGTCATACTCGTGTGTGAGCAAGTCGCCGCTTAGGCCGGTGCTGTAATCCCACCAGCAGCGCCACCGGAAGAAGCGCTCCAGGCTGAACTTGTCGCGCGGGTCGGGTCCCACATATCTGGCCAGCCCGGCAGATGCCATGTAATCCATATACTCTTTCACCCGTTCCGGTTCGCCTTCAAACTGTTTCCAGTCGATGGTCTGCGGGTTGGCATCGGGGTGGATGGGATAGACCCATGCCCCGTTGGGGTCGTTGCGGTTGGTGCCTGTTTCGATCAATGTGACCGGCCCCAGCAATCCTTTGGCCACGATCTCGCGTGCCCTGGTATATGCCTCCACCTGCCGGTTCTGGTGCCCCAGCTGGAAGATGATGCCGCTCCTTTTCACTCCCTCACGCAGGGCATAAGTCTCGGGTACCGTCCAGGTCATCGGTTTCTCCAGGTAGACATGCTTGCCGGCCCGGGCGGCATCGAGTGCCATCTGGCCATGCCAGTGGTCGGGAGAGGCGATCACCACCGCATCCACGTCGTCGGACGCCAGCAATTCCCGGTAATGGCGGTATCGCCTGGGTGCTGTGCCATATGTTCCGTTCAATCCTTCACGGTGGATATTGGCTCCGGCGGCGACCGCTTCCTCCGCATGTACATCGAAAATGTCGCAGACAGCGGTGACCACCACTTTCAGATCTTCCTGTTCCATAAAGTCGCGGTAGCGTTTGTCAGAGCTGTTCTGCTTGTTAGCCTGTTTCAGCTCCTCTACATATTGGGGGGTGCCGAAACCGAGGGCAATCATCAGCTGCTTGCCCCGGATCCCCGACCCGATGATTCCCAGCCGGATGGTTTTCCCGTCGGGAGAGAGTGGGGTGAGGGGAGAGATTTCGGAGTTGAAGTGGAACATATCGGCTGAGGTGAGGTTGCGCAACTCCTGTTTTCTTTTACGGTAGACACCGTAAGCCATGGCACCCAGCACCGGCACCGTTGCCAGTGCCTTGATGGCATCTCTTCTGCCCTGGGAGACTGGTTTCTGACTGCCATGCTCCTGATTGCTTGTCTTTTCGTTCGGATGGATATCTTTTTCGTTCATTTGGATTTGTTTTTATAAATGATTCTGTCTATGCCGATCCTCTTTGCCGTGGGAAAGAGAGAGAGCACGACCACAGCGGCCAGCATCACCAGGTTCTTGTCCACCCAAAGGTAAGAACCTTCGGTTGGCAGCAGGTATTCTGCCTGCAGCAACGGCGGATGGGAGAGATAGTAGAGTATCAGAAAAATTGCTGCACCCACGTAACCCGCTTTCTCGAACAATCCCAGGATCAGGAGCAGTCCCACCAGTGTGAGTCCCCAGATATTGATGAAATTGGCTGCAGCCATCAGACCGGGATTTTCAGCGATCATCCTGAAAAGTGGGGCAAACAGGCCCTGTGAGTCCATCAGGTATCCATAGGCGGTCCATTTGGGTGTTAAAACTTTGGCCAAGCCCTCATAGAGGAAATACCAGCCGATCAATACTCTTAATGTCACGAGTCCATAAAGCTGTATGGTAGAATAGTTGTACCCTCTCTTGCTTCTCATACGTTTTTTATTTATGATGGATATGGTTTTGGTGCGAACCTGAATTTTCGTAATTCGATCAAAATGCCACAAAGATAATCATTCTTGTTATAAACTGTACAAAAGATCTTTTCTATACAGCCTAAAAAAAACATTCGATTGTGCGATGCGGCTGGCTGGTCGGTGCGATCCACCCTGCAGCATATTGTTTCTCCTCGATTGATTTGAACCGATCAATTGAGGGCAATGCTGATACCCCCCGACAGCCAGAATCCCGGTTGGGGGATATTCCCGAAATCGACATGGGTGGTGTTGAAGATATTGTTTGCATTCACAAATAAATCGATGTTGCGCAGATTGTAATTTGCCTTTGCATCCACCAGGCCAAAGGGGGTGTACTCCACACGTTCTCCGGGCTGCAAGTCCACATACTGCACATAGGAACCCACACGATCCTGCCAGCGGAAATTCCACGACAAGGAAAGGTTTTTCACCACCTTGTGTTGCAGCGCCGCCGTAAGCTTATGACGCAGATGATTCAGCGTGTAATTTGAGATCAGATCGCCATCCACCCTGTTCTGATGAATATACATATACCCCAATGAAAACGATTGGAAGGGCTGATTGGTGCCGAACCTTTCTTTCAGATTGAATACCAGGCTTGCCTCAAATCCTGCTTTATCGAGTTGAGTATAATTCCTTGACTCCCACAATGTATCGGGAGATGGTTTTACCCAGTCGATCAGGTTCCTGCCTTTCATCAGGAAGGCTGCTAAACTACCGCTTACAACAGCGTGTTTGTATTTTAAGCCTGTCTCAAATGCTTCGGATTGTTCGGCTTCCAGATCGGTGTTACCAATATGCGTGGCAGTCGTGTAGTACAGTTCGGTGAAGGTGGGCATGCGGGTGGCTTTGTTCCAGGAAGCGTAAATCGTGAGTGATTCCACAGGCCGGTACGATGCGTTCAGCGCGGGATAGAGGTCGAATTTGTTTACCACCGCCGTATTATGGTTCAGCAAACCGCCTACCGAGAGGGTGAATTGCCTGAAAATGAAGTTGTGCTCTAAGAAATAACTGATGTGGGTACGGTTATCTGATTTTGTGTATTTCCCGATGGGTTCCTCCATCGGTTTACCCAACACGCTGCTCAGAATACCTTCGTTGCGGAACTCACCACCAAAACTGGTAATTCCCAGGGCAGAGGCATACTGCATATTGAGATTCATCCCGAACACATCGCTCCGGTGATAGTTATGGCCGGTATACCATGCGGGCACGCCGGGCGTGCCTTCGCGAATCAGTTGAAATTCATCGTAATGGCGGTTCCAGTAGAGATGGGGAATCAATTTGAGTTTACCGTTTGTTTCCGCTTTGACCGACAGGAAGAGTCCCCTGGTATCATCGAACTGATCGGGATAAGCCGCTGAGTAAAAAGTATTGGCGCCGTAGGCCTTGTCGTTCAGCCCTGCCTGAATATCGATATTGGCTCGGTTGATGTCGAAGCGGCTCTGCCACAGGAGGTTCGTTATCTTGTAATCGCTGTTACGAATGTATCCGTCTGATCGTTTGTATCCTGCTGAAAGGGTATGCAAGGAGGAGTTCGCTTTGTATGCACCGCGTGC
>DPAC01000153.1 GCA_003517675.1 Porphyromonadaceae bacterium | reverse complement strand
ATTGGTGCCATCGTGGCAAAGGCCTCACCCCACGATGCGGGGTTGCTTTATGACTACGGCGTTCATATCGGTCTTGCTTTTCAACTGAAAGATGACCTGTTGGATGTTTATGGAGATCCACTGACTTTCGGGAAAAAGATTGGAGGAGACATCCTGGCCAATAAGAAGACTTTCCTCCTGATTAATGCACTCCGTAAAGCGGATGTTGTACAACGGGCAGCACTTGAGAGATGGATCACCGCAACCGATTACGATCCTGATGAGAAGATCAACTTTGTTAAAAATATCTATGATCAATTAAATTTGAAAACCATTGCCGAGAATCTGATTGAAAAGTATTATCTTGCATCTTTGGATCTGCTCTCCTCCGTGGGAGCAGCAGAAGATCGGAAAAAGGATTTACGCTGTTTGTCGGAGAACCTGATGTACCGGCAAAAATAACAAAAAGATGCAACAAAGGGAATGCCCTATCGTAGATTACCCAATACGGACAGTGCACGCATCAAGGCACTGCATACATTGATAGAGAAAGCTGCAGAAACCGACTTTCAACAATTACCTCTCTCACCGGCATTGCTTACCGAAGCGCAAGAGGTGTTGACCAGGCTGGAGAGATTGTCGGCTCGTTATCAGCAGATGTACACCTTACAGGTAAAGGCCAACAAGCAGTTTCTCGTAAAGATGAAAAATGTTCGAATGTACCTCTCTCACTTTGTACAGGTTTTGTATCTCTCTGTCATACGTGCTGAGATCAAGCAAGAGCAGCTGGCATATTACGGTCTGGGGAGTGAGAAGTTGGTCGTACCCGATATGACCACTTATGAACAGATTCTCTCCTGGGGGGAGAAGATTATCGAGGGTGAAAACAAACGTATATCCCGTGGTGGGGTGCCCATCTACAACCCTTCCATCGCCAAAGTTAGAGTGATGTATTCGCTTTTCAAGGAGGCTTACCAGAACCAGCTGCTGCATAAGAAAGCAACGAATCGTATCCTTCGGGAGATCAGTGATTACAGGGAAACGGCCGATCAGCTGATTGGCCGGATTTGGGATGAAGTAGAGAAAAGCCATATGGGGCTGCCTGCTGAAAAACGTCTGGATCTTAACCGTCAGTATGGCATTGTTTACTATCACAGGAAAAACGAAATGGTGGAATGATGCTGATTGACACACATGCTCATCTTTTCCTCGAGGAGTTTCAACCAGATTTTGCGGATGTGTTGTCACGGGCAGCCAGCAGCGGTGTGGGGAAGATCTTGCTTCCCAACATCGATGAGACCACGATTGCATCTCTCAAAACTGTTGTTGCGCAGAATCCCGGTTTTCTTTTCCCGATGATAGGCCTGCACCCTACCAGTGTCACAAAAGAGTGGCGGAGGCAGTTAGAGGTGATCGCCGGTGAATGGGAGAACGAATGTTATGTAGCGGTAGGGGAGATTGGTGTTGATCTCTACTGGGACAGCTCCCTCCGTGAGGAGCAATTGCACGTGTTTGAAGAGCAGTTGAAATGGAGTATTGAGAATGATCTGCCGGTAGCCATTCATTTCAGAAATGCGCTCGATGAGGTGATTCGCAGTATCAAACGGGTGGGCAGTAATCGCCTCCGGGGTGTTTTTCATAGCTTTGGTGGATCGAAACAGGATTTGCAGCAGATTCTTGACCTGAAGAATTTCATGGTAGGAATCAATGGCGTGGTCACATTTAAAAATTCCGGCCTGGCTGAAACCCTTGCAGATTGTCCAAGAGAAAAGGTGATTCTTGAGACCGATGCTCCTTACCTGGCACCGGTACCCCATCGAGGCCAGCGAAATGAGCCATCCTTTATCTCTTTTGTCGCACAAAAACTGGCGCTCATCTGGCAGGTGAGCGAGCAGGAGGTGGCGGCTCTCACCACAGGAAATGCCATCCGCCTTTTTAGCCGGATAAACGATATTGAGCCCTTTGTTGGCGGAAAATGACAGTGTAAGAACGTTTTATTAAAATTAATTCTGATCAGAGTAGCATATGATTGATAAATTCAGTAATTTTGCCCACCAAATGGGATGCGAATAAAATATTTTTTGTAATTTGCACCCGTTTTTGGAAAAGAGTCCAAAGGGAGAGATGCTCGAGTGGTTGAAGAGGCACGCCTGGAAAGCGTGTATGCGCCAAAAGTGTATCGCGGGTTCGAATCCCGCTCTCTCCGCAAGTTTTTATGTAGAAAAGAGATAGATTTATTCATCAGTCTGTAGCACAGAAAACCCAATTAAACAACACGTAATACACAAAACAACTAAAAGATCATTAATCAAAAATTTGAACGCACAATGAAAAAGTTATTTGCAATTTTAGCAATCTCCGGAATGATGTCCGTGGGATTGTCATCGGTTCTTTTGGCGCAAGACACAACATCCCAGGCACAAACAGAAGAGGTTGTTTCTGCACCTGTTGAAACCGCTTCTGCGGCAGTTGAGGAAACCTCCAGCGGTGGATTTCATCAGGCGCTGAAAACAAAATTCATTGAAGGTGGTGCCAGCTTTATGAGCTTGATCATGATTGCTTTGATCCTCGGTCTGGCTTTCTGCCTTGAAAGAATCATTTATCTCAGTCTGGCTGATGTGGATCCCGATTCATTGCTCGTCAAAGTGAGCGACGCATTGGATAGAGGTGACATAGAGGCTGCCAAGGATATCGCCCGCAATACCAGAGGACCTGTTGCATCGATCATCTACCAGGGTCTACTTCGTCTGGACCAGGGTCCCGACGTGGTAGAACGTTCCATTGTCTCTTATGGTGGTGTTCAGTCTGGATTGCTCGAGCGAAACCTCTCCTGGATCACCCTCTTCATCGCTATTGCCCCTTCACTCGGATTCCTTGGTACGGTAATTGGTATGGTGCAGGCTTTCGATGATATCCAGCGTGCAGGCGACATGAGCCCGACGATTGTAGCCGGCGGTATGAAGGTAGCCCTTATCACCACAGTAGGTGGTCTGATCGTGGCTCTGATCCTGCAGGTGGTCTACAACTATATCCTCAGTAAGATGGAAGGCATCCTCAACAAGATGGAAGATGCTTCGATCAAATTCCTGGATATGGTGATCAAATACAACGTTAAATACAAAAACTTGTAAGAAATATGGCTGTTACGAAAATTCACAGAACCTCCAAGACCGTTCTCATCATAGGTGTCCTGATATCTATCGTGGTGATGGCGTTGTTCTACCTGGGAGGGCAGGTACCGGGGCATGAAAAGATTGCCGCCGACATGAGTCAGCCAAGGTTTACCGACTTGGTATTGTATTGGGGTTATTTCCTCTTGGGGATTACCATTGTGGTGCTTTTGCTCTTTGCACTCACCTCTTTCATCAAACAGTTGAAAGAGACTCCCAAAAAAGCATTGGGCGGATTGCTCGCGGTGGTGGGTATTGCTGCACTGTTGCTTATCACCTTTTCAATCGGTGATGGTACACGGCTCAATATCCCCGGTTACGATGGACCCGACAACAGGCCGGTGACATTGAAACTGACCGATATGTGGCTTTATAGCGCCTATGTTTTACTCGCACTTGCGTTTCTTGCTATTTTGATACTGCCCCTTTTCAAAAGAAAAGCCTAACAGGCAGCGGGAACATTAAAAAGAAAGGTTTATTTTATGGCAAAAACATCTAGAAAAGTTCCGGCACTCAACGCAAGTTCAATGGCGGACATTTCTTTCCTGTTGCTGACTTTCTTCCTACTGGTATCCAATATGGACGTAGATTCCGGGTTGGCTCGCCGTTTACCACCACCACCTCAAAGTGAGCAACAGACTTCGCAAGAGGTGCAGCGCAGAAACCTGTTGGTGGTACTGGTGAACTCCCGGAACGAGACCATGGTACAGAACCAGATGAGCAGTGAATGGTACGCTACAGTGGAAGAGTTGCGTGGAGCAGGAGGGAAAGTTCCTTTGAAAGATAAAGTAAAGGAATTTGTACTCAACACTTCAAACAGTGAACTGCTTCCGGAATTGACAGAGAAAGATTTTGGTCCGCCCATTGGCATCGTGCCGGTAACGGATCAGCATGTGATTTCCATTCAGAACGATGCCACCACCAGCTACAAGATGTATATCGCTGTACAGAACGAGGTAGTGCGCGCCTACAATGAGCTGAGAGAGGAAGGAGCCCGGAAATATTTCAACACCTCATACGATGAGTTGACAGAAGATCAGAAGAAGCAGATCAACGATCTCTATCCTCAGCGTATTTCTGAGGCAGAACCCAAAAACTACGGAGGACAATAATATGGGAAAATTTAATAAGGGTGGAAAAAAAGAGATGCCTGCATTGAACTCTTCGTCGATGCCCGATATTGTATTCGCCATTCTGTTCTTCTTTATGGTGACCACCACCATGCGTTCTGAGACGCTGATGGTGCGGATCAAACTGCCCACAGCGTCCGAAGTACAGAAACTGGAGAAGAAGTCACTGGTGACCTATATCAATATCGGTCCTCCGATGGATGAACGTCTGGGTACCGGTACGCGGATGCAGCTGAACGACCGGTTCGCGGAGGTGTCGGAGATTCAGGATTACATAGCCCAGGAAAAGGCTAGTATGAATGAAGCTGATCAACCGTTGATGACCGTATCGATCAAGGCCGATGAGGATACCCGTATGCAGTACATCACCGATGTGAAGCAGGCGCTGCGACAGGCGTATGCGCTGAAGATCAGTTACTCTGCCCGTCAGGGTCAGAATCAATAGGCGATCACTGACCATGAAAAAAACCGAATCACAACGCGTGGTTCGGTTTTTTTTTATGGTTTCATTCATTCCTGCCTGTTACCTTTTGCCCCGCCTGTTACCTGCCCATTCCATCACGTTGGCCGGTGGACGTCCGGCAAGCAACTCCTGCTTCATAAAATCCATGTAAGGTGCCACATGTTTGTAATAACGATAATATCCGCTGCAGAGATAGTTCAACCCTTGGTTGCCATACTTGTCACGGATAAACCGGTTCTTGGGACACTCTCCGTAACAGGTGTAGAGCATGTTGCATTCGCGGCATTGTTGCGGTAAGGTGTCGTATTTGTCATTGCCGAAGGAGAGCTGTTGCTCCGAGTACATTAGCGATGCGAGCGGTGTGCGATAGATATTCCCCAGTTTGTATTCAGGAAAGACAAAGTGGTCGCACGAATAGACATCTCCGTTGAACTCCATCACACCTGCATGACCACATCTCTTTGCCATGGTACAAACACCCGGCTGCTCGCCAACCCAATTAGCCAGCGTTGCATCAAAGATCTGAATAAAAAACTCACCCACATCCTCCTTGATCCATTCATCGAAAAGATCGCAGAGAAACTTTCCCCACTTATCTGCAGGCACCGTAAAGGGTGCCAGTTCTACCTTCTCTTCATTCTCTGCTGCCGTGGCCAGCTTTAGCGCTGAATCTGTTTTGCGGATCCGCT
>DPAC01000053.1 GCA_003517675.1 Porphyromonadaceae bacterium | reverse complement strand
CCTCTCCCGCAGCAGGGCAAACAGCTCCTGCATGGGGAGCAGCGACGGAAGCCGGTTTGATGCTTTCAGCACGGCGGGATTGAAATCCTGGATGCCAATGCTCATCCGGTTGAACCCCGCATCGGCCAGTTGCTCATAGGTTGATTCCCGCATGTAGGCCGGGTGACACTCGATGGCGATCTCGGGGTTGTCGATGGTGTTGAAGCGGCTGAACAGTGTCTCGTTGATCTTCCGGATCAGGCCGGTGTCGAAGGTGGAAGGCGACCCCCCGCCGTAGTGGATCTGGGCAATCTTTCTGTCGGGGTCAATGTGGCGGCAGACTATCTCTGCCTCGCGGATCACCGCATCCACATAGTCGCTGTCACTGCTACCCCTGGTGCGGGGATAGGCATTGCACCCGCAATAATGACACATGCGGTTGCAATAGGGAAGGTGAATGTAAAAAGAGAGGTGTGCCGGCTCCTGCCGGTTAGAGGCATCGATTGCCCGGATCAGATCCTTTTCATCATAATCGTCCCGGAAAAAATTTGCCGGCGGGTAGCTGGTGTAGCGGGGTACAGGAACGTTATATCTGGCAATTATTGGATCCATAAGTCAAAGATATTCCATTTTTTTTACATGAAACGGTTCGAAAAAGCGTACAAAAATAAAGGAAATCACCGCAAGGGTCAGTTCCATGGCAAACAGTCCCGAATAGCCGGCCAGGTCTCCCACCCAGGCGCTCACCAGTGAAATGATCATGGCACTGAGATGGGTGAGCACGATCTGCAGCGTGAAGTCGGTCCCTTCGCAGCCATCGCGCACAATATCCATGGCTGAGGTATTGATCATGGTGGATGCCATGCCATAGGTACCCCAGACCAGTGCCACACCGATCAGTATCAGTGCATGGTTCTCAATCTCGTTTTGCGTGAGCCAGAGAAAGTAGGCCGCGGGAAGGATGATCAGGGCCGAGATGACCCGCCGGGAGCGAAGCTTCCCTTTTCTGCGGATGAAGATGCCGGCCAGGAACGCGAAAAAGATGCCTGTGGATACACCGAAGATGCCCACCATGGCTCCGATCTCCTTTATCTGGTAACCCCTGTCCACCAGGTAGGGGCTGAGGGAGGAGAGGATGCCAATCAGTCCCGCGTAGAAGAGGGTGAGGAAGATGATTTGCCGCCAGATCTGTTTCTGGGTGAAGAAGAGCAGCATGTCGCGGGACGTTGCCTTCTTTCCGTTTTTTCGTTCCTGAAGGGTGATCCCCTTGTTGAGTGCGAGCGGAAGCAATGCTATCAGGACGAAGATGGCCACCCAGGGGAGCAGGTGCGACCAGCCAATGCGGTGGAAGAGCAGCAGCAGAAAGCCACCGCCCACCATGCTGCCGGTGAAGGAGCCCATCGATTGCATGCTGTTGAGCAGGCTGCTGTTTTTGCGTTCAAAGGAGCGGGCTGCCATGGCATCGGTGGCGATGTCCTGGGTAGCCGATGAGATAAAGGCCAGCAATATGAGGATGATGATCAGGCTAAAATTGGTCTCGATATTGAGCATGGCAACCCCGAATATGATCACTGCATACACAATTTCTGCTCCGAAGATCCACCGTTTGTAATCCCTGATTGATTCTGTTCTGCTATCTACCAGTGGCGACCAAAGAAATTTCAGGATCCAGGGCAGTTTGATCAGCTTGAGCAGGGCAATGGCGAAGAGGGAGTAATTGCCCTGCCGCATCAGCACCGGCAGTGCAGTCGCAAAGAAACTCATCGGGATGGATTGCGCGATGTAGAGGAAGAAAAAGGTGATGAGGTTGGTGGCGACTCTCTGTTTCATTTTGTTTTCATTTGAATGAAAAGTCGACTGTCACTCCCGCCGTAAAGGGTCTGCCCGGTTTCCCGAGCTGGCGGCCGGAAGATTCGAAATAATATCCGAGGTACTTGTTGTTTAACACATTCTTTGCCCAAAGCGTGAGATTCAGCTTTCCTTTTTCCACTCCCGCGCTGGCGTTGAGTAGGCCGTAAAAAGGTTGTTTCACCCGGTTGTCCTCGTGCCAGTAGATCGCTCCCATGCCGGTATAATTTGCCTGTAGCAACAGACTTTCGCTGAAGGCGGTGCGCCATCTGATCCGCTGCTCCGCCCCCACGGTAAGGGTGTGGCGGGGTACAAAAGGGAGGTAGTTTCCGCTGTAGTCAATCTCTTCACTGTAACGGTAGCTGTGGAAGGTCGCGTGGGTGTAGCCGTAGGTAAGATGAATCAGGGAGAATTCCGATGGCAGCACCTTCAGCGTGAGCTCTGCCCCCTTGCTGATGGAACGTCCTGCGTTGCGGATCTTCACCCCTTGCAGGTCGAGCAGCTGCTTTACCTGCTGGTTCCGGATGTCAATGTAGAAGAGTGCCGCCTCTGCCAGTACCTTTCTCCCGAAGAAAGCTGCCTTCCCCCCGATCTCATAGTTCCAGCTCCTCTCCGGGCCGAAGGTTCGCTCGTTTTCTGTCTCAAAGACGGTATTGAAGCCACCGGCCTTGTATCCCTTGGCCCAGGTGGCATAGAGCTGATCATCATTGCCGAAGCGGTACTGCAGCGTCAGCTTGGGCGTCCACTGCGAAAAGGTGAGGGGAGAGTCATATTGGTTGCTTAATTCCACGCTGTCACCGATAAGCTTGTTTTCGTGATGAATCGAGTTGTCCTTTTCATAGTCATACCGTATTCCCCCTTCCAGCCTCAGGCGGGGTGTGATCTGCAGCTCCGACTGGTGATAGAGGGCGAAGCCGCGGTTGAGGTCATCGTAACGTTTTTCCAGCTGATAGGGCGGCTGCGCCATATTAAGGAAGACATCGGTACTCCTGTCAATGGCATGGTGAAAGGCAAACAGTCCGAAGTTCCAGTCATAGATCCCCTCCGTCACGTCCCGGATGTTAATCTCCTCCGAGAGGAGGCGCTGCCTTTCCCCCTGCACCGCATAGTAGAGGTCGCGGGGTGAAGCATCCTGGTCCACCTCGTAGGTGTCATCCAGCAGCTGCAGGCTGGTTTGCGACCGTAGCCAGAAGAAAGAGGTGTGGTAGTCGGCCTGTAACCCCGCATCGTAGATGAACCGCTCGTAGTAGCTCGGGTGGTTGAGCGAGACGGAATCGACGTCGTTCTGTTCGCTGTTCACTGTTCCGTATCCGAAGGCTCCCTGTTTCACCTGCTCCACGCCGTGTTGCAGGCGGAAGCTCAGGTTGTGGCGGGGGCGCCACTCCAAACGGTTGCTCAGTGAGGCGGCGTTGAGGTAGTCGGTTGTTTTGCCGTTATATTGGTTGATGATGAAGCCGTCGGAGTGATGGTAGTCGCCCGTGACTCCCCAGGCGAAGCGTTCCCCCTCTTTTTGGCGGTGCGACAATGTGAGACGGGTTTCGTTGTAGCTGCCATAGCTGAGCTGCAGCCGTGTTCCCTGCTTACGGAACGGAGAGGCGGTTTGCACCAGGATGATACCCCCCATCGCATTGCGACCGTAGAGCGTGCCCTGTGGGCCACGCAGGAACTCAATCTTTTCGATATCGGCCAGGTTGATGTCGAACGAGGACTTCTCGAAGTGGGGGATGCCATCCACATACATCGCCACCCCGGGGGCGTTGATCAGTGAGCCGACACCCCGGATGAATACCGAGGAGGTGAGTCGTGTATCCCGATCGATCATGATAAAGTTGGGAACCGAGGCGGTGAAATCCTTCATGTCGTATAGCTGGCGTTTTTGTAGGGTGGTGCCGTCGAGCGCGGTTGAGGCAGAGGGTATCCTCCAGTCGGCGTTGGGGAGCTTGATGCTCGACACAACGATGCTGTCGAGCGTGACATTCCGAAGCGTATCCGTCTCGTTTGCCATTACCGGGATCGAGACAAAAAACAGCAGTAATCCCTCCCACAACAGGTGTATCAAACGGGATGGTTGATGATTTGATTGATCAGAATACATAAAATATTTTTCGATCGTGTCAGGTGGTGTTATCCGGATGCAAAGAAAGGCTTTTCTTCTTTGTCTATCAATCACTATTTGTAGTGATTTTGCGTGGTTACCCGAACAAATTCATGCTATATGAATTTTGTGCACCGGAATCAATTCGCTCTCGCTATCTTCACAGTAGGAAGCACTTTAAGCTATATGGATTTTGTGCAGCTTTAACGGATCAGCGTTTTCCTGATGATATAATTTTCCCTGACAGCTGTCTCTTTCCTGAAATCGTTTGATGATTTTTTCCCTCACCTCGTAATTCTTCAATCCCCAGTCGGGGGCGATCAGCAGTTTTGCGGGCGATTGGGAGGTGAACCGCTCAATGTAGATATCGGGGTGAAGCCGCTCCGCAAAGCGAACACAGAGATCAATATATTCATCCAGCGGGAACAGGTTGAATGATTCCGGTAACAGCCTGTACTCCCTCGCCATGGCTGTGTACCGGATGATCTGCAGCTGATGCAGCTTGAGGGTGGTCAGCGGCAATTCCGAGAGCCGGTCGGCATGATGTAAAATATCCTCCTCGCTCTCGCCGGGAAGTCCCAGAATCATGTGCGCCCCCACAGGGATGCCGCGCTCCGCCGTTTTACAGATCATTTCTGCCGACTCTTCATAGGTATGCTGCCGGTTTACCCGCTCCAGGGTTTTGTTTAAGGTGGATTCCACACCATATTCCAGCAGCACAAATGTTTTTTTGCTGAGTGCTTCAAAATAATCGAGCAGCTCACAAGGCATGCAGTCGGGGCGGGTACCCACGATCAGCCCCACCACACCGGGATAGGCCAGCGCCTCCTCATATTTTTCGGTCAGCGAAGAGAGGCTGTCGTAGGTATTGGTATAAGACTGAAAATAGGCCAGGTACTTCATCTCCGGATACTTACGCGAGAAGAAGTCAATACCGTCCGTTAACTGTTCTGATATCGTCTTGGTTGGTTTCCCGTATCCCGGGCTAAAGCTCTGGTTATTGCAATAGGTGCATCCCCCGCGTCCCTTGCTGCCGTCACGGTTGGGGCAGGTGAAGCCGGCATTAATGGATATCTTCTGTACTTTGAACGGGAACTTCGCCGAAAGAAACTCGGCAAAATCGCGATAGGGTTTGTCGTTTGGGTGCACTTTTGTCTGTTTTCCCACAAAAGTACATGAAAATTGAGTATTTCCAAGCGCATAAAATAAAAATCAAGGCAACTTTTTCCGAGGCTTGTCGTACCGTACTCGAAGTACAATTATTACCTTTGTAAGTTGGTCGTTTTCAACCAACAAAGTTAACTCAATGTTTAACTGAATTCCGGCAATTTATGGAAAAAGCGTGTGGCATTGACGTTCATAAAATTTAGTTGTCAAACAATCACTATTCAACGGATGAGAATTCTTTTCCCAGGCGATGAAATCCCTCAATGATCCGTTCGCGCTGTTTAGCACGTGGTTTCCGGTGCCCGGAAGCATAATGACCCAATTGGCGTTCATTTATACCCGTAATACGGGAGAGAGCAGACCGGGTGAGAATTCCGTCATAGTATTGTAAAAGAGCTGAGATTTCCATTTTAAATTCTACCTCATACCCATTTTTTACCCAATCGGGAACAACATCACCACTTTCCAGGTGACCTTCTTTGGAGAACTTGAGTGAATCTTTTACTGCTTGTTTGATCCCCTCAAAATTTTTATGCGTTACCACTATCACTTCATCCGGAAGTTCTACTACGGCACTATAATTATGTGCTGCGTATCCTATTCTTGCTATTAATTTTTCCATTTTTGTTACTTTATTATGCAATGTGGTTATTTCCACCCTGCCTGTTTCCAAATACTGTTTAAAAGAAATTGATCCAACACATCGCTGTTCTTGCCATTTACCGTTACAAGACCCTTTTTGGATGGATGCTTAAACTGTCGATGGCTTCCTTTTTGCCTTGTTATAAACCAACCGTCCGCCAAAAGCAGGTCTATCACATCCTTCACTTTGTATTTTTTCATTGTACATTGTTACTGCCCGACATTGCAAAGATAGTAAATATACTATCATAAGCAAAGAAAAAGCCCCGGAATATTTCCGGGGCTCCAATCAAAATTCTTTGTATATGTACTAAAAGCGTATTAAAGAATGTACTAAAATTTAAGTATGCTCCGACAACCCCGAAAAGAGCAATCTTGTCAAAAACATATCATTGATTTTCAATTAAATTCGATGGGGAAAAAGAGCAAAAATGATTTTTAAGGGGATTCAAATTTGTTTTTTATAAAAAAAGAGGGAACGACTTTTCGTCGGTTCCCTCTTCACAATAGGTTTGAGAAACAGGTTACTCTTCCGATTGACCTTCTTCTTTCACTTTTTCAGTCCCGGTTGTCACTTCAGTTTCGGGTGCAACAGCTTCTTCCGCCTTGAGTTCTTCCTTTTTGGACTTCGCTTTGGCCGCTTTGGGCTGTTCAGCTGTTTGCTCCTTTTTCGTCGCTTTAGATTCCGCAGCAATATTTTCTGCCTCCTCTTGTGTATCGGCTGTATCGGCTTTCGTTTCAACTTCCGTCACTTCCGTTTCAGCCGCTTCACGTACCGTTTCCTCTTTTGCTTCGGATTTGGTCTCAGCCTTTGGTTCCACCTTGGACTCATCCTTTGGTTCCACCTTGGACTCAGCCATGGATTCATCCTTGGTTTCCACCTTGGATTCAGCTTCGGGTTCAGCTTCGGGTTCAGCCTTGGATTTTACTTCTGCTTTTGCTTCTGCTTTGGCTTCCGTTTTTGCTTTTGCCTCTGCTTTGGCTTCCGTTTTGGCTACCTCTTTCTTGAAAGCCTCTACTTTCTGGTTGTCCAGCTTCTCTTTCAAGGCTGCCAGCTCTTCGATGTCACCAAGTGTGCTCTTTTCCACGGCGGGCATGGCTGCGACCGTTTCGTTACCACCCTCTTTTCTGCCGCCGCGCTTGCCTCTTCTGCGGGAGTCATCACCCGAGAGGTCTTCGTGGATACGGCTATGTGATACGATGATGCGCTTGGCATCTTTGTTGAACTCAATCACCTTGAACTGCAGCTTTTCATCTACCTGTGCCTGTGAGTTATCTTCTTTTACCAGATGCTTGGGAGTGGCGAATCCTTCCACACCGTAGGGCAGTGAGATCACGGCACCCTTGTCCAGCAGTTCCACGATGGTCCCCTCATGGATCGAACCCACGGTGAAGATGGTTTCAAACACATCCCAGGGATTCTCTTCCAGTTGCTTGTGGCCCAGGCTCAGACGGCGGTTCTCCTTGTCGATATCCAGTACCTGGACTTCAATGGATGCACCGATCTCGGTCACCTCGCTCGGGTGCTTGATCTTCTTGGTCCATGAAAGGTCGGAGATATGGATCAATCCTTCTACGCCCTCTTCGATCTCCACGAATGCGCCGAAGTTGGTGAAGTTGCGAACGGTAGCAGTGTGTGTGCTGCCCACAGGGTACTTCACTTCGATGTCTTCCCATGGATCGGGCTTGAGTTGTTTTATGCCAAGCGACATCTTGCGGTCTTCGCGGTCGAGGGTAAGGATCACTGCTTCTACCTCTTCGCCCACGGTCATGAAATCCTGTGCGCTGTGGAGATGTTGTGTCCAGCTCATTTCAGAAACGTGGATCAATCCTTCCACACCCGGTGCAATCTCAACGAATGCACCATAGTCGGCGATGACCACCACTTTACCTTTGACGATGTCACCCACTTTCAGGTTTTCACTCAAGGCATCCCATGGGTGTGGGGTGAGCTGTTTGAGGCCAAGGGCTATACGTTTCTTCTCGTTGTCGAAGTCGAGGATCACCACGTTGATCTTGTCGTCCAGCTTCACCACCTCTTCGGGATGCTGGATGCGTCCCCAGGAAAGATCGGTAATGTGAATAAGTCCGTCCACGCCACCAAGGTCCACAAAGACACCGTAGGAGGTGATGTTCTTGACCACCCCTTCGAGTACCTGTCCCTTTTCCAGCTTGGAGATGATCTCTTTCTTCTGTTGTTCCAGTTCTTCTTCAATGAGGGCTTTGTGTGAAACAACCACGTTCTTGTATTCAGGGTTGATCTTCACCACCTTGAATTCCATTGTCTTGTCAACAAACATATCATAGTCGCGGATCGGCTTCACGTCGATTTGCGATCCCGGAAGGAATGCTTCGATACCGAATACATCCACAATCATACCACCCTTGGTGCGGCATTTGATATATCCCTTGATGACTTCGTTGTTTTCGAGTGCGGCATTCACACGATCCCAGGAACGGGATGCCCGTGCTTTCTTATGTGAGAGGATCAGCTGTCCTTTTTTATCTTCCTGGCTTTCGATGTAAACTTCTACTTCGTCACCGACTTTCAGGTCTGGGTTGTAACGGAATTCGTTCATCGATACCACACCCTCGGATTTGTACCCGATGTTTACAACCACTTCGCGTTTGTTCATGGAGGTCACAGTACCGGTTACCACCTCTTTGTCGCTGATCTTGCTCAGCGTGTTGTCGTAACTTTCGATCAGTTTTTCCCTGTTCTCTTTGCTGTAGGTATCACCCTCAACATAGGAAGCCCAGTCGAAATCTTCAATGGGCGCCACATTTTTTAGGTTTTCAGTCATTTGTTGTGTAATAAAAAATAATTAAATAAGTGAGACATTATGTTGTTGTACATTGCTCTCCTACCGTTTGAAATTGCTACGGCATAAACCCCTGAGGAGTCATTCTGTAGCTGGTTTCATGAAACGGGGAAAAAGCGGTGCAAAGATAGCCGGTTTTTTCTTAAAAACCAACTCTTTGCACCGTTAATTTTTTGCAGTAAGACAAGGCAGAAGTGCTTTTCTCCGGCTGTTCACAGGAGCAGTCCCTGCGCTACTTCCCTGCGCTTGTCGCTGCCGGCGATCTGTTCTACCAGTGTCAGCGCGAAGTCGAATGCCAGCCCGGGACCCTTGCCGGTGGTGATGTGGTGGTCGGTTGTCACCTTTTCACCCGTGACTTTTGCGCCAGCGAGCTTTCCCTCAAACCCGGGGTAACAGGTGGCACGCTTCTCCCGCAGCAGTCCAAGTTCGCCCAGCACCATGGGGGCAGCGCAGATGGCGGCGATCGGTTCTCCCCGCTTGTCAAATTGGGTGATCAGCTTTTTCAGCCCTTCATGCTCGTTGAGGTGCTGTGCCCCCGGCATACCGCCCGGCAGTACCAGGTAGCCCACCTGCGAGAAATCGGTTTCATTGAACAGGCTGTCGGTGATGACCGGGATGCTGTGTGCACCGGCTACCTCTTTTTTTCCTGTGACCGAGACGGTGGTCACCGGGATTTGCGATCTTCTCAGGATATCAACCGTGGCGAGCGCTTCTATCTCCTCAAATCCGTCTGCCAGAAAGAGTGCAACTTTTTTCATAACGCAATTATTTTTATTTCAGTTTAAACCGATAAGTGATGGTTCCCTTCTGATTGTTCATCGAGGTGATGGCATTGAACTTGGTGCTGCGTGCCGCCCTGAGCGCTTCGTTCAGCAGGGTGGCATTGGGTGTGTTGGTGCCCTTGCCTATTTCAGCACGAATCACGTTGCCGGAAGGATCCACGGTGATATCGACCACGACCGTACCCTCGTCGTTCACGGTATAACGCGGCTGTACCAGTCCCCCGCTGCCCAGCGAGCGACCACCCAGGTCATAGGAACCGATGCCGCCGATACCGGTGGGTGATCCCTGGGTGG
>DPAC01000010.1 GCA_003517675.1 Porphyromonadaceae bacterium | reverse complement strand
AACGGAAACTTAAAAGATTATGGACTGAATGACTATCCTTCAAATATCAATGTGAAACGTTATAATTTTCGGTCCAATATAGATGTTTCCATTACGAAATCAACGACTTTAAACTTAGAAATTGGGGCAAATTTGACAGATCTGCATGAACCGGGGGTTGGAAACCGGACACTTTACTCAACATGGTTTGCAAGTCCGGCAGAAGAGCTGTTTTATTGGGCATATCTCTCTACCCCCCTCTCATCTCCCGTTCGACTCCCGATTGGAAGAAAGCCTGATGGAAGCGTTGAATGGGGTTGGGGGGCCCCCAGTCAGGTAGGGGAAAAAAATCCCACTGAGCGATTGATGGGATCAGGGTACAATACCCGGTACAAAACACAAATCATGAGTCAGATCATTCTTAACCAAGATTTATCCTTTTTACTCAAAGGGCTGGACCTGAAAGCATTCTTTTCATTTGACAATTACAACAACACGACCCAACAAAGGCACAAAACCTCTTCCACGTATGCTGTTGCAGGGGTTGACGATGAAACCGGCGATTTGATTGTCCGCGAAGTTGACAAGGGTCAAGAGTTCCTTGGTTACAGTACCTACTCATCATCGACAAGGGCCATTGAAAGCAAAGTACAATTAAATTACAATCAATTGTTCAACGACAGACACCGCGTTGGTGGCATGCTGATGTATTACCAACGAGATTATAGAAACAGCTCAGCCTCTTCGTCGATCATGGCATTGCCCTACAGGAAACAAGGGGTGGCATTCAGAAGCACTTATTCATACAAAGACACCTATTTAGCCGAATTCAATCTCGGATACAACGGATCGGAGAACTTCCCGAAAGAGAACCGGTTTGGATTTTTCCCTGCCGGTGCCTTTGGTTATCTCATCTCAAATGAACCTTTTTGGAATGTGGATGCCATTGATGTGCTGAAACTCAGGGGGTCCATTGGTCTTGTGGGCTCTGAATCTTTGCCGTCGAATCTGCGGTATGGATACCTCTCCACATGGGGATCTGGTTTGGGGAATTATGCCTTTGGATACGCTCGTACAGGTGTAACTGGGGTGGGTGAAAGCCAGGTCGGAGTTTCAGATCTTACATGGGAAAAAGGCCTCAAGAAAGATATCGGATTTGAAATTAGGATGTGGGATGCGCTGTCTGTTGACTTTGACTATTTTCATGAAAAAAGATATGATATCCTGATTCAAAGACAATCACTACCCGCCATCACCGGATTAAATCAGCAACCATTTGCCAACATGGGGGAGATGGTGAATAGGGGGGTGGAAACTACCATAGAACTGAACCAGAATATCAATAAATTCTTCTACAAGTTGTACGGGAATTTCTCATATACACGTAACAAAATTTTGGAGATGGATGAACCCAAACGGGAGTATGCTTATCGAATGCGCACAGGTCAGAGATACGGTCAGCAGTTTGGACTGATTGCACTGGGTCTATTCGAGAACCAGGAGGAGATTGATAATAGCCCGGAACAGATGTTTGGCGTGGTTCGACCCGGCGATGTCAAATATAAGGATGTCAATGAAGATGGAGTTGTCGATATGGATGATGAAATGCCCATTGGTTATTCTAATATCCCTGAAATCATTTATGGTTTCGGTACCCAGTTCATGTGGAACGGTTTTGACTTGGGCATATTTTTCAGAGGCCAGGCAAACGTATCATATGCCTTGGGCGGATCTACATTTATCCCGTTTGCCGAAGGTGTGGGAAAAGGTAACGTGTTTGCAAAGGCACTCGACAGATGGACAGTCGAGAATCCCAATCCCGACGCATTCTATCCCCGTTTATCGAACGGACGATCTACAAACAACTGGCAACGTTCCACACGGAATATATACAGTGGAAATTTACTCCGTCTGAACGATATCGAATTTGGCTATACGATTCCTAAGAAATATGTCTCTTACATGGGTATAGAGAATTTACGAATCTATTTCCTGGCGAACAACGTTGCTCTATTTTCCGACTGGGATATGTGGGATCCCGAAACCGGGACCATGAATGGAAATAGATATCCGTTACCCAGGAAGTTTAATTTTGGTTTAAAAGCAACATTTTAATAATATAGACAGAGATGAGAAAAATATTACTTTTTACAGCAATAATACTCGGGCTTATCACCGGTTGTTCCGATTATCTGGACAAAATGCCTGATGACATGAAAACAGACGAGATGGTCTGGAGCGACAGGAAGCAGGTTGAAGGTTATCTAGCCAATGTCTATTCTGCTCTTCCGTGGGGTGACCGCCTCGAACGTGAAACTCCCTGGATAGGTTTAGCAGATGAAATTGATTTATCTTGGACCGTGTATAATACATACCCAATCAATTTTGGAAACTGGAGTCCTTCTACCAACTTCTACAACAAGTATAATACTTATTATCGTGCCATCAGGGCATCTCTGGTTTTCGAGAACAATGTTGACAGGTGCGGTGAACTGAGCGATGACCTTAAAACCCAGTACAAGGCCGAAGTAAAGTTCCTTCGGGGTTACTATTACTGGCTATTATTGCGTCAGTATGGACCGGTTGTCCTGATCAAGGAGCTAATGCCCAGTGATACCGATTATGGTGCGTTGATGCGTGCTCCTTTTGATGAGTGTGTGGCTTATATCTGTGAGCTGATGGATGAGGCAGAAAGAGATCTCCCCCTGCACTGGCAGGATAACACAATGTGGTTAGGAAAACCAAATAAGATCATCTGCAAAAGCGTGAAGTCTCAAGTGCTCACCCTGGCTGCCAGCCCTCAATGGAATGGAAATCAGGAGTATGCTGACTTTAAAAACCCCGATGGCACCCCTCTGGCTCCTCTTACATACGATGAAAACAAGTGGAAAAAGGCAGCTGATGCCAGCAAGGCGGTGATCGATATTGCAGAGCAACATCCTGAAGCCAACCTGGCACTTTATAAAAACAATGAGCAGGGTGACGGGTCGGTTTTCAATCCATACAAATCGTTGGTCGATGTACACATTAAAAAGTGGAACTGTGAAACCATTTTTGGGTCCATCAACGACCTTGGAAACTACAGAGCCTGGGCGATTCACTGCTCTCCCGGTCCTAATAACCTAGGTGGAGTCGGTCCAACTCAGCGGCTGGTGGACGCATTCTTGATGGAGAACGGAAGAACAATTGAAGACCCCCATTCCGGATATGTAGAAGAGGGTTTTGCCACAGCTCCCGGGAAACACTGGAATCCGAATAACCGGAATGTCAAGACTGAGGAAGGCCGTAAGCAAATGATCGGAGATATCCGCAAATCAGATGCATGGGGTCACTGGGAGGGAGACTGGAACATGTATGCAAACCGTGAACCTCGTTTTTATGCATCTATCCTTTATAACAGGCGAATAATACCCCAGATACCGGATGATATTAACAAAAGGAACTACTACAATTCACCGGGACAACAGGATGGGTTTGGAAGAGTTGAGCTTTATTACGGTGGTGTGTCTCGCCAATCCGGTTCCTACACTTTCTTTTCCCGCACAGGGTATCTGGCATTCAAACGAATTAACCCGATGGACAATATGCGTGACCGTGTTTTCAACCAGGATGTCATCAAGATATTCATCCGTTATGCAGAAATTTTATTGAACTATATAGAAGCTTTGAATGAATATGACCCTGGAAACCCCAATATCAGGAAATATTGGGATATGATTCGAGACAGAGCCGGTGTCCCCAGTGTTTTTGTCACGAACCCGGAGATTACCGGGGATAAAGAACTGCAAAGGGAGTTTATCTTGAGAGAGAGACAGATTGAACTTTGTATTGAGGGCGATAGATATTTTACGACCCGTCGAAGATGGTTGTC
>DPAC01000109.1:3139-5196 GCA_003517675.1 Porphyromonadaceae bacterium | reverse complement strand
CAGCTACTGATGGTCTCCTCTGAGCTGAGGATCCGTTTCACTTTCGATAAAGCGTTGTTGCACAGAATGTTGCGTTACTCCTTTCCGATACTGATCCTGGGTATCGCCGGCATCCTCAACCAGACGGTGGACAAGATCCTCTTCCCCTGGTTCTATCCAGACAAGGCGAATGCATTCCGGGAGCTGGGCATCTACGGACAGAACTTCAAGATCGCCATCATCATGGTGATGTTTACCCAGTCGTTCCGATACGCCTTCGAACCTTTTATTTTTGCACGTAACAGGGAGGCTGCCGACGATCGTCAGTCATTCAGTGACGCCACCCGCTATTTCATTCTCTTCGGGTTGTTGATTTTCCTGTTGACTACCGGTTACATCGATATCATCAAGTTCCTGATTCCGGCAGCATACCACGAGGGACTCAAGGTGGTGCCGATCGTACTGCTTGGCGAACTCTTCTTCGGCGTCTATTTCAACCTGTCGCTCTGGTACAAGCTCACCGACCAGACCCGTTGGGGTGCCTACATGTCGATCTTTGGCTTTCTGATCACCCTGCTGATCAATATCCTCTTTATCCCCCGCTTTGGGTACATGGCGTGCGCCTGGGCATCGTTTATCGCTAACCTGGTGATGATGATCCTCTCCTACGGACTGGGACAGAAGCATTATCCCATCCCCTATAACCTCCGTTCGGCCGCTATCTTCTTTCTGCTTACGATCATCCTTTATGCAGGCATCAGGGTGAGCTACCTCCAGCTGGAGAGTCTCCCGCTGCGATTGCTTGTCTCTACGCTGCTGGTGGCGGTTTATCTCGTTGTGATGATAAAGAGAGAGTTGCCGCTGAAACAATGGCCTTTCATCGGTAAATTTTTTGCAGGAATCAAAAATGAACATCAAGAATAAAACAATCAATCATCAAAACTTATAATTTATCGCTATAAAAACAACAACCTATGAAGAAACTTTTTTTGTCGATCACAATTTTATTTGTGGCATTCACGGCGAGAGCCGATGAAGGAATGTGGCTCCTGAAAGAGCTCAACCGTGAGAATATCGCCCGCATGCAGGAGTTGGGGTTCACTTTTCCTGCTGATCAACTTTACAGTGAAGAGAATCCCACACTGAAAGATGCAGTTGTAATTTTTGGCGGTGGATGTACGGGCGTGGCGGTATCGGGCGAGGGACTGATCTTTACCAATCATCACTGCGGCTATGGTGCCATCCAGCAGCTGAGTTCCGTGGAGCAAGACTACCTGCGCGACGGCTTTGTAGCTGCTACTCAGGCCGACGAGCTCAATGCTGACGGACTGACGGTCTCATTTCTCCGGTCGATGGAGGATGTGACAGACCGCATCGTGCCCCATGTACCGCTGGTGATGAGCGAGATACAGCGTGAGCTGGCCATCGACTCTATTTCCAACGAACTGATCAGCGAATATGAGAATGATCCTTTTACACGTGCACGTGTGGTACCTTTCTTTGCACGCAACAAATATTATGTGGTTCTTTACGATGTTTTCCGTGATGTGCGCCTGGTGGTAGCTCCCCCCTCTTCGGTGGGTAAGTTTGGCGGTGATACAGACAATTGGATGTGGCCACGCCATACAGGTGACTTCTCCCTGTTCCGTGTCTATGCCAACAAGGAGAACAAACCGGCCAACTACAGTGCCGGGAATGTGCCCTACCAGCCCAGGTATGTGGTTCCTGTTTCGTTGGCGGGGGTGAACAAAGGAGATTATGCGATGACCGTGGGCTACCCCGGAAGCACACAGCGTTATCTCTCTTCCTGGGGCATCCGCCAGCGCATGGAGTCAGAGAATAAGCCACGCATCGAGGTGCGGGGTGCCAAGCAGAAGATTTGGTGGGATGCCATGACGCAGAACGACACCATCCGCATCAAGTATGCCAGCAAGTATGCCGGTAGCTCCAACTACTGGAAAAATTCAATGGGGATGAATGAGGCGTTGACCCGCCTGGAGGTGCTACCGGAGAAAGAGGCGTTGGAAACCAGGCTTGCTGAATGGATCAAAAACAATCCGGAACAGAGGCAAAAGTAT
>DPAC01000109.1:1446-2877 GCA_003517675.1 Porphyromonadaceae bacterium | reverse complement strand
CTCATCGAATCTTACAAGAATTATGAGCCGGCACTGGACAAAAAGGTGCTGCCGGTGCTGATGAAGCTTTACGCTGAGCGGGTGCCCAGTGAATATCTTCCCGACATCTATCAAAAAATTGACTCTCTCTTTGAGGGAGATTATGAGCAGTATGCCGATTGGTTGTTTGCCAATTCTCAGTTCACCTCACTCGAGAAGCTGCTGGAGCTGTTAAAAAACGCGGATACCCACGAGCTTACAAAAGATCCTGCCATGGAGCTGGCTTTGTCCACAACCGATATGGGGTACGAGCTGTCGGGGCAGATGATGCCTTATTACGAACAGATCCTGCGTGCAGAACGCGAATTCATGGCTGCCCTGATGGAGATGGAGAGCGACCGCACCTTCTACCCCGATGCCAATTTCACGCAGCGGATGAGCTATGGCACCGTAGAGGGATACTGGCCACGTGATGCAGTATGGTACGACTACTACACCACCTCTCAGGGGATCCTTGAGAAACAGAAGCCTGGCGATCCCGAGTTCAACGTGCAGCAAGAGATCCTCGATTTGATCCGTAACGGTGAGTTTGGGCCCTATGGTGACAACGAGGGGGTGATGCGTGTCAACTTCCTTTCCACCAATGACATCACCGGTGGAAACTCTGGCAGTCCGGTGCTGAATGGCAATGCCGAGCTGATTGGGCTCGCTTTCGATGGGAACTGGGAGTCGCTGAGCGGTGATATCCTCTTCGAGCCGGAGATGCAGCGCACCATCAGCGTCGATATCCGCTATGTGCTCTTTCTCATCGACAAGGTGATGGGTGCTTCCCATATTCTGGAAGAGCTGACGATCGCCGGGTAGCGCCTCACAATTGTGGGGGGATCTCCCCGGACAACATGAAAAACCCCTCATTGGCAGTGCGTGTTCAATGAGGGGTTTAACAATAATGATGCAGGGAGTCGATCAGAAATTCATCGTCTCCCTGTTAAATTTCTCATACCGGGGAGGGGAGGGCACGTAGCTCTCATCATCCCACAGGTTGCTGGTGATCATCAGGTCGGCACTGTAACGGTTGCAGGCAATGGGTATGTTGTGTAACCGGCATTGCCTGAGCAGCATCATGATATCAGCCTCATGTGGTTGCGGGTTGAGGTCGTCAATGAGGAATACCGCCAGGTTAATCTCCTTTCTTACCACCATTGCAGCGATCTCGGCATCACCACCCATGGGGCCGGAGTTCATGATGGTAATCTCGGGATTCACTCCCTGGTTGTTGAGGGCATCCTTTACCAGGCGGCCGGTGGTACCGGTGCAGACCAGGTGATGCTCCGACAGGAAGTCGGAGTTGTAGATCACCCATTCCACCATGTCGGCTTTGCGCTGATCATGTGCCACAAGCGCTATCGTCAGTTTTCTTCTCATAATATATTGTTAAAGATTTTAGCTATC
>DPAC01000109.1:0-1217 GCA_003517675.1 Porphyromonadaceae bacterium | reverse complement strand
AATTATATCCCCAGTTCCTGCCGGATGGCATTGATCTTACTATTGGCTTCTTCCTCAGCCTGCGCCAGCTCTTCACGGCTTCGTGCAGATCCTTTCACTTCGATGTAGAACTTGATTTTAGGTTCTGTACCGGATGGACGGATCGACAATTTCGTACCTTCTTCGGTGAAATATTGCAGCACGTTGGAGGTGGTAGGCATCTCCAGAGCTACCTGCTCGTTGCGAATGAAATCGATTGCTTCGAGCCGCGCAAAGTCTTTGATTAGTGTTACGGGTGAGCCTCCCAGCGTCTCCATGGGATTGGTTCGGAACTTTTTCATCATCGCTTCTATCTCGTCTGCGCCCTCTTTGCCCGTGCGTACAAGTGAGATCCCCACCTCCTTGGAGTATCCATACTCCAGATAGATATCCTCCAGCAACTGATACATGCTCTTGCCCTTGTCTTTTGCCCAGGCAGCAATCTCTGCAAACAGGGTACAGGCAGAAACCGAGTCCTTGTCACGGACAAATTCGCCCGCCAGGAAGCCGTAGCTCTCCTCACCGCCACCGATGTACTTTTTCACTCCCTCATTCTTGCGGATGATGTCGGCAATCCATTTGAATCCGGTATAACAGTCGAAGAGCTCGATTCCTTTTTTGTCGGCGATCGCTCTCACCAGCTCGGTGGTGACAATGGTTTTCACCACATACTCTTTTCCGGTGAGGAGTCCCAGCTCTTCACGACGGGTCATGATATAATAAAGATAGATCAGCATGGTCTGGTTCCCGTTCACCAGGATGAAGTTACCCTCATTGTCGCGGATAGCAGTGCCAATGCGGTCGCCATCAGGGTCGGTGGCCATCACCAGCTCAGCATCTGTTGCGATCGCCTTTTTGATGGCCAGGTCGAGGGCTGCCGGCTCTTCCGGGTTGGGGGAGATCACCGTGGGGAAGTCGCCGCTGATCACATCCTGTTCCGGTACCCGGATGATGTTGGTGAAACCTATCGCTTTCAGCGCATCAGGCACCAGGGTAATGCTGGTACCATGAATGGGGGTATAGACCATCTTGATGTCATGGTGGCGGGCTATCGCCTCGTGTGAGAGCACCAGCTTCTTCACCTCCTCAATAAATGCTCTGTCCATATCCTTGCCGATGTTCTCGATCAGTTCGCTGTTCCCCTCAAAATGGATCTCATCGACGGAAGAGATGCGATTTACCTCGGCAATGATGTTCTT
>DPAC01000001.1 GCA_003517675.1 Porphyromonadaceae bacterium | reverse complement strand
TGGGCAAAGAGTATGCCTGCTTCAAAGGTCTCCAACTGCTTGATGGCGGTTGCTTCCACAAGCCCGTCTCTGAGCAGTTGGCTCACAATGCTTCCGGCACCGTGATAGCGGAGTCCCCCTGCATGGATGTTGGCCGGTGCAAAT
Source organism: Porphyromonadaceae bacterium (assembly GCA_003517675.1). GTDB lineage: Bacteria > Bacteroidota > Bacteroidia > Bacteroidales > Dysgonomonadaceae > Proteiniphilum. The sequence continues at coordinate 5,671 of DPAC01000001.1, read as the reverse complement.
CTGTGTCCCAGCGTATACATGGGGATGAGGGGGGTGTAGCCGGTTTCATCGCCAAAGTCGTACTGGAACCTGCCGCGCGTAAGCTTGGGGCACGATGCCGGCTCGGCAGCCACAAAACGGGTTTGCTTTTCTCCTGTCATCGTGTGACGCAGGAAGGGAAAAGAGATGCCCGAAAAGTTGGATCCTCCGCCAAAGCATCCGATCACCACATCGGGATACTCTTCCGCCATCTCCATCTGCTTTTCCGCTTCCAGCCCGATAATGGTCTGGTGCAAGGCCACGTGGTTCAGTACGCTTCCCAGGGCATATTTGCAGTTGGGCGTCTGAGTGGCCAGTTCAATGGCTTCGGAGATGGCAGTACCCAGGCTGCCCTGATAATTCGGGTGGTCGGTGATGATCTTCCGTCCGGCTTTGGTGGACATGCTGGGGGAAGCGATCACCTGAGCTCCCCAGGTCTGCATCAGTGAACGGCGGTAAGGTTTCTGCTCATAGCTGATCTTTACCATATATACTGCGAGCTCCAGGCCGAATGTTTTTGCGGCAAAGGCCAGGGCGGTACCCCATTGACCTGCTCCCGTCTCGGTGGTGATATTGGTTGTTCCGTCTATTTTGTTATAGTAGGCCTGCGGCAATGCCGAGTTGAGCTTGTGCGATCCCACAGGGCTCACACTCTCATTCTTGAAGTAGATATGTGCCGGTGTGTTGAGCGCTTTCTCGAGTTCGGTGGCACGTACCAGCGGGGTAGGACGGTAGATTTTGTACTTCTCCCTCACCGCTTCGGGGATATCGATCCACGGGTCGGTCTGATTGACTTCCTGACGCGACAGCTCTTCGGCAAACAAAGGGAAAAGGTCTTCCGCCTTAATCGGCTCTTTGGTCTGCGGGTTCAGCATGGGCTGCGGTTTGTTTTTCATCTCTGCGATGATATTGTACCACTGTGTGGGAATATCGGTCTCCGAAAGCATGAATTTTTTTCTTTTTTCCATTGTCTATTTTATTTTGGTTTGTTTGGTGTTTGTTTCTCTTAACCTGCCGGATGGACGGTAATTGATCACGTAAAATCAGACAATCCTTGTCAGGTTATTCAACCGGATGTTTTCTTCCACGATCGCATCGATCACCGCTACGGCCACCACGTTCACGATATCCCGTACCGGGGTCTCCACATCAAGGATATGGACCGGCTTGTTCAGTCCCATTTGAATGGGGCCGATGATATCGTTCAGGCCAATCTCTTTCAGCAGCTTGTAGGAGGCGTTGGCTGAGCTGAGGTTGGGGAATACCAAGGTGTTTACCTCTTTATCCCTCAGGCGGGTAAACGGATATTTCTTGTCGCGCAGCTCTTTGTTCAATGCATAGTCGACCTGCATCTCACCGTCGACCACCATCTCGGGATAGCGTTCGTGCAGTGTTTCCACTACCTGGTGTACGCTGGCCGGGCTCCCTTCCGTGTCGGCCCCGAAGTTGGAATAGGAGATCATGGCAATCACCGGTTCGTAGTTGAAGAATTTTACGGTAGCATTGGCCAGCCGGGCAATATCGATCAATGCTTCGGTATCGGGATGACGGTTGAAAAGTGTGTCGGCAAGAAAGAGCATTCCCTTTTTTGTGTTCACGATGTGCATGGCGCCGATATGATTCAGGCCGTGGCGGATGCCAATCACCTCTTTGGCGATAGCGGTGGTGTCGGCATACTTGCTGAATACGCCGGTAATCATGGCATCGGCTTCGCCCGTTTCTACCATCATCATGCCAAAATAGTTGCGTTCGAACATCTTCTCAAAAGCTTCTTCGAAAGTCATTCCCTGGCGGTTTCTTTTTTCGGTAAGGATCGTCGCGTAGCGCATGCGCCGCTCCTCCTCCCGGTCGTGACGCAGGTTTACAATCTCCATTCCTTCCAGGCTGATCTGGTTCTCACGGGCAACATTGGCAATTTTTTCCTCGTTACCCAACAGGATGGGGCGGCAGATGCCTTCTGCATAAGCTGTCTCAGCAGCTTTGAGCATGCTCAGGTGGTTGGTCTCCGAGAAGACCACCCGCTTGGGGTTCTGGCGCGCCATCTCGAAGAGACGACGGATCATCTTGTTGTCGAGCCCCATCAGGTCGCGCAGCTTGTGATCATATTCTTCCCAGTCGGTAATAGGCTTGCGTGCCACACCCGACGCCATGGCTGCTTTGGCTACCGCGGGAGCTACCGTGGTGAGCAGTCGCGGATCGAGCGGCTTGGGAATGATATAGTCTTTGCCGAAGCGCAGTTTTTTTACGCTGTATGCCGCATTCACTACATCGGGAACCGGTTTCTTTGTCAGCTCTGCCAGGGCGTAGACCGTGGCTATCTTCATCTCTTCGTTGATGCAGGTGGCCTGTACATCCAAAGCGCCACGAAAAATATAGGGGAATCCAAGCACATTGTTGATCTGGTTGGGATAGTCAGAACGGCCTGTCGCAAAGATGATATCTTCCCGCGATGTCATGGCCAGTTCGTAGGTAATTTCGGGATTAGGGTTGGCCAAAGCAAAAACAATCGGATTGTCATTCATGGAACGCAACATCTCTGGTGTGAGCACATCGGCCACAGAGAGTCCAAGAAATACATCGGCATCCCTGACTGCCTCTTCGAGTGTGGTGATGCTTCTGCTTGTGGCGAAGGGTTTTTTGCGGTCGTTCAGGTCGGTCCGCGCATTGTTGATGACGCCTTTCGAATCCACCATCACAATATTTGCGGGGTTGGCACCCAGGGCGATGTACAGCTTTGTGCAGGAGTTGGCCGCGGCACCGGCACCATTCACCACGATGCGGACATCCTCGATCTTCTTGCCGGTCAGCTCCAGTGCATTGAGCAGCCCGCAGGATGAAATAATGGCTGTACCGTGTTGGTCGTCGTGCATGATGGGAATATCGAGCTCGCTCCTGAGGCGTTCTTCAATCTCAAAACACTCCGGCGCTTTGATGTCTTCCAGGTTGATGCCGCCAAAAGTGGGCGCAATCGCTTTCACTATCTGGATGAACTTTTCCGGATCTTTTTCATTTACTTCGATATCGAACACATCGATACCGGCAAAAATCTTGAAGAGCAGCCCTTTGCCTTCCATGACCGGTTTCCCTGCCAGCGCTCCGATATCGCCCAACCCCAATACGGCGGTGCCATTGGAGATTACCGCCACCAGATTGCCTTTCGATGTGTAATCGTAGGCCGCCTGCGCATCTTTTTCTATTTCCAGACAGGGTGATGCCACCCCTGGAGAGTAAGCGAGGGAGAGGTCGCGCTGAGAACTGTAAGGTTTGGTGGGAACGACTTCAATTTTTCCGGGACGCCCCTGCGAATGATAAGCAAGGGCATCGTCACGTAGTTTGTTATTTGCCATTTTGATGTTAACTGTGCAGGATCAATAATAATTTGCACAAAATTATAAAATAAATGCGACAGATGATAATTTTTATGGCGCTTCCTTCACGACCTCCTTCATAAAGTGATAGAGACCGGCTATTTGAGAAAAGTCATCCATCAGTTGCAGTGCGATGGCTGCACTGTAGATTCGTTCATCCGAAAGCGGAATTGTTTTGATTACATACACGTTTTTTCGCTGTATCCAGGGTTGATAGAACCCGGGTAAGGTATTGGGGATAGGGCGCTTATACACATCGCCGGCCACCTCAAAGCCGGCAGTGAGCGCCTTTTCGGCCATCTCTTTGAATGAATCGCGACTGTAGTCGATCTCTTCCCGGAAATAATCCATGATCTTTCGTTTTGGCATAAACAATCCCATGCCGAGCATAAAATGTTCGGTATTGAGCTCGGCAAAGTACCCGGGAAAGTTTTCCCAGTGGGTGGCAACCTGCTGAAAATTGAGCCACATGGAGGACTTATAGGGATCTTTGTTGGGTGAAAAGCGGATATCACGATAAATCCGCGACAGCATCTTCGAAGGCCGCAGGTCAAACTGCGGATCAATGTTGTACATGGCGGGTGTAAGCATGGCTGCCAGTGACTGGAAGGGTTGCAGCAATGCTTCCTGATACACCTGCTTGTGCTCATTGAACCATTCGCGATTGTTGTTTGCCTTTAATTCTTTCAGGAACAGAATAGTTTGGGGGGTGAAGCCGGTGAATTCTTTGGGTGCTTCCATTCAATCGATCGTCTGATATGATGTTGCAGCAATATAGTATATCTTCTCTGCTGCCTGTTCCGTTTCACAACCTTTCCCGTCTTCCCCATGGGAGGCCAGGCTGTTGTCACTGATCTGTTCTTCCACCAATTTTCCGCGTACCCGCACCATCTTGTCCACACTGGCGGGGTCAAATTTACCCAGGGTAGCGTCCGACTCGGCACGCAGGGTTTGAGCTTTATCTGTTCCCTGCAAAAAAAGTTTCATGCCACCTTTGGTGCATACATGGGTGCAGAGGCCTTCTACTATTACGGTCATACCGGCCAGTGAATCTGCATTCAACAGCAGCTCATCCACATTCATCGGTTTGTTTCTGTTCCCGGCGCAGTCAGCAAACAGAAGAAGCGTTACAGACAATACAAGTAGCTGGCGAAAGAATCTGGTTCTGTTCATACAGTTTTTTTTTAATATAACTACCCGGGAATCCTCCCATTCATCCTTCATAGGGTGCAATTTACCCCACACTCCGAAGGGAGCGGGAGCGTGTTGTATCAGATACCCTGTTTGAACCGGTAAATATAGCCAATCATTCCGAATTGAGTAAAAAAAATCACAAAAAAGTCTGAAAGAAACAGTCCTGAATATTGTTTTTTTTGCCCTCAAGTTTAGTTTGATGCAGGCGCTTGTCTCCACAATTCATCTGCAACCGGTTTCCAGTTTCTTGCTGCATGAACAGTCTTTGCACAAAGATCCTGCACATCTTCCGGATGTTCCAGATCGGTTGATTTTGCTGTTGTTTTATCAACCATTTCAGCCAGTTTGTATTCGTGATCCAGCAAAGGACAGGGGCGCAGCATATTTTCACTAAACGGTTGATTCTGTTTATATTGCATAAACAAAGGAGATTGATATGCTTCCAATAGGGTTTTTTCATGAATATTTGAATCTGAATAATGAATAAATGCACACGGTTCTATATCGCCATTTGCATTGATATGCAGATAGTTTCGTCCGCCCGCGATACAACCGTTCACATATTCGCCGTCATTCCAGAAGTCCATGGTAAAAAGAGGTTTACTTTTTCTGAATTTGCGAATCTGGTGATACATGTATTTTCTCTGTTCCGGTGTTGCCATCAACTCGGGGGCAGCATTCACGCCAACCGGCATGTAGGTAAAGAACCAGGCAAACATTGCCCCTTTGCCGACCATAAAATCAAAATATTTCTCACTGCCAATCACTTCCGTATTGGTGCGGGTATAAGTACATGAGATACCGAATAACAACTTCTTGTCGTGAAGGATATCCATCGCTTTTTCAACTGCTTGATAGGTCCCTTCTCCACGGCGGGAGTCAGTTTCCTTTTCAAAACCTTCCAGGCTGATGGCCGGTATAAAGTTTTTAACACGCAACATTTCATTGGCAAAAGCTTCGTCAATGAGCGTTCCGTTCGTAAAAGCAAGAAACATGCAATCGTTATATTTTTCGCACAGCCGGATAATATCTTTTTTTCTGATCAGTGGTTCACCCCCCGAATAGATATAAAAATAGGTGCCGAGTTCTTT
>DPAC01000048.1 GCA_003517675.1 Porphyromonadaceae bacterium | reverse complement strand
AACCAGGTGATCACTGCCAAGCCCTATCTCGCCGAGCCCTATTATTACAGAGCGATGGCGAAATTCATGCTCGATGATTTTAAAGGTGCCGAGGAGGATGCCTCGGAGTGCCTGTTGCGAAATCCCTATTACATTGCTGCTTATCAGCTGCGGGGTGCCGCCCGCCAGAACCAGGAGAAATATGAGCTGGCTGCCGCCGATTACCAGCGAAGCCTGGAGTTCTTTCCGGAGGATAGAATCACGCTGGTCAACATGGGAATTGTGAACGTGGAGTTGGAACAGTATGAAGTGGCGGAGAAATTTTTCGAAGTACTGTTGCAGCGGTTTTCCGATTATACACCAGGCTAGATCGGGAGAGCGTCGTGTAGGGGAAGAGGGGAGATCTCGGGGGGCGGCGGGACATTAAAAAAAAAAAAANNGACGGCACAGGTGAATACCGACCGGGTGATGATGATCGGTAAGAATGCACTCTATTTTGAGGATTACGTCCTGGCCATCCAGTATTTCAACCAGGTGATCTCTGCCAAGCCTTATCTTGCCGATCCCTATTATTACAGAGCTATGGCGAAATTCATGCTCGATGATTTCAAAGGTGCTGAGGAGGATGCCTCTGAGTGCCTGTTGCGAAATCCTTATTACACTGCTGCTTATCAGCTGCGTGGTGCCGCCCGCCAGAACCAGGAGAAGTATGAGCTGGCTGCCGCTGATTACCAGCGGAGCCTGGAGTTCTTTCCGGAGGATAGAATCACCCTGGTCAACATGGGGATAGTGAACATTGAGTTGGAACAGTATGAGGTGGCGGAGAAATTTTTCGAAGTACTGTTGCGGCGTTTTCCCGATTATACACCAGGCTACCTCACCCGTGCACAGATGTACCTCGAACAGGGTGATACCATCAGGGCTATGGCCGACCTGGATAAAGCCATTGAGATTGACCCTTACACAGCCCAGTCGTTCTCAGCCCGTGGATTGCTTTACTTACAGCAGAAAGAATATAACAAGGCGTTGGCCGATCTGGATGAGGCCATCCGTCTCGATCCCTATTTCACCGGAAACTACATCAACCGGGGGCTGGTGAAATATCACCTGAATGACCTGCGTGGGGCAATGGCCGACTACGACAGGGTGATAGAGATGGATGCAAACAATCTTATCGCCCGCTTCAACCGAGGCCTGCTGCGTGCCCAGGTGGGTGACAACAACCGCGCCATCAGTGATTTCGATAAGGTGCTGGAACTGGATCCCAACAACACCATCGCCTATCTCAACCGTGCCATACTGAAGAATGAGATCGGTGACAAGATAGGGGCACTCAATGACTTGAATCTGGTGCTTGAGGCTCATCCCGATTTCTTCAATGGTTATTACATGCGCTCACAGCTCAAGAGAGAGCTAAACGACCTGCAAGGTGCGGAGAAAGATTATCTGCTGGCGCGTGCCGAGGAGGCCAAAGCCCACAGGATTGCCTCCTCGAATTCCAAACCTGTCGACAAACCGGCTGGTGAAGAGGGTGCAAAGGGCACCCGTGATGAGACCGATAACAACATCGAGAAGTTCAATCTGCTGGTGGTGGCCCATGAAGATGCTTCACAGAAGTCAAAGTATCAGCGGCAAAGCAGGGGTAAGGTGCAGAACATCCAAGCCCCGGTGGAGCTGGAGCCGATATTTGTGCTGACCTACTATGAACGGTCGGTTGAGGTACCCCGGCCGGTATATTATTCGGCCGTCTTGGATCAGGCCAATAGCCAGCTTGGGTTGAGCTGGATCCTGAAAGTGACCAATCTTGAGGCACCGCTGAACGAACTGCAGGTGCAGACCCATTTCCGCTCTATTGATCACTACTCTCGCCGGCTGGAAGAGGAGCCCCGTAACGAAGCGCTTTTCTTTGGCAGGGGGATGGATTTTATGCTGGTACAGGACTACGAGAATGCCTTGAGAGATATGACCCGTGCCTTGGAGATCAATCCGGGTATGTTGCTGGCGCGCTTTGCGCGGGCAGTGATTCGAGCCAAGCAGGTGGAATATGACCGCCTGCAGGGTGAGCCGATGATGATGGATCGTGGCAGTGATGTGGAGCTACCCGGCAAGAAGGATGAGCTGCCCGGTAAGATCCGGTTGCCGGAGATCTCCACTCGTTCCATCGACTACGATGAGATTCTGAGGGAGTATGAGACGATCATCCGTCTCAACCCTGAATTCATCTATGCCTGGTACAACCGGGCCGAGATCTTCTCGCTTGAAAAAGATTACCGGGCTGCGATTTCTGATTACACCAAGGCGATCGAGCTGGAACCACGGTTCGCGGAAGCCTATTTCAACAGAGGAATCTCTCGTCTCTCCATCGGGGAGACCGAAGCCGGCCTTGATGACCTGCGAAAGGCAGGGGAGCTGGGTATCATCCAGTCCTACAGCATCATCAAGCGAATGCAGTAAACAGGATGTGAATTTGCGCAATACAGCTGTTCAAAAAACGATGCAGGATCAACACTCATTGGCAATCATACCGATTCTTTTTTTCAAAAAACTCCTCAATAGTCCTTTCATATATCACAAAATCACTACATTTGCAGTCCAAATGTGAAATTTGATCAATTAAGAATTGTATTGCATGATAAGAATTACATTTCCCGACGGATCCGTCAGGGAATATGAAAAGGGAGTGACCGGACTCGAGATCGCACAAAGCATCAGTCCACGTCTGGCACAGGAGGTGCTGGCGGTAAGCGTGAATGGAGAGACATGCGACTTAACCCGGCCCATCGAGGAGGATGCTGCTGTCAAGCTGCTGAAGTGGGAGGATGAAGAGGGCAAGCATGCCTACTGGCACTCATCGGCCCACCTGATGGCCGAAGCACTGCAGGAGCTATACCCCGGCATCAAGTTTGGCATCGGCCCGGCCATTGAGAACGGTTTTTACTACGACGTGGATCCGGGCGAGGGGGTTACCATCAAGGAGGCCGATTTCCCAGCCATCGAGAAGAAGATGATGGAGTTGATCGCTGCCAGGGAGGAGATCGTCCGGGCCAACATCTCCAAGAAAGATGCCATAGCCATGTTCTCCGAAAGGGATGAGCACTACAAGGTAGAGCTGATCAATGAGCTGGAGGATGGTACCATCACCACCTATACCCAGGGAGCGTTCACCGATCTCTGCCGAGGGCCTCACCTGCCCAACACCTCTTACATCAAGGCTGTGAAGATACTCTCCTCGGCAGGCGCCTACTGGCGCGGCGATGAGAAGCGACCGCAGCTCACCCGCCTCTACGGCATCACTTTCCCAAAGAAAAAGATGCTCGATGAGTACCTGCAGATGTTGGAGGAAGCAAAGAAGCGCGATCACCGCAAGATCGGCAAGGAGTTGCAGCTCTTCGCATTCTCACAGACCGTGGGTGCAGGCCTGCCGCTCTGGCTGCCAAAGGGCACACAGCTGCGCATGCGCCTGGAGGATTTCCTGAAAAAAATACAACGGGAGTTTGATTATGATCAAGTGATCACTCCCCACATCGGGCTCAAACAGTTGTATGTTACCTCAGGACACTATGCCAAATACGGAAAAGATTCGTTTCAACCGATGCATACGCCCGAAGAGGGAGAGGAGTTCCTCCTGAAACCGATGAACTGCCCCCATCACTGTGAGATCTACAAAGCATTTCCCCGCTCCTACAAAGAGCTGCCGCTCCGGCTGGCTGAATTTGGAACGGTCTATCGCTACGAACAGAGCGGTGAGCTGCACGGGCTGACCCGTGTACGTGGTTTTACGCAGGACGATGCCCATATCTTCTGTACCCCCGACCAGGTGAAAGAGGAGTTTCTGAAAGTGATGGATATCATTTTTATCATTTTCAGGGCGCTAGACTTCGAAAATTTCGAGGCACAGATATCACTGCGAGATCCGGATAACAAAGAAAAGTATATCGGTACCGACGAGAACTGGGAGAAGGCGGAGCGTGCCATCGTGGAGGCTTGTAAAGAGAAAGGTCTGAAAGCAAAAGTGGTGTTGGGTGAAGCTGCTTTCTACGGTCCCAAGCTCGACTTTATGGTGAAAGATGCGCTGGGACGCCGCTGGCAGTTGGGTACCATTCAGGTGGATTACAATCTGCCGGAGCGTTTTGAGCTGGAATATACCGGTGCTGACAACCAGAAGCATCGGCCTGTGATGATTCACCGTGCCCCCTTCGGTTCTATGGAGCGATTCGTAGCCGTCCTGATCGAGCATACCGCCGGCAGGTTCCCCTTGTGGCTGGCACCCACCCAGGCGGTGATTCTTCCGGTGAGCGAGAAGTTCAATGACTATGCATACAGGGTAGTGAAAGAGCTGAAACGGTTCGATATCCGCGCCGAGGTGGACGATCGCAATGAGAAAGTGGGGCGTAAGATCCGCGACAATGAACTGAAACGCATTCCTTACCTGCTGATTGTGGGTGAGAAAGAGGCAGAAAATGAAGCCGTTTCTGTAAGAAAACAGGGAGGAATTGATCAAGGTTCCGTAAAATTACGTACATTTGCCGAAGAGATGGCCCGGGAGGTGGAAGAGATGACGAATCCAGCACTGGATCAAATTTGATAGTATGTAACACATCAATTTAGAAAAAAATAGTAGATCAATTAAAGAGAAAACAATCACATCACTGAATGAGAAAAGACTCCAAAGACCAACACCGGATCAACGAACGCATCCGGGTGCCGGAAGTCCGGTTGGTAGGCGACAACGTAGAAGAAGGGATCTATCCCACCCGTGAGGCACTGAAAATAGCCCAACAGCAAGAACTGGACCTCGTTGAGATCGCCCCCACGGCCAATCCCCCCGTATGCAGAATCATCGATTACAAGAAATTTGTCTATCAGCAGAAGAAGAAACTGAAAGAGCAGAAAGCCAAAGCGGTGAAAGTAACCGTGAAGGAGATCCGCTTCGGGCCTCAGACTGATGATCATGATTACAACTTTAAACTGAAGCATGCGATGAACTTCCTGAGCGAGGGATCCAAGGTGAAAGCCTATGTCTTTTTCCGGGGACGCTCCATCCTCTTCAAAGAGCAGGGAGAGGTATTGCTGCTCCGCTTTGCCAACGACCTGGAGGAGTATGCCAAGGTGGAGCACATGCCCATCATGGAAGGCAAACGCATGTCGATCATGCTCTCACCCAAGAAAGGGGCCTCTGCTCCCAGGAGAGAGAACAAAGAGCCGAAAAAGGAGGAGAGGTAAACAGGTTCATAATAAGCTGCTGGTTGAATCAGCAACAAAAGGGGTCGGTTATCTGCAATAACCGGCTCTTTGTGTGAATTCTCGGCAGATGTTTGGTTCATTCGAATATAATCATTACTTTTGCACACTTTTTCGCTTGACCGCGGAAGCAAGAGAATTTAAACAATCATTAATTCGAGGAGAGCAAAATGCCAAAAATGAAGACTAATTCCGGTGCCAAAAAGAGGTTCGCCCTTACCGGAACAGGAAAAATCAAGCGGAAGCATGCGTACAAAAGTCACATTTTGACGAAGAAGACCAAAAAGCAGAAGAGAAATCTCACACAGACCGGTCTTGTTCACAAATCTGACGTGAACAGCATCAAAACACTGCTCGCATTGAAATAACCCACGCAGAGGTTTCCGGTTAAAAGATTTAGTAACAGGATGTATGCCCCAAAGAGCTCTGCCCGGCAGAGACGCTATCATTCAAAACAAGTAACATTATGCCAAGATCAGTCAATCATGTTGCATCACGCAACCGCAGAAAAAAAGTTCTGAAACTTACCAGAGGCTACATCGGTGCCCGCAAGAATGTGTGGACCGTAGCCAAGAACACGTGGGAGAAAGGTTTAACCTACGCCTACCGTGACCGCAAAAACAAAAAACGCAACTTCCGCGCATTATGGATTCAGCGTATCAACGCGGCCGCCCGCGAAAACGGAATGTCCTATTCCCGTTTGATGGGTGCGTTGCACAAAAATGAAATTGAAATCAACCGCAAGGTGCTTGCCGAC
>DPAC01000165.1:2797-3053 GCA_003517675.1 Porphyromonadaceae bacterium | reverse complement strand
TACACTCCCACCCCAAAAAAAGCATGGTTACCATCCTGCGTGAATGGGAGGAGCCACGAAAAAGAACGTTCTTGCTTCACATTGCTTTCAGCCCCACCAAACAGATGGAGCGTAATGAGTGGTTCGTGGAGAAAGCCACCGAGATTGGTATAGACCGTTTCACGCCAATCCTTTGCAGTTACTCAGAACGAAAAGAGATCAAACGGGAACGATTGGATAAGATTGCCATTTCTGCAATGAAGCAATCGCAGCAGTC
>DPAC01000165.1:0-2614 GCA_003517675.1 Porphyromonadaceae bacterium | reverse complement strand
ATTGCCCACTGTTACGATCTGCCCAGGTCACCATTGGCGCAAACTTACAGAAAAGGTGAGGATGCCTTGATTCTGATTGGTCCGGAAGGCGATTTCAGCCAGGAAGAAGTAGAAAAAGCAATTGCCACCGGTTTTGAGCCCATCACCCTTGGCAAGTCGCGGTTACGGACAGAAACAGCCTGTTTGGCTGCGGTACATACCATACACGTGATAGACAATTTATAATTGGGAAAATAAGAAAGGGATTACAAAATAGGAACATGCAATGCGATAAAGAACCGGAAAGTTTTGTGACATGACCAAAAAAGAGCGCTATAAAAAGGTAATCGACTGGTTCTTGGAAAATGCTGAATCTGCTGAGACAGAATTACATTACCGGAACAATTATCAATTGTTGGTAGCGGTAATTCTGTCTGCGCAATGCACCGACAAGCGGGTAAACATGATCACCCCTGCGCTGTTCGAAGCATTTCCCTCCCCAGAAGTGATGGCCGTTGCCACTCCCGAGGCAGTCTTCGAATACATCAGATCCTGTTCTTACCCTAATAACAAGGCAAAAAATCTGGTTGAAATGGCCAAAAAACTGGTCACCGATTTCGGGGGTGAAGTACCAGGAGATATAGACTCGTTGCTTACCATTCCGGGGGTAGGTCGCAAGACGGCCAACGTTGTGCTGGCTGTAGCTTTCGACATACCCGCCATGCCGGTAGACACCCACGTGTTCCGTGTGGCGAACCGTATTGGGTTGACCCTCAATTCCAAAACACCGCTGGAAACGGAGCGAGAACTGGTGAAGCATATCCCTGCTCCACTCCTTTCAAAAGCACACCACTGGCTGATCCTGCATGGCCGGTATATCTGTGTGGCAAGAAAACCCAAATGCGAGAGCTGTGGTCTGAGCCAATGGTGCAGGTATTATGAGAAAAAAAGAGGAGTGCCGATTTCCACATAGCAATCACTTTCATCACTGCATCGAACAGTGCAAGCACAACAATTACAATGATGACCCAAATTGGGAGATTTGCCAAGCTGTCGGACAAAATCAAAAATGTTTTAAATTATTGAACTGAAAATTTGTATATGCAGCGGCTGGTATACTTCTCACCCGGCTTCAAATAGGGTGATGGCCAGTCAGGCTTGTTGGGTGAATCGGGATATTTCTGCGTCTCCAGGCAAACCGCAGCACGTTTCTGGTAGGTGATACCCTTTTTCCCGGTCACCGAGCCATCAAGGAAGTTGCCTGAATAGACCTGAATACCAGGCTCATTGGTATACACATCCAGTTGAATGCCGGTAACGGGAGAATAGACCGTAGCCGCAACCTGTGAAATATCACCGTTGGTATTCAGCACCCAGTTGTGGTCATATCCATCGCCATTCTTCAGCTGCTCATAATCGTAGTTATTGATTCGTTCACCGATGGCAGTAGCTGTTCTGAAATCCATTGGCGTACCATCTACTTTCTCAATAGCCCCGGTGGTCATGAATGTGGAGTCGACAGGGGTAAATTGATCCGCGTTGATGGACAACAGGTGGTCGAGCACGCTCTGAGTGGGATCCCCGCTCAGATTGAAGTAAGAGTGGTTGGTAAGGTTCACCACCGTCTCTTTGTCGGTAGTGGCTTCATATTGCAGATCGATGGCATTGTCATCGGTCAGGGTCACGGTCACCTTCACATCGAGATTGCCGGGGAATCCTGCTTCGCCATCTTTTGACAGGTAGGTGAACACCACGGTCTGGCTATCCGGTTGAACGGCATGAAACACTTTCTTGTCAAACCCTTCCGGTCCGCCATGCAGCGTATGGCCAAAGTTGTTTTGCGGCAGCTGATATTCAACCCCCTCCACCGTGATCTTTCCGTTGGCGATCCGGTTGCCGTAACGGCCGATGGTTGCACCGAAATTGTTGTCCACGTTGACATAATCATCAATGTTGTCGAACCCGAGCACTACATCCTTCAGGTTACCCTCCCTGTCAGGCACCATCACGGAGACGATGCGTCCGCCATAGTTGGTGAGGGTCACCTCCATCCCATTGGCGTTGGTCAATACGTAGAGATCGGTGGAATCACCGTTCACTACCGACCGAAAGTCGGATCTCTTCAGCCCTGAGAGGGTTGTCTGCTCCCCGGGAGCCTCTTTCTGTTTGTTTGTACATCCAACCACGGCAATCAGTGCCAGTAGCCAGATCAAGCGATTGAGTTTCATTTTTTTCTTTAAAATTTTAGTGTTTATAATTCATGTCAGATAGACTTTTGTTACAACTCATTGTCCAGCGCATCAATCTTCTTCACTATCAGCTGCAGTTCAGACTTGATCCTTTCCACTTTCTGGTTCATGTCGTCAACCAGATGATTCCCTTTTTTGGAAGAGATAGAGAGGAAACCGATGTTGTTCTCGTAGGTCTGCAGTTCATTCTTCATCCGGTCATACTGTCGCATCAGCTTCTCACGTTCGTGTAACAGCTGGCTTTTGGCATTCCCGGCACGGCTCATATCGGCGATATTGGTTTTGAAGCTCTCCAGCTTCCGTTCCGCTTTGTCGATATGGAGCCGGTCGAACTGTGCTTCGGTGGCATCGTAAAACTCCCTGTAGACACGATCTTTCAGTTTGTA
>DPAC01000072.1 GCA_003517675.1 Porphyromonadaceae bacterium | reverse complement strand
TCAGCACCTCCGGGATATCGGCAAAGATCTGGTTCATCTCTGCGGTGGTTTTGAGCCACTCCTGTTTGGTGTAGCGCATCCGGTCAGGATCGTCGAAATCCTTTCCTGTGCTGAGACAGATGAGGCGGTCGTGCGCATCGGCATCCTCTTCATTCACGAAGTGAACATCGTTGGTGGCGATCAGTTTCACACCATACTTGCGAGCAATGCGTATCAGCTCCTGGTTCACCCGCTCCTGCTTGGGGTAGGTGGTCTGATCGGCATCGGGCCGGTTGGTCTTGTGACGCTGCAGCTCCAGGTAGTAATCGTCGCCGAACACCCGCTTGTACCATTGCACCGCCTCCTCGGCATCGCTGATCTGCCCGCTGTCTATCTTGCGGGAGATCTCACCACCGAGACAGGCGGATGTGACGATCAGCCCCTCACGGTGTTGTTCCAGCAGTTCCTTGTCGATGCGGGGACGGTAATAGAACCCCTCGGTCCAGCTCTTGGAGACCATCTTCACCAGGTTCTTGTACCCTCTCAGATTCTTGGCCAGCACCACCAGGTGCCAGCCGCTGCCGTCAATCTTGTCCGACTGTGAAAAACGGTCGCGACGCGCCAGGTAACACTCACATCCCACGATCGGCTTGAACAGCTTCTTCTCCGCTTCCTGCAGCCGCTGCAGCAACGCTTCCTTCCTGGCGGAAACATCATTTCCCTCATTCACGAGGGAGTCGATCTCTTTCCTCAGTTTGAGGATCTCAGCCTTATGCGGCCCGTTTTTCTTGTTGCTGTAGTTGAGAAACTCCTTGATGCCATACATCGCTCCGTGATCGGTTAGAGCGATGGCACGCATGCCGTCGTTCATGGCTTTGTCTACCAGTTGCTGGATGCTGGCCTGCCCGTCGAGGAGCGAATATTGGGAGTGGACGTGTAGATGAACAAATGGATGCATATTGCTTGATGGTTAGCTGCGATTAGCAACGGCAAATATACAGAAAAAGGGGGTAGCATCTCTTCGTTTTTGCGACAAGTTATCAACGATTGATTCTATCTTTCAATGGGTGAAGAACTTTCATCAATGAAGCGATTTTACAAAAAAACCGGCGGAATATTCCGCCGGTTTACCCGTTCAGAAGAATGGGTGATCATTTTATTTGGCAATCCTCTCCAGCCATTTGAGCATCGCCAGCATGGTGAACATGGAGATCAAACAGGCTGCCACAAAGACCATCCAGGTGGCAGTCATTGAGATGGAGGTATAAAAAATGGCTCCGATAAGGAGCAGGCTGTTGCCCACGGCGGTGGCGCCCAGCCAGGCTCCCTGCATGATTCCCTGATATTTTGGTGGCGCCACTTTCGATACGAAAGAGATGCCGAGAGGACTGATGAAGAGCTCGGCCACGGTCAGGATGAAATAGGTGCCGATCAGCAGCCATGGTGTGACACGGGCAGCATCGGGCAAACCACCCATTGAATCCACCTCACTCTTGAGTGGGAGTCCCGTGGAACCAATGGCCATCACGGCGTATGCCAGTGCAGCGATACCCATTCCGATAGCGATCTTGCGTGGTGTGGAGGGTTCCTTTCCCCTGGCGCGGAGCCATCCGAAGAAGCCCACGATGATGGGGGTGAGGAATACCACAAAGAAGGGGTTGATCGACTGGAAGATCTCGGCACCTTCCAGGGTTGCAAATCCCAGGTTGACCCTGATCTGGCTCAGGTTTGTATAATCTTTGGCGAAATAGGTGAGTGTGAGGCCGTTTTGGTGGAACGAGAACCAGAAGAAGATCACCACCGCAAAGACGGCGAAAAGGGCATAGAGGCGCTGTTTCACCTCTTTACTGTCCATCTCTTCTACCGCCGCTGTTCCATCTGCCGCGGGTGCATTCCTGTTCGCCGGATCGGGGAACCGGTTCTTGTTAACCAGGTAGATCACCAGTGAGATTAGCATGGCCGCGATGGCCACTCCAAAAGCGTAGTGGAAGCCAGTGGTGAACGCATTGAGATAATCACCGGCAAAAGTAGCCAGGTCGCTGCCGTTGTATCCCATCTCACCAGCCAGTCGCTGGAGACGGTCACTGCCCTCTGGTGTGATGGTGTTGCCAAGGTACTGATGTGACAGCGCTGGCAGGTCGGCATTGTAGAAGAAGCCGTTCTTCTCTAACCACCAGTTTCTGACACCTACTGCCAGGAATGGAGCGAAAATGGCACCTACATTGATGAACATGTAAAAGAGCTGGAATCCGGAGTCGCGCATCTTGCTGTACTTCGGGTCATCATACATCTGACCTACCAATGCCTGGAGGTTCCCTTTGAAGAGTCCGTTCCCGAATGCGATCACCAGCAGTCCAAAGCAGCTGATTGACAGGAAGAGAGCAAACTTGTCGGCCGGAACCGGAGTCGGGGTGGGGATGGCGATGATCACGTAGCCCAGCGACATCAGCAGCAGCCCCGTCATGATGATCCCCTTGTAGTTGCGGGTCTTGTCGGCCAGCAACCCGCCCACCAGGGCCAGCAGGTAGATGGAAGCGTAAAAGATGGAGTAGATGACACCGGTGGTGGTCTCGTCCAGTCCGAACTTGGTCATTAAGAAGAGTGCCAGGATCGCCATCATGGTGTAAAAACCAAAGCGCTCCCCCATGTTCGCCAGCGATGCGGCGAGAAGTCCTTTAGGATGATTTTTAAACATTCGTGTAATTTTTGTGGTGATAAATATTAGTTTTCGGCATTTCAGTTGCAAATATAAAGATTTTTTCAATATTTTAGGCCTGCTCCTCCAAAAAGAGCTTTTTTCGGGATGGAATCGTTTCGCCCGCTATTTTTTTTGTCTTTTTTATTTGAATAAATAAAATTTGTTGTACATTTGCGCTCACACATTACGAAAAGATAACAAAGTGAACAGTTCTACTTTTGCATATTCTTTCTGGTTTTACTTTTACTTTAGCAGGTAAGGGCAGGATTTTATATGCATGAAGAGAAATAGTTAAAAGTCATATCAGATAAAATAAAATCCTGTCGATCACACGATGGGATTTTTTTTATGGATGTATGACAAACCAGATAAAAGATGAAAAGAGTAGCCATTCAGGGAGGCCTGGGAGCCTATCATGAAATCGCGGCACGCGATTATTTCAAAGGGGAAAAGCTGGAGATTGTACCCTGCCAGACATTCCGTGATATTTTCAGGGAAGCTGACAAGGATCCGCAATTGATCGGCGTGATGGCCATCGAAAATACCATTGCCGGGAGCCTCCTTCCCAATCACGACCTGCTGAAACAGCATCATCTACGTATTGCCGGCGAGCACAAACTGCGGATCACGCATTCCCTGGCAGCACTTCCCGGCACCTCCCTCGATGAGTTGAAAGAGGTGATGTCGCACCCCATGGCGCTGATGCAGTGTGAAGAGTTCCTGGAGAGCCTGCCGGGTGTGAAGATTGTGGAGCATGATGATACCGCCCTGGCGGC
Source organism: Porphyromonadaceae bacterium (assembly GCA_003517675.1). Taxonomy (GTDB): domain Bacteria; phylum Bacteroidota; class Bacteroidia; order Bacteroidales; family Dysgonomonadaceae; genus Proteiniphilum. Next base: position 106 of record DPAC01000072.1, on the reverse strand, counting down.
AAAAGAGATCCGGGAGCTGGAGTTGAAGGGCACTGCTACCGTCTGCAGCCGGCTGGCGGCAGAGATGTATGGTCTTGAGATATTGGCCCACGGCATTGAGACCAAC
>DPAC01000038.1 GCA_003517675.1 Porphyromonadaceae bacterium | reverse complement strand
AGTGAGGGTAAGCCCGGCAGCGACACACCCTACAACGTGGGAGTGATCCTCTCAGGCGGTCAGGCCCCCGGCGGGCACAATGTGATTGCCGGCATCTTCGATGGCATCAAACGTCTGCATCGCGACAGCAAACTGTACGGATTTATTCTCGGCCCGGGCGGCCTGATAGACCACCAGTACAAGGAGCTGACGGAAGCGATCATCGATGAGTATCGCAATACCGGCGGTTTCGACATCATCGGCTCCGGACGCACCAAGCTGGAGACCAAAGAGCAGTTCGACAAGGGACTGGAGATCCTCAAAGAGCTGGATATCAAAGCACTGGTGATTATCGGCGGCGACGACTCCAACACCAACGCCTGTGTGCTGGCCGAATATTATGCCTCCATCAATGCCGGCGTACAGGTGATCGGATGTCCCAAAACCATCGACGGAGACCTGAAAAATGAACAGATTGAGACCTCCTTCGGTTTCGATACCGCCTGCAAGGTTTACTCCGAACTGATCGGCAACATACAGCGTGACTGTAACTCGGCACGCAAGTACTGGCACTTCATCAAGGTGATGGGTCGCTCAGCCTCTCACATCGCGCTGGAATGTGCACTGCAGACTCATCCCAACATCTGCATCATCTCAGAAGAGGTGGAAGCAAAGGAATGGTCGCTCGACAATATCATCGATCAGATAGCCGGCGTGATCGCCAATCGTGCAGAGAAAGGATTGAACTTTGGTACCGTGATCATTCCCGAAGGGTTAATCGAGTTCATCCCCGCCATGAAGAAACTGATCAGCGAACTGAACGATTTCCTGGCGCACAATCAGGAGGAGTTCGACCTGGTACGCCGCTCCGGTAAACGGGATTACATCATCAGCAAGCTGTCGCACGAAAACGCTGAGATCTATGCCAGCCTGCCCGAAACGGTGGCCCGACAGCTCACCCTCGACCGCGACCCGCACGGCAACGTACAGGTGTCGCTCATCGAAACCGAGAAGCTGTTGGCAGAGATGGTGAAGAAGCGGCTCGATGAGTGGAGCAAAGAGGGGAAATACAACGGTAAGTTTGCCACCATCACCCATTTCTTCGGGTACGAAGGACGCTGCGCAGCTCCGTCGAACTATGATGCGGACTACTGCTATTCTCTCGGTTATACGGCTTCAATGCTTATTGCAGCAGGAAAGACGGGCTACATGGCCTCGGTTCGCAATACGACAGGAGCCGCCGCCGAATGGATTGCCGGCGGAATTCCCATCACCATGATGATGAACATGGAACGCCGTCACGGCGAATTGAAACCGGTGATCCAGAAAGCGCTGGTGAAGCTGGAAGGAGCACCTTTCAGGTACTTCGAAGATCATCGTGAAAAATGGGCCATTGAGACCGATTATGTATATCCCGGTCCCATCCAGTACTTCGGCCCTACGGAAGTATGTGACCAGCCCAGCAAAACATTGCAGCTGGAACAAAAGGGACGGATCGTGGTACAGTAACCTGACTGGCCACCTCTCAACAAAAGGGCTGACCCGCGCGGGTCAGCCCTTTTGTATGACTTGCGAAGATGATGAGATCAGAAGAACCGGTACCGGTTATCTTCAACGCCCAGTTTATCTTTTAACACTTCGATGGATTGCATCTGCAGACGATAAGCTTTCTCATTCATCATGCTACGCTTCTGCGCATCGGCATCATAGATCTCGTTTCCCCGGGTGCGATCGGTTACTTGTGACACATAGACGCCATTGTTGCCTTTAAATGGCCCCACCACGCTGTTGAGCGGGGCAAAGGCTGCAACCGCATTCATCACCGGTTCATATCCCAGTCCCGTGATATTCTGTGTGTTGAAGTTCACAAAGCGAACAGTGTCAGTGCGGCTGTTCATTGCTTCGGCATAGGCATCGATCGTGGTGAGGTTTTGAGCTTTCAGATCGGCAATGACCTTCTCAGCCTTTTTCTCATTCAACAGCTGCGCCCTGATGCCGGAAGAGACCTCCGAGAGTGGGGCTATACCGGCCGGGATCACCTGATCCACACGGGCAACAACCCGCAGGTTGGTGAGGTCGAACTTCTTCACGCTGCCCGGCTTCTTCTCATTTGCGGCCCAAGTGATTACCTGACGCGAACCAGGTATCTGCGCCAAGGTGTATTCGTTTGCTGAAACAGTGATGTTGGGCATCACCATGTAACCTTTTTCCGATGCCAACTCGGTAAACCGGGTACCCACATCGGGAGTAGAGACAAACTGGTTCAGCTCATTGTCAATGTTGTTGGAGGTCTTCTCACTGGGGATCACCGGCATGTCGATGATAGCCACTTTATACTTGTTCACCGGACGGGTTCTCTCCTCAATCTGAAGAATCACCTCTTGTCCCGGCAGGGAGAGCTTCACCAGCTCACCCTCAGGCGAGTTGAATACAGCCTCCACCATCTCCGAGCCAAAAGATGCCAGGTCAATCTCCCTGGCCCACCCCACATCACCACCGTTTGAGCTGGGATTAAGACTGTTGGCCACATCGGCAAATGACTGACCCTCGCGGATAACGGTATAGATACTGTCGGTAAAACGGGTTACGATTGAGTCCTGTCCCACCAACGACCGGCTGGGAATGGCCATCATCCGGAAACGAACCGAATCGGGGGCTACACGCTTGTCGATCAATTTCACAATCTGGTAGGAACCATCTACAAGCTTGGGGCCATACATTTCATTGATGGCAGCCGTGCGGACAAACTCAATCTGATCGGGTGTCAGCATCGACTCGCTCACGAAGACATCGCGATAGGAAACCTGCGAGTAGTCGGACACCACGCTGGCAGGATGCTGGCTCTTCTGCAACTCTTCAAAAGCTACCCACGACTCAGCCTCTACCTCTGCATAATCCTCTTCGCTGGGCAACACCTGCTTGGTGAAGTAGGAGAGCTTGACAAGAGGCGCTTCCAAACGATATGATTCCTTATGCTTGTCGTAATAAGCTCTGATCTCCTTGTCACTCACCGTCACCAATGAATCAGGAATGGCGAAATAATTCTGTACCACATAGGTGATATCGGCATTCTGCTGCGAATGCTCGAAATTGCTCTTTGCTTCTGCATCGTTGGTGATCACAGCACTTGACAGGAGCGTCAAATATTTCTCCTCAAGACGCTGGGTCCGTACCATCTCTTCAATAAACAGCCAGAGCGATTTGTACTGGTTTATGATAGCCTGTTCTTCCGGATTGGGACTCGGCATATGAATGACGTTGAGGAAGTTAATCAATTCGGGGCGACTGAAAATACCCGTTTGTGGATCCACGAAGAAAGGGAGTTGCTGCAACACTGGTGAAATATACTCGCCATGAACCAGGTCGTTGATCTCTTCCTTGCTTACACTCAGCCCAAGCTTGCCGGCCTGATGCTCCAACAACCGCTGACGTACCATCTGCTGATAGACCGCTTCGCGAATCTGGGCCACAGTGTTCTCATCCAATGAGCTCCGACCGCTCACCATCTTCTGAAACTCCTCGAACTCGGTAATCTTGTCGGCATATTCCTTGGTTGATACCACTTCGTTGTTCACCACAAACGCCTTATCCTGCGCCCTCCCGAAAAGAGTGGTGCCGGAAGTGAGGAGGTCTCCTAAAACAAAAGCAAGCAGTGCCACACCAATGACGATGACCAACAACGTGCCTCTATTTCTAATCTTCTGTAAAGTAGCCATTTAACTAATCTTTAGTGCTGTTTAAAAGGTATAATGTAATCTGATTCAAATAAGGGTGCGAAGTTAGTAAAAATAAAGCAGATATGCAGTTTTTTTAGGGAAAAGAATGGTGCCCAGCGTTGAAAAAAAATCAATGACCGGCCACTGGTTCGCTCACCTGCAAACGCACCACTTCAATTTTTCGTGCCGTAACC
>DPAC01000031.1 GCA_003517675.1 Porphyromonadaceae bacterium | reverse complement strand
CCGGCAGATGTTGAACGGGTGTGGGTGCAGGAGGAGCCACTCAATATGGGTGCTGCCGCTTTTGTGAAGCAACAGTTGGGCGACTGCCATCTGCAACTCATCGGTCGTCCGGCCAGTGGCGTTACGGCGGAGGGGCTGACGGCTCAGCACAAGATCAACCAAGCTGCGATCATCCAACAGGCGATCGACATTGCAACCCACTGAGGCAGCTCTTTAACAGAATCAATTTCATTCAATCATCCTCAATCTAAAATAATGGCACAAGTAGAGATCAGAATACCGAGTCCCGGAGAATCGATCACCCATGTAGAGCTGACGCGATGGCTGGTGGCTGACGGGTCGGTAGTAAGAAAAAACAGCGAGATCGCGGAACTGGAGTCGGAGAAGGCCACATTGATGTTGGTTGCCGAAGAATCAGGCAAGATCACGTTCAATGTTCCCGAGGGGGAGATGCTGGAGGTGGGAGCTGTGGCTTGTGTGATCGACACCTCTGTTCAACCGGAGGAGGCAACCGGAGAGCCGGAGCATGCACATCCGGCAGCGGGTGGTGATACGCCTGCAGAAAATGCAGCAGAGGCAGCTCCGGAACCGGCGAAAGAGGATAAAGCCGCAGGGGAAATACCGGCTGTTGCATCCGTTGGTTCCGGGTATGACCAGGTGAAGGTGACGCCCTTGGCTGCCAGGATGATGGAGGAGAACGGGCTCTCGGTAGAGGATGTGATTCAGGGGCTCCGGCGTCTCAGAGGAGAAGATGTGGAGGCGGTGAGGGCCTCGGGTGCTTTGAGCGGCCCTTCGGGTTTGCGGCAGCCTGCCAGCAGGGAGAGCCGCAGTGAGCGGATGAGCTCGCTTCGCAGGAAGCTGAGTGAGCGGCTGGTATCGGTGAAGAATGAGACCGCCATGCTGACTACGTTCAACGAGGTGGATATGAAGCCGGTCATGGATCTGCGCAAAAGACATCAATCTGCGTTCGTGGAAAAACACGGGATAAAGTTGGGCATCATGTCTTTCTTCATGAAAGCCTGTTCCGTAGCATTGCAGGAGTTCCCCTATGTGAATGCCATGCTCGACGGGGAGAACCTGGTGACGTATGATTATGCCGATATTTCCGTAGCCGTGAGCACACCCAAAGGGTTGATGGTGCCGGTAATCCGGAATGTGGAAAGCCTGGGTCTTGCGGAGATTGAAAAAGCCATCGCCGATGTAGCCGAGAAAGCCCGGAAGGGGAGGCTCTCCATACCGGAGATGACCGGCGGCACATTCACGATCACCAATGGCGGCATTTTCGGTTCAATGATGTCTACCCCATTGATCAATCCGCCTCAGTCGGCCATCCTCGGCATGCACAATATTCTGGAGCGCCCTGTAGCCATCGACGGGCAGGTGGTGATCCGTCCCATGATGTATGTGGCGTTGTCGTACGACCACCGCGTGATCGACGGCAAGGATTCGGTGGGCTTTTTACTGCGGGTGAAAAAGTTGCTGGAGAATCCCACCGATATGCTGTTCGGCGGAAGCAGCGGAGAGAAAGCGCTTTTGGATCTCTGATCCACCGGCTTAGAGGTTATCCTGATCTACCCACGATGGTGAATCGGGCAAACTTGAGCAGCAGTTGCTTTTTGCCGGCCGATTCAAAATCGACGAATGCACGGCGGTCGCTGCCACCCATCTCGATGGCGGTGACCACCCCGCGTCCAAACCGTTCGTGCTCGATGATATCCCCTTCCTGCAACTCCTTTGCCTCTTTCGAGAGAGGAATGGATGAGTATGTTTGTTGCAGGGGTGCCGCCCTTTTTTTGGGGGTGATGCTCCGTTCTTTTTCCAGTCGATTTCTCCGCATCGATCCCCAGAAATCGTCCGTTTCTGCGCTTTGGGGTAGGTCGGCAGCGGTCTGCCGGTCCATGTTGAGGTAGGTAGGATCGATGTCTTTCAGGAAGCGGCTCTTCCGGGCAGGATTGATCTGGCCGTTGCGAAAGCGGCTTTTGGCATAGGTGATCGTACAGGACTCCCTGGCTCGCGTGATGGCCACATAAAAGAGACGTCGTTCCTCCTCCAGTCCCCGCATCCCGGTGCGAGCCATTGCGTAGGGGAAGAGCTCCTCTTCCATCCCCACCACGAAGACATGTCTGAACTCGAGCCCTTTGGCGGCATGAACCGTCATCAATGTCACTTTCTCATTTTCCGCCTCGCTATCGGTATCCTGATCGGTGAGCAGTGAGACCTCCGAGAGGAAGTCGGCCAGCCTGTTCTCCTCTCCCTGTTCCTGTCGTGTGGAGGCAAACTCACTCATGGCGTTGAGCAGTTCCTGTATGTTCTGGGTGCGGCTCATTCCCTCCGGGGTCATATCCTCGTAGGCTTCGGCAGCGATGCCACTTCTGCGGATCACCTCCTGAGCCAGTTCAAAGGCGTTGAGGCTCTTGTTCTGTTCAATGAAACTGCTGATAAGGGTGTGGAACGCCTCAATCTTTCTTGCCGTGCCGGCGTTCACATTGAGCGAATAGGATGCAGGTGCGGCCACCACCTGCCAGAGGCTGACCTGTTGTCGCTGTGCCGCATGGGTGATCTTGCCTACCGTCACATCGCCTATTCCCCGTGAAGGGTAGTTGATGATGCGGCGGAAAGCCTCCTCGTCGTTAGGGTTAACGATCATCCGGAAATAGCTGATCACATCCTTAATTTCCTTTCGCTGGTAGAACGATAGTCCACCGTAGATGCGGTAGGGGATGTTGTTCTTGCGCAGCGCCTCCTCGAAGATGCGCGACTGCGCGTTGGTGCGGTAAAGGATGGCGAAATCGCTGTAGGGTGAATGCTTCTCCATGCGCATCCGGCTGATTTTGTTGGCGACGATCAGTCCCTCTTCAAAGTCGGAGAAGGCGCTCTTCACCTCAATCTTCTCCCCCACGTCGTTGGTAGAAAAAATCTCTTTAAAGATCTGTTCGCTGTTCTTTTTGATGAGGCTGTTGGCCGCGTTCACGATGTTCTGCGTGGAGCGGTAGTTCTGTTCCAGCTTGAAGACCCGTGTCTCGGGGTAGTTGGTTTTGAAATTCAGGATGTTGTCGATGTTGGCGCCCCGAAAGGAGTAGATGCTCTGGGCGTCATCACCCACCACGCATACGCGGTGATGCTTCTCTGCCAGCTGCGTCACGATGAGGTGCTGGGCAAAGTTGGTATCCTGGTACTCATCCACCAGGATGAACTGAAACTGGTTGCGGTAACGTTCCAGTATCTCGGCATGATCGCGAAAGAGGATGTTGGTGTAGAGCAGCAGGTCATCGAAGTCCATGCTGTTGGCTGCCCGCAGCCGCTGCTGATAGCTGCTGTAGATCTCGCTGATGGCCGGCAGGCGTGCCTGCCGGTCGTTGTCGATGATCTCACTGTTGGCGGCATACATGGAGGGGGTGATCAGTCTGTTCTTCGCATTTGAGATCTGGTTGTGCACTGTCCCCGGCCTGTACTGTTTGTCGTTGAGCTCCAACTCGCGGATGATCAGCTTGATCAGGTTTTTGGAGTCGGTGGCATCGAAGATGGTGAAGTTGGACTGGAAGCCGATTGCTTCCGCCTCGTTGCGGAGGATGCGGGAGAAGATGGAGTGGAAGGTACCCATCCAGAGGCGGCGGGCCTGTTTCTCCCCCACCAGCTCAGCGATGCGGCTTTTCATCTCCCTTGCCGCCTTGTTGGTGAAGGTAAGAGCCAGCAGGTAGTAGGGTGGGAGACCCTGCTCCAGGAGCCAGGCAATCTTGTAGGTGAGCACGCGTGTCTTCCCCGACCCGGCGCCGGCGATCACCAGCGAGGGTCCGTCGCAGAACTCCACGGCAGCCCGTTGCGCCTCGTTCAGATTGTCGAGGAACGACGCTCTATTCTTTTCTTCTCTCTTGAACTGCATGGGTACAAAAATACTACTTTTTCGTTAAGCGAAGGCAGAAGTCAAACTTGTTTGAATTGAGCCAAGTCCAGGGAAAGTCTGAATTGATTGAATTTTTGGGCGTAACACCATAAAAAGACCGCTCTCAACTGAGAGCGGTTCAGTGAGCATTGTTCCTGATATTCTTTACAACGCAGGGCGTAATTCAACAGATAATCCCATTGCAGAGACAATTTTGTAAAAAGTACCAATTGAGGGAACAATTATCCCACGCTCTACACGTGATATATATCCTTTATCTACTCCCACCCTTTCGGCTAACTGTGCTTGAGTGAGACCGGCATTCTTGCGGGCATCCAACAGAATTTGAGCATTGTAATCTTCCCATGCCTCTTGTTCCGCCTTATTTCTTTCAATTGATCCTATTTTTCCAAACTCACGTTCCAGTTCAGCACTCACATCATATAGTTCCATATTTTTCTTTTTTATATTCATTCTTTAATCTTATTGCTTTTTCTATTTCATTTTGCGGAGTTATTTTTGTTTTCTTTTTAAAACCATTAAATAAGACAATTATATCTTTTCCGTCGTAAATGAAGAAAATTCTAAATTCATTATTACTGAAATTTACCCTGAATTCAAAAACAGAATCACGGATATATTTTATATAGTGATGCGGAATCTTGTCCTCCCGGCTGAATAACAACAAAGCCTTCCTTATTTTATTACGCTCTTTATCACTCAACGTTTTCATGAACGTCTCATAATGCTTTCCGTATGCCAGAATTTTTCGCTCCATTTGCAAATATATCAAAAGTTATAATATCATACAACTTTTTCAGCAAAAAAACCGCTCTCAGTTGAGAGCGGTCTTTTGGGCATTTAAAAATGTTGTTCACAAAGCCGGTTACAGTCTCATTATCAGACCAAAGTCTTTTTCATTTCTTTTTTACGAACATCCTGTTTTTCTCATTGCGGGAAGGTGTAGCGTAAACTGAGTGCAAAGCCGCTGAACCAGTAATCGTTGTAATCATTTGTGAAGTTGAACGATGGTTTCCAGTCAAGCGAAGCGGTGAAAGGTGCCTGTGGGAAGATATATTCAATGCCCGCAATCAGGTCTGCACCTATCAGAAAAGCGTTGTCGTATTCATCCTTGTTATGATGTATCCCTCCAATGTGAGCGCCGAGTCCCAAGTACCAGTCCAGATTGGGTGCACCCGGTACCGGTTGCTGGTATTCATACAGACCGGCCAACTGGAAATAACGGGGTGATGCTGATAATATAAATTCTGCGGCGTTTGCCGGTGCGAAGAAGTGCTTCAGTGTCAATCCACTGTCATAGCCCAGTCTTACACCAAATGCGGTGTTATAGTTCTGTGCCTGTAGTGTAGTCGTCAATGCAGTAATCAGGAATCCTGCAAACAATAGTTTTTTTAGTTTCATAAATTATAGTTTTAAGTGAATACTCGTTTTTATTGTAGTTCTTACATGAATACTTGTTTTATTTCAGTTAAAGATCTTTCTGGCTCTGTGTATGAAGTAAACAAACGAGCGGCAGATTTGTTTTGAAAGAGGAGAGAAATGTCTTGTTTACAGTTAGAAGAGGGGAGACGAGTATTGATTTATTAAAGAGAAAAACAGGATAACCCCGGTAGTTTACTTCGCTTGTACTCTCTGGTAACATTT
>DPAC01000134.1 GCA_003517675.1 Porphyromonadaceae bacterium | reverse complement strand
GAAAGGGAACAAGGATGAGGCACTCTCCCGATTCCGAAGGGTGATCGATGCCGGCAATGTGAAGTTCCTCGACAATGCGTTGCTCTATGCTTCACAGACCGAATATAACAACGGCAACTACCGTCAGGCACTGGCAGACTACACACGACTGGCAAACGTCGCCAGAAATGCAACCAACAAGCAGACGGCACAAATGGGAATGATACGCTGCCAGACAGCAATGAGCGATTATCATGAGGCAGCCCGCACCGCCACTGAGCTGTTGGAGGGAAGCACGCTCTCACAGGAGATGGTGAACGAAGCACGATATCTGCGTGGCAAGGCTTATCAGCAGATCAATGAGGTGGAAAAGGCAATGGCCGACTTCCGTTACCTCGCCAACGACACCAGGAGCATCCAGGGTGCAGAGGCGCAGTTCATCCTGGCCGATACCTACTATCGCTGGAAGTCATACGACCGCGCCGAGGCACAGGTGAAAGAGTTCATACAGAAAGGAACACCCCACCAGTACTGGATGGCCCGGGCGCTCATCGTATTATCGGATACTTATCGGGCCAAGGGCGATACATTTCAGGCACGCCAGTATCTGGAAAGCCTGAAAGCAAATTACAAGGGAGACGAAGCTGATATTCAGCAAATGATCAATGAACGGCTGCAATAAATTATTCGGTTGTAACACGAAGCGAACAAATAACTTGAGCGAAGCCGAGTAACCAAAAAGTGAAATTTATAATCATATGAAGAAGACATCTATCCTTATGGCAGCATTGGCATTTTCTGCCGGTTTATTTGCCCAGACGCCGGATTCGTTGCTACGGAGACAACTGGAGCTGGAACGCGATTTCAACCCCTCCCTGCTCGATGCCGACAAAATAAATTCGTTGCCGGCTTTGCGGGAACCGGCAGTGCAAAAGGCCAACACCAATTATTCCACATGGGCGGGGCGCACAACCCCGCCTCTGGAAATTGCTTTGCCGCGTCCCGCCAACATCATGACCGAAATTCCATACAGCCTGAAAAAGGGTTACCTTTCTTTCCAGGCCGGCAACTATGCCAACCTGGATGGCGCCTTCGGATACCGGTTCGTAGAACAAGCAAAGCACAACCTGGCTTTCACCTTTTTACACAACTCCACAAATGGTGATATAAACTACGTGCAGGATTCTGATCCGGCAGGCAACACCGCGTACCTCATGGATAACCTGGGCAAGCTGGCTTACCGGTATGATGCCGATGCCATGCTCTTCGACATGGAGGTATCTTATCTGCACGCTCTCTTTAACTATTACGGAAACACCTTCGAGCATGAGCGCTATTTCGACAATGAAAACCAGCGTTTAGGGGTATTCAATGCCCGTCTGGGTCTTCAGTCGAAGGAGTCGGATCGCCTCAATTACAGGGGATCACTCGATTTCAGTAATTTCTCCACCAAATTCGGTTATACGCTGAACGGTGAACCCATCAGGGGCAATCAGCTGAATGCCATGGCCGGATTCGACAAGCCTTTCAGGGACATCAACACCAAAATAGGGATAGACGGAAGCCTTTTTACCACCTTTTATCAGGGTGATTTCGACAATTATTTTCTGCTAAATGCTTCTCCCTATATCCGTTTCGGAGAATTGAACCGGAGTGCACGGCTGGGTGTGAACGTGCTTTTTCAGGATGCCGACAAGATGAGGATCCGCGTGGCACCGAATGTGAAGCTGCATTGGGGACTCACAGACCATACGTCACTTTATGCCAACATTCTCGGTGGATTCCAAAACAATACATTTCTGGAGATGATGAACGAATCGCGTTACTTCCTGTATTACACCCCGGTAAAACCTGCCTTCTCCATCATAGACATTGACGGAGGTATCAAAATCGGGGAAATTAACGGGTTCCGGTTCGACATCTTTGGCGGTTACAGGAAAACCGATGATGCGCACTTTCTGGTGCACCACGGTCAGGAGGTGATCGGGGGAGATGTGCTGGGAAACTTTAGGGAGGTTTTATCTCCGGTGTACGGCAGCCTGTCTCACACGCATATCGGCGGTTTGTTCCAATCGAATATATGGGCTCCGCTGGATTTGTCACTCCTCCTGAAAAAGAATTTCTATGATGTGACAGATATGACCATCTACGGGGTGCAGGTAGCCGATCCCAAAGCTTACAACAAACCGGGCCTGGAAATAGAGCTGACCGGCTCACTGGAAGTGAATGAGAATCTCCATTTCAGCATGAACTACTATTTTGCAAATGACCGCTGGAGCTATTATGAGGGGCAGAACAGTGAGATGGATAACATCAACGACCTCAACATGGGGGCATCTTACCGGATCAGTGATGCTTTCTCGTTCAGCGTGAAAGCCAACAACATGATGAACCAGCAGTATGATCTCTGGTATGGGCATCCCTCACAGGGATTCAGCTTGATGGGCGGATTCACATTCCTTTTTTAAAAAATCGGGAAAAGAGCATAGTCGTGTTGCAAAAGAGGCTGTGAAACGATTTTTAATACTCCATCTTTCCGTATTACACTGCTTTTGTGTACTTTTGCCATCCAATAAACATCAGTGCACAGAGACCGAAAAGGGGAACAGACAACACTATGGGAAAGAAAAAGATTCACGGAGGTAAATCCACCAAAGGGAACAACACCACGCTAAAGCAGAAGATCGTCAAAACAATGTGGATCCTGTTTGGTCTTGCTGTTGCCTTCATACTCATGCTCTTCGCTCTCATCTCAGTGGGAGCGATAGGCTATCTGCCAGAGATCAGCGAACTGGAAAACCCGATTGACAAGTATGCCTCTCAGGTGATCTCATCAGACAAAGAACTGCTTTTCACCTATTCACAAAGTAACAACAACCGTATCTTCGTGGACTACTCCGATCTCTCTCCCCACCTGATTGATGCACTGATCGCCACAGAAGATATCCGTTACTACTCCCACTCAGGGATCGATTTTATCAGCGTGGGAAGAGCTGTGGTCAAGACCCTGCTGCTCAACAGGGAGAGCAGCGGCGGCGGTAGCACCATCACCCAACAGCTGGCTAAGCTGCTCTACTCTCCACCGGCCAACAATAAACTGCAAAGAGTATTCCAGAAACCGGTGGAATGGGTGATCGCAGCCAAGCTTGAGAGGTTCTATACCAAAGATGAGATCATCAACCTCTATCTGAACAAGTATGACTTCAACTACAATGCAGTGGGCATCGAGTCAGCTGCCCGTACCTACTTCAACAAGACACCCAAAGAGCTGAACATTGAAGAGTCGGCCATGCTTATCGGCATGTTGAAAAACTCATCGCTCTACAATCCTGTGCGCCGCCCGGAGGTGACACGTGGTCGCCGCAACGTGGTACTCACACAGATGGAGAAATATGATTACCTCACCCACCAGGAAGCCGACTCGCTGAAAGAGCTACCGGTGACGATCGACTTTAACCGATCGGGACATGTAGATATCGCTGCCCCCTACTATCGACAGCATCTGGCCAAGATTATGATGGCCAAAAAACCGGAACGAAAGAATTACGCCTCCTGGCAGAAGCAGCAGTTCAGTGAAGACTCACTCGCCTGGGAAGAGGATCCACTCTACGGATGGTGTCACAAGAACAAAAAAGCGGATGG
>DPAC01000024.1 GCA_003517675.1 Porphyromonadaceae bacterium | reverse complement strand
GAACTCTCTGACGTGTTGAAGATTATATTGATTGGCTCTGTTCCGGTGGCGCTGCTGATCATCATCAATTATAACCGTATATTGCGCTCCAATCTGAAGTCGGCACAGATGCTAAACCAGAAGCTGATAGAAAAAAGGGAGCAGAGCCGAAAACTGATTCATTTTGAGTCGGAATACAAGAACGATGAGATCACGCTGAACCCGGAATCGATATCTGTGATAAAATCGGCAGATAATTATATCGAGATCTATTACGAGCGTGAGGGAACGATGCGGAGACATACCATCAGGAGCACCTTGAACAAAGCAGAAGCAACAATACAGAACTGTGGTTTTTTCTTCCGATGCCACAGGAGTTTCATCGTGAATATTCATCGAATCATGGAGGTGCAGGGGAATTCCCAGGGATATACCTTGTACATCGAGAATCTGGATTTCCCCGTCCAGGTTTCACACATGTATATCGCTGAATTCAAAAGACTCTTGCTTTAGTCGTTTGACCACTCTATTCCCCTTTTTCACCCCTTAATCATCTTTTCATCCCTATTTATTTGCCGGGCATCCCCATTTTTTTGCCGTCCGCTATTTCATCCCTAATTTTATTGGTGAGTTTTGAAATTGTTTTACCGTTCCTTCACGTAGCGGAGAGAAGAGAAACTCAATTTAATAATTGGCTTGCATGAAATATTGTTCTTGCTCGCTACAAATAATCAAACAAAAGAATGGAAGAATTTAAAATAGGTGATCTGACAGCCAGGCTGCCAATCATACAAGGAGGAATGGGTGTGTGCGTCTCTATGTCGGGATTGGCTTCCGCCGTTGCAAATGAGGGAGGAATCGGGGTGATCTCTGCTGTCGGTATCGGCATGTCGGAGCCCGATTACAGGAAGCACTTTCGTGAATCGAACAAGATCGCGTTGAGAAAAGAGATCCGTAAAGCACGCTTGAAAACGCGGGGGATCATTGGCGTGAATATCATGATGGCTACCTCCGACTTTGATGAGCTGTTGAGAGTGGCTCTAGAAGAAAAAATCGATGTTGTTTTTATCGGTGCCGGATTACCTTTGAAGATCCCCGCATTCCTGGAAAGCATCAACCAGGGGGATACTGCCACAAAAATAGTACCCAAGGTCTCCTCCTCCAGAGCTGCGAAATTAATTTTCAGACACTGGTTGGAGAAGTATGAAAGGATACCCGATGCCGTGGTGGTGGAGGGTCCCCTGGCAGGAGGCCATCTCGGTTTTGGCAAAGAGGAGTTGCAGAACAACCGGCAATCTCTCATTACGATCCTGAAAGAGACTGTCGCCGGGATGGATTTTTTTCAACAGGTAACAGGCAGGGAGATCCCCGTGATAGCAGCAGGAGGCATCTATACGGGAGGTGACATGTACAACATGTTGCAATCGGGAGCCAAAGCCGTGAAGATGGGCACCCGTTTCGTGACCACCACGGAATGTGATGTCTCGGAAAAATTCAAACAGAATTATATCGACTGCTCAAAAGAGGATATCGTGTTGATCGATAGCCCGGTAGGCCTTCCAGGCAGGGTGATCGTCAATGATTTTGTGAGGGAGATTCAGCAAGGTGCACAGAAACCTGTGCGGTGTCCCTGGAAGTGCCTGAAAACATGCGATTACAAGAAAGTTCAGTTCTGTATCTCCGAAGCACTGTTTAATGCAGCACGAGGAGATTTTTCACATGGTTTTTCTTTTGCCGGAACAAATGCCTATAAGGCCAAAGCGATCATCTCAGTCAGAGAAACCATAGATCAGTTGAAAGAGGAGTTTTACAGGGAAGAGCTTCGTTTCCAACCGATTGAAGTATCTGCATACTGATTCACCCAAACCGGTTTTGCCTATTTTTCCTGCTATTGCGCGTTTATCATCGTTTTCATTCCAGAAGAAAGAGATCATCCGTTTGTTTTCGGGGGGGGCAGTATTCTGTCGCTCCGGCCACCACATACCCTAAAATCGATATTTGATTTTTTTATCTGATTGTTCCTGGCTATAGATAAAAGGGAATCAGTCAATTATTTTTTTTTGTCAACGTTTGTTCCCCTTGTTGTAAACTATTTGTTAGTGTGACTGTTATATTCAGTGCAAAGAATTATTTAAAATTGCTCTAAATAGACAGATAGATGACCCAACATGATTTACCTGCGATTTTCCGTGACTTCAATCCACTGGAAGATAAAATGCTGCAAATCATCGACCGGGAAGGCAATCTGATCCGAAAGGATCTGATGCCGGAGCTGGAGGATGAGACCATTATAGAAGCCTACCGACAGATGTTGTACGAGCGGATTGCCGATGAGATGGCGGTCTCATACCAGCGACAGGGGAGGATGTACACCTTTACCCCTAACCTTGGGCAGGAGGCAATCCACATCGCTGCCGGGATGAACATTCGGTATGAGGACTGGCTTGTTCCATCTTTCCGTGAAATGGGCATTCTGCTATCGAAAGGGGGAACCATGAAGGAGATGTTCCTCTTCTACCTTGGCAACGAGTGGGGTGGTAGCTTTCAGCAAGCTCATCATACCCTCCCCATTTCCATCTCAATTGGTACACAGTTTCACCATGCCACAGGCGTGGGTTACTCGGTGAAGTACCGAAAGAAGGATGAGGCGGTCTTCACCTTTATCGGTGACGGCGGTACCTCCGAGGGCGACTTCAGCGAGGCGCTCAACTTTGCCGGCGTTTGGCAGGTACCGGTGATCTTCACCATCCAGAACAACCAGTATGCCATCTCCGTGCCGGTGCAGAAGCAGACCAACTCACTCAACCTGGCGGTCAAGTCGGTCGCTTTCGGTATCCCTGGCATCAAGGTGGACGGCAACGATTTCTTCGCGATGTATCTCGCCTACAAGACCGCTGCCGAGTATGCACGGTCGGGCAGGGGAGCGGTGCTGATCGAGGCACTCACCTATCGTCTCGGGGCTCACACCACCTCCGATGATCCCTCCAAGTACCGCGAAAAAGAGGAGGAGCAGCTCTGGGCCATGAGCGATCCGCTGATCCGCCTGAAGCGATACATGCAGGATGCCGGTATCTGGTCCATCGACGAAAAGCAACTTCGGGAGAAGTACCGTGAGGAGATTGACCGTCAGTTTACCGAGGCGGAAAAGGAGAAATCATATCCCTTGGATGATGTGTTTGTGCATATGTACAGCGATATGCCCGATGAATTGAGAAGACAGAAAAAAGAGTATGAACAATTCTTAAGCTGGAAGGAGAAAAGAGGATGAGCGTGATGACCATGGTGAAGGCGATCAACAATGCGCTGGATATCAAACTGAACGAGGATGAGAATATTGTGATATACGGCGAGGATGTAGGCGTGGAGGGAGGTGTCTTTCGCGTCACCGAGGGACTGCAGAAGAAATATGGTGTTGAGAGGGTGTTCGACTCACCCCTGGCAGAGTCGGGTATCGTGGGTACCGCACTCGGGATGGCTGTCTCGGGTCTCCGCCCGGTGGTGGAGCTGCAGTTCGATGGGTTCACCTTTCCTGCCTTTAACCAGATCCTCACCAATGTATCCCGGATCCAGAACCGATCACGTGGCAAGTATCGGGCACCGATGGTGATCCGCTTTCCCTATGGGGGTGGGGTCAACGCACTGGAGCATCATTCCGAGAGCCCTGAGGCGCTTTTCGCCCATATACCGGGACTGAAAGTGGTGATCCCCTCTACCCCTCACGATGCCAAGGGGATGATGATCAGTGCCCTGGAGAGCAATGATCCCATCATCTTCATGGAGCCAAAGCGGATCTACCGTGCCATCAAACAGGAGGTCCCCGAGGAGAAATACAGCCTTCCTCTCGACAAGGCGAGGGTGGTACAGGAGGGAAGTGACATCACACTGGTGGCTTTTGGTGCCTTGATCCGCGAATGCCAGAAAGCGATCGTGATGGCGGAGGAAGCCGGCATCTCAGTGGAGCTGATTGACCTGCGTTCTATCTACCCAATTGATCGGGAGACCATCCGCACCTCTGTGCGGAAAACGGGAAGGATGATCGTGGTGGCTGAAGCACATGAATCGTTCAGCGTGGGATCGGAACTGATTGCCATTGCCAACGAGGAGGCATTCCTTTCCCTGGAGGCTCCCCCGCGCAGGGTGGGTGGCTTTGACACCATTGTCCCCCTGGCCCAGGGAGAACCCTATTACATCATCTCTCCCGAAAGGATTCTTTATGAAATTGAAAAAACCATTCATTTCTAAGCGTTAACAGCATGAACTATATATTTAATTTTCCTGACCTTGGTGAAGGATTGGAAGAGGGAACCATCCTTGAATGGTATGTGAAAGAAGGAGATCAGGTGAAAGTGGGGGACCCCGTGGTGCAAATGGAGACCGATAAGGTGGTGGCCGATATTCCCTCATCTAAGAATGGTGTAATCACTGCCCTTCATGGGAATCCGGGCGATGTGATCCGGGTGGGTGCTCCCCTTATGGAGATTGAGGTTGATGGAAAAGAGCAGATTAGCTCTACAGCGCGTCACTCCTCAACAGAGCCGATTGTTGAGGGAGAGGATGCCGCAGCTGTGGTGGGCACCATGGAGGTGGCTGGCAATGAGGCAGCTCCGCTGGCTTCAAGCAGCGAGGGGCTCACCTCGGAGAGAGGACAAAGCGAGCCTGAGCGCAAAGCTTTGGCGACACCCGTGGCACGTGCCCTGGCTAAGGAGATGGGCATCGACATCAATGTGGTGCCGGGCAGTGGTCCCTCCGGCAGGGTGAAACGGGAGGATATCCTCCAATATGGCAGCGACATGGCTGCAGAACCGGTGAAGGATGCTTCCATGGAAAGTTCCGATAACGATGTGACCTACCAGCCGTTGACACAAATCCGCAAGACCATCGCGCGCAACATGCTCAACTCTAAGCGCAATACTGTCCATATGTCGCTGTTCGAAGAGGTGGAGATCTCGGCACTCAAGGTGGTGATTGCAAAATACAAGCCACTCTATGCAGAGAAAGGGGTGAAGCTTACCTATCTTCCCTTTATCGTGAAGGCGGTGGCACTGGCGCTGAAGCATCACCCGCAACTCAACTCACAGATCGATACGGAGAATAACCGGATGATCCTGTACAACCGTTGTCATATTGCCATTGCGGTGGATGCTCCCGATGGACTGGTGGTGCCGGTGATACGAGACGCCGACCGCATCTCCCTCTTCGAGGTTGCCAGCCAGATAGGAAGGTTGGCTGAGAAGGCCAGAAACAGGAAGCTGACACTGGAGGAGATGAAGGAGGGTTCCTTCTCCATCACCAGTTTTGGCTCCATTGGCGGTATTTTTGCTACGCCGGTGATCAACTACCCGCAGGCTGGCATCCTGGGAATCGGACGGATCATGAAGACTCCCATCGTGAAAGGTGATGAGATCGTGATCGGCCATATCATGCCGCTCTCCCTCTCCGTGGATCATCGTATTGTTGATGGTGGTGAGACCGCCCGTTTCCTGTCCAGGGTGATGGGGTACCTCTCCGATCCGCTGTCGATGATGATGGAAGAGTAAAACCGGTATTTAACTGTTAACATAAAATAACATAATATCCTGTGGAGGGGATCTATTTTAAGGTACACACAGGTCAGAGGAATAAAGCAGGAATGATATCTTTGTTCTATATTTGCAGAGACTTCTATTATTCATTTATTTTCTGAATAGATATGAAAAATATTCTTTTGATCGCATTTATGATGATGGGTTGTTTTTTGCAGGCACAGGATATTCAGTTGCCCAAGCCAGACAGGAGTGGGGGTAAACCATTGATGGAGGCACTCAATCAGAGGCATTCCACACGTTCCTATCAGGAGAAAGAACTGTCATTGCAACAGTTATCGAACCTGTTATGGGCTGCCAACGGATTCAACCGTGACGACAAACGTACAGCACCTACCGCCAACAACCGTCAGGAATTGGAACTCTACCTCACCACCCGGAAAGCTATTTATTTCTATGATGCCCGCAATCATCTGCTGAAAGAGGTGAAGAAAGGTGATTACCGTGCCGAGACAGGTTCGCAGGATTTTGTGGCCACCGTACCGCTCAACCTGATATTCGTGGCAGATATGCAGAAAGCTTCAGGTAGGGAGTATGCCTTTACCGGCTGTGGTTTTGTTTCACAGAACATTTATCTATACTGTGCCTCCGAAGGACTGGGTTCTGTTGTCAGGGGTATGTTCAACAAAGAGAAGCTACATGCACTCTTAGGGTTGAAACCCACAGAGGAGGTGTTGCTGACCCAATCGGTAGGGTATCCCAGATAGATTCTCTGTTTGTGTAGGGGGATAGCCGGCCAGGGAACAAAAAGCATGTCTGCTTTCAACAATGCTGTAGAGCTCAACATGTCGATGGAAGAAGATCGCGTGTGAAAGATAGAGGATCGTGCAGACCAGTAGGGAGTAGATTAAAAACCATGCGGGCAGGATCTGCACTTCGGAATTCAATGGTGAATTGATTAAAATCCGAAATCCTCAATCACAACATCTTCGACCTCTTCCTTTTTAATTTCAATGATATTCTGGGCAGACAGCCCTTCCACGTATATGGCTTTATAAGGAATGGCCGGGCACACAGACTCACAGCCGCCGCAACCCACGCAGATATCCTGATTGATTTCAGGGATGGTCAGCACTCCTTTGTAGGGCACCATATGGACCGCCTGCGTGGGACAGTGTTCGGAACAGGCTCCGCAGCTGGTCTCATCGTAATAAACAATACAGTTCTCGATGATAAACTGTACCTGTCCCATCTGGGTATGGTTCTTCTCCTCCTTTGTAAGCGGCAGGATGGCGCCTGTGGGACATACCTCACCACAGATGGTACAGTCGTAGTTGCAGAAACCATGGTCGAAGTAGAGCTTGGGCTGCATCATCCCACCCAGGCCATATTCAAGAAATGCCGGCTTGATCACGTGGCTCGGGCATTTGCTCACGCAGAGGTGGCAGGAGATACATTTCTCCCGCAAGTGATCGAAAGAGACGGCGCCGGGAGGTGCGATGGGCACCTCTCTTTTTAGTTCACGCTTTGAAAGTACCCCCTCTGAGATCTCCTGCGCAATCAGGTGTCCTGCTGCCAGTCCTGTTGCCAGTGTGGCCGACAGAAAACGGCGTTTGGATGCATCAACCGACTTCATCTCTTTCTCCGCCTTTTCCTCTTTCACACCGCTGTATGCCGGAACTGTAGCAGCCAATCTCTTTTTACCCGGCAAAGAAAACCTGTATTTCATCGCATCCCGGTTGCAGCTTTCAAGGCAGTTGAAGCAGGTGACACAGCGACTGTAATCGATCTGTTTATTTTTGGAATCGATGCACGATGCTTTGCACTTCATGGCACACAGACCACACAGGTTGCATTTCTCGTCCACAAACCGAATCTTAAACAGTGCGTATTTGCTTAGAAAACCGAGCGTGGTACCTACGGGACAGATTGTATTGCAGTAGGTTCTGCCGTTGCGCCAGGCCAGGTAACCGATCGCAACAAGGGTAATAAGAGCAATAATCGCTGAGGAAACACTTAACATATAGATGCTTACCTTGTAAAACGCGTAATTATCGAAAGAAGTGAAAATGGCTTCCAGCAAATTGTTTCCAGCCAGATAGGCCGGACGCAGGAGGTGTGTGACCATTCTCCCGTATGCTCCGTAGGGATCAAGGAGTCCCACCAGAAAGTTGAAACCGAAAACGAAGGCGACAACTGTGGCTGCCAGCACGCTCCAGCGCAGTACATTTTTCGCCTTACTGTATTTGTATTTCTTCTTTCTGATGAATTTTTTGGATAGCCATGCCACCAAATCCTGATAGATACCCATGGGGCAGACGGATGAACAATAGACCCTGCCAAAAAGCAATGTGAGCAGCAACAGAGAAGCGAGCACAAGGATGTTAACTGCCAACAGCGCAGGTATAAACTGAATCTCCGCCAGAAAGCTGAAGCTTTCCGGAAGAAAATCCCTGAAGTCGAGAAAATACAGGGTAATGAGTGCGAACAGGATGACAGACAGGATTACACGAATCTTTTTCAGCATAGAGATTTCTTTAGGTTCGAAAGGGACCCAATGTGACCAATCGGAAACTAAATACGGACCCTTCTTATATTCAGTTTGTCAAGATCCATTGTCCCAAGTCCCAGTTCCTGTGCTTTGGCAATATGTGTTACCCTTTCAAGCGGCATCTCGCGGGCCTGGTTGAAGAAATTGGCGGCTGCGGTGTCAACGGCAACAATGTCCTGAGACATGAAGAGTCCTTTTGAAAGCACCACGTCGGAGAGTGATTTGCCTTTGGGGCCGCTGGTTTTCATCAGCCGGTAGGCATCCACCACATTCAGCACGGGGCGTTTTTCGTAGGTGCATACATCGGCGATGCACTGTTGGAGGTCATTGGCATGGAAAAAGCCTCTGTCCCACACAATGCCCATGTAATTCTTCATGGAGATGGTCAGCTGTGCGCCACCATGGTTTTTCAGAACGGGGACGTTAATCCATTTGTCGCTGTCCACGATTGCCTGGTGAATTTTTGCCGTCTTCAGTCTTTTTCCTTGGGGAATGGAGACGGTTTTGTAGTAGGACTCCTGATGTGCGGGTACCACTTTTGCCCCTGCCCTTTTTGCAGCTTCCTCAATGCCGCTGTTGCTGTAGGTTTTGCGCCA
>DPAC01000022.1 GCA_003517675.1 Porphyromonadaceae bacterium | reverse complement strand
GAATTGAGTGATTTTGACACGGTAGAGAAAGGGATCGTGAAAGCGATCAGGGAACTGGGAAGAATCAATCAACCAACAACAGCGTGAAACCATTCAAAGCTTTATTGACGTGGATATTATTGCTTCCCGTCTATTTCTATCGGGCTGCCATCTCTCCGCTCATGCCACCCAGCTGTCGTTACACCCCCACCTGTTCGCAGTATACGATTGAAGCATTGAAGAAACATGGGCCTTTCAGAGGGTTCTACTTGTCAGCAAAGCGCATATTGAGTTGCAATCCCTGGGGAGGGTCGGGCTACGATCCCGTACCGGAACCCCTTCGCCGGAAAGAGAAGTCGAAAGCAGAGGAACAATAACGTATGGAATATTACGACGTACACACACACCAGATTTTTCTCGAGGAGAACGATGATCCCTATCACTCGTGTATCTTCGATGTATACCCCCTTGAGTTTGAAGTAGCCAAAGAATCATACAACCGTCACGCTTTCTCCTGTGGCATCCATCCCTGGTACTCGGAAGACAGTGACACACAGATGGCCTATCTGAACGAGATAGCACCCAACCCACGCATCATCGCTATCGGCGAAACCGGGTTGGACCGACTCAAAGGGCCCTCTTTCGAGATACAGATCCCGGTCTTCAAGAAGCATATCGAGCTGTCGGAGAGGCTCCGTAAACCGGTGATTATCCACTGTGTGAAAGCATGGGAGGAACTGATACGGGTGAGACGTGAGACCCGCCCCACACAACCCTGGATCATCCATGGTTATCACGGCAAGCCCGAGTTGACAGAGCAGTTGATTCGGGAGGGATTCCTTTTCTCGGTAGGTGACCAGATCAATGTGGCCTCAATGCAATTGATTCCGCTCGATGCGCTCTTCTGCGAAACCGATGAGGATGAGATGTCGATCCGCGATGTATACCAGCAGGCTGCCCGTTCACTCAACATGGACCCGGAGCAATTCTCACTGCGCATCGCAAAGAATGTCAGAAAGGTATTCCCGACACTGGAGGTGCCCAGAACCTGGTACCCCGACCAGGAGGAGGAGTCGGAATAGTTGTTTTCAAGCTGGATTTTTAACCAAGAGAGCCGGTGAATTTATTCGCAACAATTCACCGGCTCCCCTTTTTACCTGGAGAGAGACTCTTCAGCTGGGTCAGCTGTGGTTCTTGTGGTTCTCCTTGATGAATGCTTCCAGTGCAGCTGCCATGGAAGGATAATCGGGCTGCGGAGCCACACAATCGAGACGCAGACCCAACTCCTCCACCGTTTTGGCTGTTGTGCTGCCAAAACAACCGATGGCCATGTCACCCTGTTTGAAGTCAGGGAAATTGGCGATGAGTGAATGAATGCCCAATGGGCTGAAGAAGATGATCATATCATAATCGAGCTTCTCTCCCGGATCAAATTGATTGCTGACGGTGCGGTACATCACACTTTTGGTATAGTTGATCTTTTTCTCATCGAGAAAGTTAGAGATCTCATCGTTGTGCTCCTCCGGAACAGGTAAAAGAAACTTCTCCTTGGCATGCTTGGTGAAAGCAGCGCTGAGTCCGTCTATTTTGCCGGTCTGGCTAAAAAAAATCCGCCTCTTCCGGTAAAGGATATACTTCTGCAGATAGAGCGCAACAGTCTCCGACACACAGAAATACTTCATGGTTTCGGGGATGGTAATCTTCATCTCTTCGCAAATGGAGAAAAACTTATCTACAGCGGTACGAGCTGTAAAAATAATTGCCGTGAAATCGAGGATGTTGATTCGTTGTTGCCGAAACTCTTTCAATGAGACACGTTCAACCTTGATAAAGGGGTAAAAGTGAATCTCCAGATGATACTTCTCGGCGAGATCATAATAGGGAGATTTCTCGCTGTTTGGCTTGGGCTGTGAAATCAGTATTTTTTTTACTTTCCGGGCGTTCATATCATATTTATTCCAGCAATATTGATCATTGAAAGGACTCCTTTAGAGAGGATCAACCAGGGCGCAATTTCAGTGCCGCAAAGATACACAAAAAAATAGAACCCTCCGATTTTATTTTTAACAAAAATATTTAATAACCCAATGATTATGACCAGACGGGTGATCAAAAAAATGAGAACGAAGAAGATCAACAGTAGCTCCTTCCATTCCGGCAGGAAGATAAAACAGACAGCCGGCAGAAACAGGACAACTCCAATCATTTCCAGCATCCGGGTATACTGTTTGACCCAATTTTTCAGGTCAGTGGAGAGAAAGAATGTTCCTATCACCCTGTATGAAAGCACTTTCAAAACTGTAAGAAGGGTAAGCACACCCATAATCGATACCAACAGCTCCAGTTGATTGGCCATTTCAAGTGCTGAGATCCCCTTATTCCACAAACCTTGAAAAACCAACATACTGACTATCATCACAGTCTGGAAAATCAAGAAAAGCTCACCCCATGCTTCGGTTGTTGTCACCTGCTCCTTTCTGAGCAGGGGGGCTGATCTGCCCACTGTAAAAAGATTCCTGAAACTGTTCTGTAAAGAGCTGCCCTCCGTACGGTAGAAGATGGCAAACAAGAGAAAGCAGAACAACAAGAGCAGAAAAAAGAACCCCTGTAGCAGGGGTGAATAGGGTAGCGGATCGCCGGCATGAAAGCCGATGAGCATCTGCAGGGATCGGTCTGTCACAGAATCAGCCACGAAGTAAAGTCGGCTGCTGTCTGTGGGAAGATATTCAAATGCTCCGAAGTGAGGTTGCAAGGGGAGAGACATGAGAGAATCCTCTTCGGCTCTCATCAGGTGAAAGGGAAGGGGTGAAACAGTATCGGGAATGATGGTCAGTTGTCGCATCCTTAATCATCAGGTCACTTGCCACAAAGTTACGACTCTTTTTGGGTATTCTTATCAAACAAATAGACAAGTACACTATAATCCGAATTCTTTTCTGATCGTCTCCACATGATTCAGTGTCTCCCAGGTAAATAATTCAACCTCCATCCTGATTGGGTCTTTCATATAACGGGAGTTGAATTCCTTTTTCACTTTCTGTGGTGTACGTCCCATATGTCCATAGGATGCAGTTTCAAAATAGATGGGATTGCGCAGCTTCAACTCTCTTTCAATGGCGCGGGGACTCAGATCAAACATGGTGCTGATTTTTTTGGCGATCTCCCCGTCCGGCAACTTCACGTTGCTCTTCCCGAATGTATTCACAAAGACACTGATGGGTTTCTCCACGCCGATGGCATAGGAGAGCTGAATCAGCATCTCATCAGCAACACCGGCTGCCACCATGTTCTTGGCTATATATCGGGCTGCATAGGCTGC
>DPAC01000067.1:15746-16363 GCA_003517675.1 Porphyromonadaceae bacterium | reverse complement strand
AAGAAGATGAAACAGGGGGAGATCAAACTGGATGGAGTGCTGGATGAGCCGGCCTGGGCTGAAGCTGAAAAAGCGGCAGGTTTCTGGCTGGTGACCCCTGTGGACAGCGGATACCCGACACAGCAGTCGGAAGTGATGATGACCTATGATGACAAAGCGCTGTATATTGCTGTAATGTTTTATGATACCATTCCGGGAAAGAGGGTGGCGGAGTCTTTCAGAAGAGATTTCAATTTTAATAACAATGATAACTTCCTGCTGGTATTTGATACTTTCAGGGATCAGACTATGGCTTACACCTTCGGATTTTCTGCATCTGGGGCGCTGTGGGATGGAATTGTAACGGGACAAGGTACCAATCTTAACTGGGACAGCAAAATGGAGGTTGAGGTAAAGGATGATATGGACAGACTGACTGCTGAAATGAAAGTACCGTTTAAATCGATCCGTTATCCGGCCGAGAGCAGGGTCTGGTATGCCAACTTCGGACGGCTTGATCTGAAGACGAACGAGAAGTCGGCCTGGGCACCTGTTCCCCGGCAGTTTCCGCACGTTTCACCTGCCTATACGGGTGTGCTCATTTTTGATGAGAAGCTGCCCAAACCGGGAATAAACCT
>DPAC01000067.1:10923-15499 GCA_003517675.1 Porphyromonadaceae bacterium | reverse complement strand
TACCGAAAAAATTTTGGATTTGATGCTAAGATAGGGTTTACTACCTCCACAAATCTGGATCTGACTTATAACCCCGACTTTGCACAGGTGGAGGTGGATCAACAGCAGATGAACGTAGATAGGTTCGAACTTTTCTTCCCGGAGAAAAGGCAGTTTTTTCTGGAGAACCAGGATCTCTTTTCGGAATATGGTGAGCACGATGTAACGCCTTTTTTCTCAAGACGGATAGGCTTGGATGCTCCTGTTATTGCAGGAGCAAGGTTCACCGGAAAGCTCGGAGACGATTTCAGGCTTGGATTCATGCATATGACTACCGACCAAACGAGCTTGATGCCTGTTCGTAACTATACAGTACTATCGATGCAGCAGAAACTTTTTTCCCGTTCGAACCTGAGTTTTATGTTTGTGAATAAGGAATATTCAGGGGATGCTCGCTTTAACCGGGTGGCAGCACTGGATTATAACATGGCGAGTAACGACAACGTGTGGACGGGTAAGTTTTTCTATCACCGCTCTTTTCAGCCGGATAATCCCGAGAAACAGTTTGCCCAGGGAGCTTCGGTGAATTATAGCAAAAGACATATCAATTTTGAGTTCAGGCAGACAGCGGTGGGTAAGAACTTCCTTGCTGAAACCGGCTATGTGAGACGGCGGGATTACATCTCTTTTAATCCGGAGATTAAGTACTCATTTATACCCAACAAGCTGGTGGTTTCGCATGGCCCTTACCTGGATCTGGAAAGTTACTATTCAATGGATTTTGATAAACTGGATCATATACTGGAGGTGGGTTATACCGTTGAGTTCGATGGCAAAACAACCCTGTCGACCGGTGTAAGCGATATTCAGGTGAAGTTAACCGAGGATTTTGATCCAACGCATGTGAGTGAAGTCACTCTTCCGGCAGGAAGTGATTACAGATACCGGCAATGGTACACTGAGGTGATCACGAGTCCCCGCAAATCATTAAACGGCAGCCTGATGTATGCAAAAGGCGGTTTCTTTAGCGGCAATATGGACGTGATAGAGGCAACCCTGATCTACCGGTACCAACCCTATCTGAACCTGTCGGTGAACACGATATATACCGATCTTCGCTTGCCGGCGCCCTTTAAACATCACCGGTTCTGGCTTGTCGGCCCTAAACTGGATATTACCTTTTCTCCAAAGGTATATCTGACAACATTTGTTCAGTATAATGAGCAGCTGAATAATACCAATGTGAATATACGTTTTCAGTGGCGCTACAAACCTGTATCGGATCTCTTTATTGTTTATACCGATAATTACTTCTCGAATACCAGGGAGGTGAGAAACAGAGCCCTTATGCTGAAACTAACTTACTGGTGGAATTAAAATTGCGATGCTGCAGATATGAAAAGGTAGAATGATGATGGATGACGCAGTCAGATGATCTTCCCTTTTTCCTAAAAAAGCAAAAATAAATCCGATTGTTTGGTGGGTAAATGAAAAGAAGCTATATTTGCAGCATTGTTGCATTTGAAAGATTGTTTCACAATGACTGTAGATGAAATCTTACACCAATACGATTTAAAGCATACCGGCTGCCGGAAGTTTATCCTGTCAGAATTGTTACAGAGCGAATCGGCGCTGTCGGAGGAGGAGATCAAGAAGTCGTTCCCCGATCTGTTCGACAGGGTGACTTTCTACCGGACGCTGAAGACACTCGAGGAGCGTGGCATCATTCACCGGATCGTGTTGAACGACAACTCGGTGAAGTATGCGCTCAACGGGCATCATCCCGATCAAAACCGGCTGCATGCGCATTTCCATTGCGGGCAGTGCGACGAGGTGCTGTGCCTGCAGGGGAAAACGCGGTTCGACGTGGAGCTGCCGGCAGGTTTTGTGTCGCAAGAGGTGTTTGTGGTGATCGAGGGTCTTTGCGCCGATTGCCATCCTCAGTCCCAACCCGATTAATCATTTCCCGATGAAGATTTTGTTCATCCTGTTGTTGCTGACAGCAGGAGCAACCGCTTCGGTGCACCCTGCTGATTCTGCACAGGCTGCTGATACCCTTCATTACCTCTTGCCCGAAGTGACCGTGCAGGCGCAACGTAACAGGCCGTTCGACAGGATCAGCTCCCTCCCCGTGGTGGAGATCAGCAGGAGCTACCTGTTAAAAAACAATGCAACCAATTTTGTGCAGACGCTCGCTTCACTTCCCGGAATCGCGTCAATGGATATCGGGGCCGGCTTCTCGAAACCTGTGATACGGGGACTGGGATTCAACCGTGTGGCAGTGGTAGACAGAGGCATCGTGCAGCAGCATCAGCAATGGGGTGCCGATCACGGGTTGGAGATCGACCAGTATGATGTGGACAATGTACGGGTGCATAAGGGCCCCATGTCGCTCTTCTTTGGCTCCGACGCGATGGGAGGGGTGATTGAGATCCTTCCGCCCCATGTGCCGGAGAACGATATGTTTTGGGGAGACGCGACGCTGATCGGGAAATCGAACAACGCTCTACTGGGTGCATCGGTGATGGCGAGCCGCAAGAGCGGGAGTCTTTTTTACCGTGCCCGGGCTACGGTGCAAAGTTATGCGGACTATCGTATTCCCACCGACACCATTGAATATCTGACATGGAGAATGCCGGTACACGGGCGCCGGATGAAGAATACGGCTGGCAGGGAGGTGGATCTGTCTCTTTCGGTCAATTATACCCATGAGAAGTTTGACGGCTGGCTGCATGTGTCCGATATTTTCGGGAAAAACGGCTATTTCCCGGGTGCGCACGGCATGCCTTTGCTCTCGAGGCTCAAGCCAGACGGGTCGAAACGAAATGTGGAGATGCCCTATGCTGCTTCCAATCATTTTAAGCTGATATCAAACAGTGCATGGCAGCTTTCTGCCGCATCGCAACTCAATCTGGATCTGGGATTTCAACAGAACCACCGGGAGGAGTTGTCGCCATTTCACACGCACTACAGCAATCAGCAACCGCCTGTGGCAGACCCCGACCTGGAATTACGGTTGCGGCTGCAGACCTTTTCAGCGAATGTACGGCTGCTGAGGGATGAGGATAAACGGTGGTCGAAGACTTACGGACTCTCCGCGGAGGCGCAACACAACAGGGTTGGAGGCTACTCCTTTCTGCTACCCGGTTTTGAACGGTTTTCGGCGGGCGCCTACTGGTTGAACCGGTTGAAGGTGACAGAGACCTTCCTGCTCACGGGTGGAATACGGTATGATGCGGGAAGCATGAGGGTGAATGGGTATGATGATCCCGTGCTTGCGGACCATCTCGTGATGCAAGGCTATTCTCACGAGGAGGCCGCTTTTTACGCGCTGCGATCGGTAGACCTGCACAGCTCCTTCAGCGATTTTTCAGGTTCGCTCGGCTTTGCGTTTAGTCCCGGGGAGCATCATTCACTCAAGATGAATGTGGGGAAAAGTTTCCGCTATCCCGGTGCCAATGAGCTGGCATCAAACGGACTGCACCACGGTGCTTTCCGCCACGAACAGGGAAACAGTGGGCTGACGCCGGAGAAAGGGTATCAGCTG
Source organism: Porphyromonadaceae bacterium (assembly GCA_003517675.1). Lineage (GTDB taxonomy): Bacteria > Bacteroidota > Bacteroidia > Bacteroidales > Dysgonomonadaceae > Proteiniphilum. Next base: position 11,973 of record DPAC01000067.1, on the reverse strand, counting down.
GATCTGGATTACCGGTATACCGGACGGAAATTCCGGCTTACGCTGAATCCGTTCATAGGCTGGTTTTCCAATTATATTTACCTGGAGCCGTCGGGCAGCTGGTCCATTTTGCCCCATGCAGGACAGATATACCGGTACCGGCAGGCGGAGGCCTTTATGGCCGGAGGCGAGGTGATCGCGGAGCTGGAGTTGGATGAAAGATGGAGCGTGACGTCCGATCTGGAATATGTCTATAACCGGAACCTGACCGATCACTACCCGCTGCCTTTTTCTCCCCCGACGGTAGTGACAACCCGCCTCACCTATTCCGGAGCGGGGCAGGACGTGGTTTCGAACTATGCGTTTGGGCTGGAGAACCAATGGGTGATGGAGCAGAACAGGATCGCGAAAAACGAGGAGCGGACACCGGGTACCACCCTCTGGAACCTGTCGGCACAAATGCACTGGCGGTTAGGCGAAAGGTACGTCATCACCACTTTTCAGATCGACAACCTGCTTAACAGGGCTTTTTTGAATCACCTGAGCTTCTACCGCAAACTCAATGCACCGGAGCCGGGAAGAAATATGCAGTTGATTGTGAAACTTCCATTTTGAACGCAGCTATCAATAGTCAGGGGTAACCATTAATTTTAAAAAATTATGAAGGAATCATTGTATTTAGCGGGGATCATTTTATTGGGCGCAGTTGCATTCATGGCATGCGATACGGAGGATATCGACAATGAGAAGCCGGTGATCACGGTGATGGAGCCGGCGGAAGATGAGGAGGTGATGCCGGGAAGCACGCTGCAGTTTACAGTGCAGTTTGCTGATAATGTGGCGCTTGCATCGTACAAGGTGGACATCCACGGGGCATTCGACGGGCATACGCACCATGCGGCGGTGAACGGTGCCACCGCGACGCGTGCAGCGACGGACAGCGTGGCTTTTGAAAAAACCTGGCTGGAGAGCGACTTCATCGCACTGGGTGAGACGCCCATCGCCGGAACGAAGCAGGCCTACGTGGCACATCAGCACATCGTCATCCCCGCCACCGTGAACGGGAAGCCG
>DPAC01000067.1:10231-10662 GCA_003517675.1 Porphyromonadaceae bacterium | reverse complement strand
ATCAGCACCAGGAGGCCGGCGGCGACGGCGATCAGGCCGAAGCTGGTATAGACATCGATGTAACGGGTCAGGGATTCCGCATTCGCTGCACCATCCACAACCGCGTCACTGCTGTTGGTGAGCTTTGCGAGCTGTCCTCCCAGGAAGTTAGAGCCGGAGAAGGAGAGGAACCAGGCGCCCATTAGCGTGCCGGAGAGCTTCTCGGGTGCCAGCTTGGTCACCATGGAGAGGCCGATGGGGGAGATGAAGAGCTCGCCCACGGTGTGGAAGAAGTAGATAGCGATGATGATCCAGAGGGGCACCAGGTAGGCTTCGTTGTGGTTGTACAGTCCGAAGCGGGTGATGAGGTAACCGATGCCGAGCAGGATGATGCCATAGCCGAACTTGGCGGGGATGTTGGGGTTGAGGTTGCGCTCCGACAGCTTCACCCA
>DPAC01000067.1:5294-9900 GCA_003517675.1 Porphyromonadaceae bacterium | reverse complement strand
CCCATCACGCCGTTGTAGATGATGAGGAGGTAGAGCAGCGGGATGATCAGGAAGGAGAGCAGCACGGTGAGCTGCAGTTGTGTGAGTGGGCCGAGCACCTTTGCGTGTAGCTTCTCCGGATGGGGAGGGCGTCCCTCCTCCTTGTAGTATTTCTGTCCCGCGGCGAAGATCAGCAGTCCCAGCAGCATGCCGATGCCGGCCAGTCCGAAGCCATATTTAAACCCAAAACGTTCGCCAACCCATACCACCACCAGCGTAGCCAGCAGTGCACCCACGTTGACGCCAATGTAGAAGATGGTGAAGCCGGAGTCGCGCCGTGGATCGTCGGCCGTATAGAGCTTGCCCACCAGGCTGGAGATGTTGGCTTTGAAGTAACCGTTTCCCACAATGATGGCCGCCATGCCGATGTAGAGCCAGGTCAGGCTGCCGCCCAGGATCATGAACTCACCGATGGCCATCAGCACCGCACCCAGCATCACCGCGATGCGGTAGCCCAGGATATTGTCTGCCAGTCGCCCACCCAGCACGGGGGCCATGTAGACCAACGCGGTGTAGGCGCCGTAGATGGCGAACGCCTGATCGTCGCCCTGCAGCAGCGACTTGGTGAGGTAGAGCACCAGCAGTCCCCGCATGCCGAAGTAACAGAACCGCTCCCACATCTCGGTTAAAAACAGGAGGGAGAGTCCCCTCGGGTGTCCGAACAGATCGGGATATCGTGGAGGAACGGTTGCAGCTTCTTTCATGCTTTTTTCTTCTTCTTCTTCTTTTCTTTCCCGTAGCCATAGCCATAGCCGCTGCCGTAGCCATAGCCATAGGCATGATGGAACTCATCCACGTCGTTCACCACCAGCACCATGTTCCTGAGCCGGTTCTGCGCCATCATCTCATTGGCGTAGCGCAGGTTCCCCTTGCTCGAGTAGTTGGCACGGCATACATACACAGTAGCGTCTGAAACGCGGTTGAGGATCAGTGTATCCGTCACCTGCCCCACCGGAGCCGAGTCAATCAGAATATAGTCGAACTCCTCGCGCAACTTGGCAAAAGCAGCGTCAAGTGTAGGCCGTGAGAGCAGCTCCGCCGGGTTCGGCGGGATGGACCCCGCGGGTAGCGCGAACAGGTTCTCCGTGATGCCCGAGGGTACGATCAACTTGTCCAGGTCTTTCTCGAATCCCGAGAGGTAGCTGGTGATGCCGTCACGTGTATCCAGGTTCATGTACTCTTTCAGCCGGGGGATGCGCAGGTCGAGCCCCACCAGCAATACCTTCTTGTTCAGCAGCGAGAGGCTAATGGCCGAGTTAAGCGCGACGAATGTCTTTCCTTCTCCCGCTACGGTAGAAGTGAACACCACCACCTTGTTGTCCGCCCCAAGAGTCAGCAGCAGGTTGGTGCGCAACATGCGGAACGCCTCGTCGATGGGACGCGTCTCGTTTTCCATCACCGCGATGTTCTCATCCTCGTCATGCTTTGGTACTTCGGAGAGGATCGGCACCTTCGAAATGCGGTCCACGTCGCCGCGGGTACGGATACGGTACTGCAGCATATCGGCCAGGTAAATGATTCCCATCGGTATCAGCAGCCCCAGCAGCAGTGCCGCCAGGAGGATGATCATTGTTCGGGGTGCCACCTGTCCCTCGTTTGCCGGCTCATCCAGCACCTTCGCCTTGTTCGCATAAGCCGCCAGCGCCAGCGCATTCTCCTCCCGCTTCTGGAGAAGCATCAAAAAGAGGCTCGCCTTGATCTGCTGTTCGCGCGAGAGCTCCATAAACTCCCGCTCCTGCGTAGGCATCACACTCATCCGTCCCCCAAAGAGATTCGCCTGGTTGCGTGCTTCGCGCCGTTGAATCTGGAGACCCTGCTGTACACTGTTGATCGATGCGTCGATGCTCTGGCGCAAGCCGTTGATCTGATCATTCAAACGCTTCATCACCGGATTGTCGTCCGTCATGCTCTGCGAGAGCCGTTCCCGCTCCAGCAGCAAGCGGTTGTACTCCGACGTGGTAGCCGCCAGCGTGGGATCCTGTATTCCGATGTTGCTGGGGATCGTCTTGTTACGGTTCTCCGGATTATTCAGGTAGCTGCTGAGCGAGTTCACCACGTTGAGTTGTGTCTCCACCTCCACGAGTTGCTGCTCATACACGCTCCCCATCTGCATATCGCGCTGCAAGTCTGTCTGCAGGTCCGTCAGTCCCTCTTCCTTCTTATACTGCTCCACGTTTTGCTCAGCCGTACCCAGCTCCTTGTCGATGATGGCGATACGCTCCTCAATGAACTTCTGCGTGTTGCGTGCCTCCTGGTTCTTGTCCTCAATCGCCTCGTTGTTATAGGTCTCTATCAGCGTATTGATAAAATCCCTTCCCTTCTGCGGGTAAGGAGTATTGAGTGCAACGTTGATCACGGTAGCCTGTCGCGATGCCTGGGTCACCTCCAGGTTACCGCGGTAGGCCGCGATCACCGCGTCGGGATGCTGGATGGATACATACAGCAGTCTGTTGTTCACTTCAACATCCGGGCGGCGGGTAAAGCTGATGGTACCGAGCTCTGTCATCAATACCGCCGGCAGATGATTGAAGAGTGTATCGATTGATTCACCCGCAATCATTCCGCGAACCTGCACCGATGAATCGTTCTGCATCTGCATCTCGAAGCTGATGGTCTCGCGCAGTCTGTCCAGGTCGCTCTGCGCCATATCCACGATCACCGGGCTCTGGGTATAGAGATCCGTACTTTTGATCCGTCCCTCCACAATGTAAGACGTATGCAAGTCCAGTCGGTTGATCACCGAGCGCACCAGTGAGCGGCTTTGCAGGATGTACAGCTCGTTCTCCACGTTGCTCACCGAACCCATCATGGCAATCTCCTCCAATGTTCCCGGCGTAGAGGAGGGGCCTCTCCGCCCCTCCTCTTTCAGTACGATGCTGCTGCTCACCTTATAAACGGGAGTCGTATAACGCAGGTAGAGGACTGCCGCTGCCAGTGTCACCAGCAGCCCGAAGAAGATCCACTTCCAGTGTTTGATAAACAGTGTCGCGATCTCCATCACCGAGATCACATCCTCTTTCTCCTCGCCTTGAATACCCTGTGGGGTTGTATTGAATTCTGTCATATGTATCAAACTGAAAGCTGAAAGCTAGCTTTTAAATTATAAACCAAGAATTAAGAACTTATTTCAGCACATTTACCAGCAGTGTCGCCACCGATATCAGAATCGAGGTAGCCGACAACCAGATTCCCGTTGCGGAGCCGATCTCCGCGTTTTGAGCCTTCACCTTGTTGGGTTCCACATAGACCACATCGTTCTGTTGCAGGTAGAAGTCGGGGTGGAAAATCACATAAGGGTCGTTTAGGTTCATCATCGTTACCCGTTTGTTTCCATCCGCATCCTCGCGCAATATCTTCACGTTGTCGCGCCGTCCCCAAATCGTCATATCGCCCGCCATGGCCAGAGCTTCGAAGACATTCACCTTCTCGTTCTGGATGGTAAAGGTATTGGGTCGTGCCACCTCACCTACCACCGAGATCTTGTAGTTCACAAAGCGGACCGTCACCACCGGTTCCTCTTTGAGGTAGGTACGCAGCAGCCCTTTCACCTTCTCCTCCGCCTGCCTCTTTGTGAGCCCCTTCACAGTGATCATTCCCACCACAGGGAACTCAATCTGGCCATTGTTGTCCACCAGGTAGGTCTGGAGTTGGCCCTGATAACCTGAACTTGTAGAGATCCCCTGGCTAACCGTTGGCATCACCAGGTTAAACGGCCTGGATGCTTCAGGATCGGTCGTGCTGACCACAATGGTGAGCAGGTCCTTCGGCATGATCCGGGCATCGTAAAGCGAGGTTGCCTGTGCAAGCTCCTCGGGTGTCATCGTCTCGATTCCTTGTAGGTAGGCAATCTTCTTGCTGGATCCGCAACCCGGTACTGCAGCCATGATCAACAGTACCAAACCATATAAAATAATATTTTTTTTCATTGTGGTCCTTATTAGGTTTCACTTGAATTGTGTTTCACTTGACCTGCAAAAGTAGCAATATTTTCTCTATTAAACAGTAAAGGCGTGCCATTGTTTTTACACAAGCAATTTTTAAACTTCTCATCCGGAAGATCCAAAAACGTACAATGCCTGGATATTCCGGAGCATACTGCCCCCATTCCGGGCATACCGACCCCATGGAAAAGCTGGTTTAACAGGTATGTTTTAACTGCCCTTCCGGCAGTATTGACCATCCTAAGAGAAAGCAATATAAATTTTATGAGCGTCGGCATTTTTTTGTGCTTAGATCGTGGTACAAATTTCGGGGAGTATTATAGTAAAAAGCTCCATTGATTGGCAACCGGCTCAAATGTCTCCGGATTCAGGAAACAAGAATTTCCGTTCTTCAACGAAGCACCTTGCAAGGGTAATGCAATTAAATTGCCAACACCTTTACCTGAATGGGTATCTTGATTTGGGAAAAGTCGGTCAAAGCTGGGTTCTTTCTCAAATCTGGAGACTATCCCGGCTTGCAACAGCAATTCAAACACAATTTTTCGACTCATGAAAGCCGGCACATTCTCCTCAAAGAATAGCCACAAATGACCGCCATTACCGGAACGAGAACGTTCTATCACCGC